>JAFPTC010000144.1 GCA_017400455.1 Prevotella sp. | reverse complement strand
GCCTCCACAGTGTCGCGGCCGAGTTCCTGTAAGTGGTAGGCCCTCAGCTTGTTGATGAGCCCGATGCCACGGCCCTCCTGGCTCATGTAGGCGATGAGTCCCTTGCCTTCACGCTCAATCATCTCCATGGCGTGGTGCAGCTGGTCGCCGCAGTCGCATTTGCAGCTGCCGAAGATATCACCCGTGGCGCAGCTGGAGTGGACGCGCACGAGGATGGGCTCGTCTTCGCTCCACGTGCCTTTAATCAGTGCGAAGTGCTCCTGCCCGCCCACTTTCTGGCGGAAGGGTATGATGCGGAAGTGGCCGTAGGCCGTGGGCATGTCGGCCTCGACGCCCACCTCGATGAGCGATTCCTGCTGCAGGCGGTAGGCGATGAGGTCCTTGATGGTGATGATTTTCAGCTGGTGCTCGCGGGCAAAGACCTGCAGCTCGGGCATGCGGGCCATGGTGCCGTCGTCGTTCATAATCTCCATCAGTGCGCCGGCGGGGTAGAGGCCGGCCAGCTTGCACAGGTCAACGGCGGCCTCGGTGTGGCCCGAACGGCGCAGCACGCCGTTGTCCTGGGCATAGAGGGGGTTGATGTGGCCGGGACGGCCGAAGGTCTGTGGCGTGGACGAGGGGTCGGCCAGCGCCCGGATGGTGGCGGCGCGGTCGTGGGCCGAGACGCCGGTGGTGCAGCCTTCGAGCTTGTCGACGGTGACGGTGAAGGGGGTGCCCAGCACCGACGTGTTGTCGATGACCTGGCGCGGCAGCTGCAGCTCCTCGCTGCGGCTGATGGTGATGGGGGCGCAGAGCACGCCACGGGCGTACTTCAGCATGAAGTTCACCATCTCGGGGGTGATCTTCTCAGCGGCGCAAATCAGGTCGCCTTCGTTCTCGCGGTCCTCGTCGTCTACGACAATGATGAACTTGCCCTGACGGAAGTCGTCGAGGGCTTCGGGTATGGAATTGAGGTGGAAACTATTCATTTTCGGTAGGTGGGGTGGGTTCGGTAGAATCGGTAGTTATGGTGGGTTCGGCGGAAGTTGAAGACGCTTGGGGAGCTGTCTGGGCAACGATGGCCAGGCTGGTCTTCTCAATGGTCTTCAGGTCGTGATACAGGCGCAGGCGGAAGCGCAGCATGCGGAAGTAGAAGAACAGGCCCACGGGCAGGACGATGCCCACGATGGCGTTGAGCCAGCGCCGGCGGAAGGGGCGGGTGTGGGCGTGGGTGCGCAGCACGGGGTATTGGTTCAGCAGGTGCAGCACCTGGCGGTCGCGACTGTTCTGCAGATCGTCGATGACCAGCTCCAGACGCTCGCTGATGTCGATGATCTGACGGTCGTCGCCGGGCTGGAAGAACACCTTCACGGGGTTGGGCCAGCGCAGCAGGTGGTGGTCCTGGCTGTAGCGGCCTATCTCGGCGTTGATGCTGACCAGCTGGCGGGCGTCGGCCTCGTAGTCGGGATCCTGGATGATGACCTCCTTGGCCGTGATGTTGCGCTTCTGGCGCAGACCCAGCATGCGGCGCAACAGCAGGCGATAGGCGTCCATGTTGAACACGGCCGAGTCGTTGTTGGCCTTGTAGGTGAAGAAGACGGCCAGTGGCGCCAGCACCATGGTGGAGATGCTACGGCCGAACCACACCGTCCAGTTGTCGTCGCGGGCCATTCGGTAGCCTGAGTTATCGAAGATGTAGTAGACGATGAACACCAGCACCGAAATGATGACGGGCACGCCCAGGCCGCCCTTGCGGATGATGGCTCCGAGCGGGGCGCCGATGAAGAAGAAGATGATGCACGACAGGGCCAGCGTGAACTTTCCGATGACCTCCAGCCAGTGCAGGCGCTCCTGGCGGTGGAGCATCTTGGCATAGTCGGCCTTGAGCGAAACCTCGTTGAAGGCTATCTGTGCCTGGCGTGCTGCGCTCTTCTTCACCTCGCGCAGCTTGTCCTTGTCCATGGCGTCGTAGATGGTGTCGAGCTCCGGCACTTCCTCGTGGGTCTCCATGGCCAGGCGGATAGAGTCCTCTCGCGACAGGACTGGGTCGGCGAAGATGTAGCGCTTGCCCTCCATGTAGAACTGGTGGCCTATGGAGTCGTTGGCCTGGTGGATGGAGTCCAGGTCGTGGAGTATCTGGCGCGAGCTCTTGGCCTTGGCGTTGCCGCTCAGGGCGGCGTCGTCGGTCAGGTTGAAGTCGCCGTCGAAGTCGAGCAGCACCTGCTTGTAGGCAAACGTCTCGCGCCTGTAGGGCACCTCGGCCGAACCGCCCAGGTCCTGCTTATTCATGTTCTCAAACCACTCGCCGCTCCAGAGCGTGAGCAGCAGGTGCTTCTTCTCGGCCGTCGACTGCAGCATGCCCGAGTCGGCCAGGATGATGGCCTGGTCTTCGTAGGAGCCCGTCTGCCGGTAGATCATCATGCCGTAGAGTTTGCCCGTGACCATGTCTTTCTTCTGAACGTAGAGGTTGGTCTGGGGAATGCCGTCGTAGAACACGCCCTCGGGAATCTCCAGCTCGGGGCTTTTCTGCTTCATCGACACCAGCAGTTGCGTGAGGTGCTTGTTGGCGTTGGGACCAATCTTCTCCTGGAAATAGACGGAGATGCCCGCCACCACCAGCACGATGACGATGAGCGACCGCATGCTCTGCATGAGCGAGATGCCGGCAGCCTTGATGGCCGTCAGCTCCGACGACTCGCCCAGGTTGCCATAGGTGATGAGCGAGCTGAGCAGAATGGCCAGCGGGAAGGCCTGGGGCACGAGCATGAGCGCCATGTACCAGAAGAACTGTCCCAGCACGTCCATGGTGAGGCCCTTGCCAATAAGGTCGTCGATGTAACGCCACAGAAACTGCATCATCAGCACAAACTGGCAGATGAAGAATGTGGCTATAAACAGCAGTCCAAACTGCTTTGCAATAAATATGTCTAACTTCTTTATCCTAAACATATCGTTTGGCCTGCAAAGGTACAAAAAAGAAGTGAGAAGTGATAAATGAAGTGTGAAAAGTTGCTTTGTCTTGTGTTTTTTTCACTTTTCACACATCACTTATCACTTCTCACTTTTCACTCATCACTTATCACTTATCACTTATCACTCCTCACTCATCACTCCCTCATAGTCCGCTCGACTGGTGCAGGCGTTCTATGTTGCCGTCCCACAGGTCGTGCAGGTCGTCGATGTCCTCGGGCCAGGTATAGTCAGTGACGCAGAGGCACACCTGTTCCGTCAGCTCGCTACGGCCGATGCGCATCTCCCAAAAGGCGTCGGGGTCCTGCTCGTCGGTCCATTGTAGGCGTATGTGGCTGTTCTTCTCGCGCTCCAGGATGCGGGCGTGCATCGTGTGGTGTTCGCCCCACAGCTCGCCCCACGTCAGTTCCATCACGCCGTCTTCTTCGTTCACTCGGTCGGCTATCCATCGTTCCAGTCCATGGTCGGTGCTCATCAGCGTCCACAGGATGTCGGGCTTGCGGGCATTGAGCGGATATTCCAGTTGTAGCCGTTGTTTTCTAATATTATTCATTAGGACAGTCTTATTTGTTTTGATGTGCTTTTTGGCGTTTCGGCGACAAAGTTACGAAGAAAATGGCAATAAAAAGCCTTGAAATAGCATTATTTTTCGCTTTAATTACTAAATAAAGTTAACGCAAGGAAAATTCATCCCCCTTCGTTCTTCAATTTTAATTTTAAGTAGTACCTTTGCACTCGCTTAGAAAAAAGCGCTATGATGGCGGGATAGCTCAGCTGGTTAGAGCGCATGATTCATAATCATGAGGTCGCCGGTTCAATCCCGGCTCCCGCTACCAAGAATGAGGGTTGCTCCATGAGAGTGACCCTCTTTCTTTTATTAAAAGCCTCATGAAATCTATGCGCCCTCTGTACCTCTGTGTCTCTGTGTTGAAATAACGAATTCATCCCGACATTTTCACGAATCTGGCCGCGACAATTTTCTGCCTAGGCTTCCCGTGAAAAAATCTCACGTGAGAAATTTTTCTGGGAGGCCTTCCCGTGAAAAAATCTCACGTGAGATTTTTTCACGCGGCATGGCCACAAAAAAATTCCCCCATATCCGCTGGGGATATGGGGGAACCGTTTACTCGTGTAATGAGCGATATTTACTTCACTACAACCTTGAACTATGTTCTAAGTCGTTTCCGTTCGGAAGTGAGAATGGGATTCTCACTTCACTTACTTAACCACGACCTTTTTGCCGTTCATGATGTAGAGACCCTTCTGGGCCTTCTCCACCTTCTGGCCGTTGAGGTTGTAGATGGTGTTGCTCTGAGCCTCGTTGTTGAGGCTGTTGATGCCATTGATGACGCCCAGACGGGTGTACCAAACGTTCTTGAACGACAGCCAGCTGACGTTGTTCTCGGCAGCCACGTTGAACTTGATGTTCAGGTCGCCCTCAACATTGCCCTTGGCCTTGAACTCGCCAACGAAGAAGTTGTTGTCAGCAGCCAGCTCGTACTTCTTGTCGCCCTTGGTCACGTCAACAGGCTCGCCCTCGTTCACCTGCAGGGTGATGCCTTCGCCAGAGGTGTAAGAGCCGGTGTTGTTCTTGGTGCGAACGCGAACCAGAGCCTTCACCTCGTACTCGCCAGCCTCCAGGCCGCTCATGGTGGCGGTCAGGGTGCGTGCGCCCAGAGAGGCGTCGTCGCCAGTCCAGTATTCGAAGAAGGGAACGCGGAAGTTGCTACCGTCGGTGTCGCCCTCAACACTCCAGGTGTTGATGTAGTAAGGAGCATTGTTGAAGTTAGGATTGGTGTCCCATGCTGAGAGCAGGAAATCGTCGACGGTGATGGCAGCGTGCCAGCCGGTGACCACATCGGGGTTCTGCAGGGCAGAAGCCTCGCCCTTGGTCAGGGTGCCAGCCTGGTACTTCTCGTTCCACTGGGTGTAGTAGGTGTTCAGAGCCTCCTCGGTGTAGACGTTGGTGGCGTCGACGAGGTTCTTCATGGCGGGCAGCACGTTCTTGGCGATGGCGCTGGCCTCAGCAGCACCGACGGCCTCGTTCAGGGCAGCGATGGCGGCCTTGATCTCCTCCTCGGTGGAAGTGGCGCTCACGCCCTCGGCAGCCTTGATGGCGTTGGCCAGAGCGGTCTTCACGGCCTCAACCTCTACCTGATCCTGCAGGCTCTCGGCCTTCTCGATGAGCTCCTGGAGCTGAGCGATGATAGCGGCGTTCTTCACCTCGTTCAGGTCGGCATCAGCACCGTAGTATTTCAGTGAGAAGTTATCGAAGATGCACCAGAGGTTGGTGTTCACCTCCAGCTTGGCACCGATGTTCAGCTTGCCGTCCTTCACCTCGACATAGACGGGCTCGCTGTAGTAGAGGCCGTTCTTGAACGATACAGAAGCCTCGTTCATCGAGTTCTCAGCACCGGTCTTCAGGGGGAATACCTCAGTCTGGTCGTTGGCGAAGAAGACGGGCAGGTTGTCGTTGTCCTCGCCGTCCTGGCGGTAGAAGCCCTGAGCCTGGAGGGCATAGATGCCGTTGGGCACGTTCTCCAGCAGCTGGCTAATGGTGAAGACAGAGTGGAAGGACTCGGCGCAGCGGTTGGTATCGTCACCACCGCTCAGGTTCTTGTTGGTGCAGTCCTCGCTGACGGTCCAAGCGTCGGCGTTGCGGTTGTTGCGGCCGAAGTTCGGGTTCTTAATGAGGAAGGTCACGTCGGCAGGCTCCTCAGCGCTGGCATTGGCCAGAGCTGCCATAGCCTCCTGCTCGGAAACGACGAGCCAGAGGGCGTTCTCGCTGTCGGCGGGCAGGTTCTTGCCCAGCACGGTAGAGGTGCCGTCATAGCCGAAGTAGTTCTCGCCGTTGGCAATGGTGTAACCATAGACGGGCTGAGTCTCGGCATCGTCATTGAATCCGAGGATCTGGGCAGCGTTGATGGTCAGGGCCACAGGTGAGCCATTGTCCATGTAGTCGCCGTTGAAGTAGATGGCGTTGCCGCCGTTGCTCACCTGGCTCTCCATGAAGTAGGTGCCGTCGGGCTGCTGCAGCAGGGTGACATACTCGGGATGGTCAACCAGCGAAGCGCGGGTGCCCCAGTCGTTGCCGGCGCCCCAGCTCTTGTTCGATTCCACATTCACCAAGAGGTACTTGCCATCAGCACCAGCGAAGGTGAAGGGAGGCTCCTCGTAACCACCGGGGTTGTAGGTTGCATCGCCCTGGAGCAGCACGATGGGCTTAGCCGACTTGTAGCCCTTACCAACGAAGTAAATTTCGGCCTTACGGCCAGTTACATCAGCAGGAAGGGGAGCGCATTCGAAGGTGACATAGGCTAATCCAGTGCGTTCGCCTTCATCGGTTTTGTTTTCAACAACTTCATAGCTCAGTACCCACTCAGGCAGGTCTTCCTCAGTATAATAGTTGTCCATTCCCTCAAAGTCGTACCAGGGGAAATTGATTGACAGCGGAGCTGCTCCAAAGTTGTGGTCTTCATCGGCTCCCTCGGTCGATATGGTCTTTCCGTCGTTGGAAACACGTAAGACATTGAGGTTCGGGTAGATTTCTCCGTTTTTGTCTTCGAGCACTTCTTCTGCCTCAATATAGTCAAACAGTCCGTAGAAACGGAATGGCATCGACATGGGATCACCTCCATAGATGCTCTGATGCCATGTAACCTCTCCGTCGTTAAGCAGTGATTCAACGCCAGGCTGGGCAGTATCCTCAGTAGCCTCGATAGATGCAGTGAAATTAACATCAACATCCGGATTTTCGCATCCGGAAACTACGATGGCGAATGGCTGTCCAAGGGAGAAGGGTTCGTCGTAAACGTTGCCAATTTCATCGACAACACTCTTGTGGAAAGCAATGTTGTAGCCAAATACATTGCCACTGGTGGTGTAGCTCGTTTGGTCGTTCCACCACTGTGTGGCATCATCAGCGGTCGCTTTCAGCTCAGCTATGAGTTCGTCGCCAGGTTGCTTGTTACCTTCCTCATCTTCTACGACATTGTAGATACGCATGGTCAGCTCTGCCCCATTCTTCATGGGCTGAGTGGAGGTGTAGCAGTCGATAGAAATATGCTCCACATAGAGGGGCGAAGCGGGGGCGGGGAAGTACTGGACAACGCCCATGCTGGTAGCCACCTCACCGCTCTTGAAAGTGACAGTTCCACTTCCCAGGAGGTAATTATTGCTAAAATTGGATACGAGGGAACCCCATCCGTAATTAGTGGAACATGTGCGCTCGTCCAAGTATGCATACATGCCTATGGTGTCGCAGCGCAGATATGAGCGGCGTGTCCCAGTATAGTAGCTGTTATTGACTTCGCCAAAGCGATAGGTCACGGTGCCATCGGTCAGCTGAGGCTGGTAATAGCTGGGTGTGTACCATACGCGTTCTTCTGGGTCAAAGGCAGGTTCGTAGAAGCCCAGTGAGCCGAACTGAAGATCGTTGTTCTCGTCGGCATACTCATTCATGTCAGTGACTCCCGAACTACTCACTAACTCCCAAGAAGTGCTGGCCTTGTCGGTTGACTGATTATTGAAAACAAGGTTGTAGTAGGGCGGAGTGATGATGCTGTTCACATAGTAGCCCATTCCTTCGTCGTCAGTGGTGGTGACCAGTGTTCCCTTCGGACGGCTGAACCACACACCGTCAGCGGCAGCACGCCATGGCGTTCTGCTTTGTACCTTAGTTGCACGCGGTGCCAAGTCTTCAGCCATGGTGGCCGTCTGCATATTGGCAAGCTGTGCAGCCTTTTGAGCTTTCATGTCGATGCGTACATTTTGTATGCTTCGACCACTTTGCGCTACACTCTTTTTGTAGGTGCTGCGCACGGCTGAAGGCTGGGCTTGCAGTTGAGCGGCAGCCATCAGTGTACATGCAAATAGTAAAAGTGCTTTTTTCATAAATGATGGATATTTTAATTGGTGTAAGATAAAACGAACCAAGTTTCTGGATCGCTTGCTGCGACGATTTTCACTGTTGAAAGGTTGAAGGGCGTACCATTATGTTCTGTGCGGAATTCCGTTGCCAGTGCGTTTGCAAAAGCTGTTAGTTCGGGAACCTTCTCTATGACGGTCGCACCAGTTTCTCCAGGATTCATGTTTGAGAGGGTAAAACCGTCGGCGGTATAAGTGACGTCATAGTTAATAGTGAAATTCTGTGTCACCGTCTGTGTACCTCGCCTCACTCTATATGCAAAGCGCAAACCTAATGTAGCCTGCTGTGTGCTATCAGCTGTTGTGTTGAGCACTTGTATGCTGTTCAGCGTATATTTCATCGTCGTACTTAGGCCAGTACGCATGTTTTCAAAGAGTGTGGCAAATTTTTCAGACTTCGCCGATGCTGTTGTCATCTGGAATTTATTGCCTTTATCTAATGACTCTTTGACAAAAAGCGGCACGGGGTAGCCTTCAATGACAAACGTTTCTTCGTCAATGCCTATGAACTTGTTTTGGATGGTGTCATATGTCAGCTCTTGAACGCTCTTTTCCAATTCTTCAAGTTCGAAGGCGTCGCGGAATCGAAGGTGGTAGTTGTCGTTACGGCGTGTGATGAGGTAGGGGTGACTCTCCGTCTCTGAGATGGCATCTCCACCTTCAGGGTAGAAGCTGAGAAAGCCATCAGCCACATTGTTAATGATATATTTCTTGTCTCCTAACGTGATGAGCAGGTTATTGGGGGCAGTCGTGTCAAAGACTTTCTTTCTGAAGTCGGTCACGCTGGTGAGGTATTCCTTGAAGTCGGTGCCCTCTTCGAGGCGGGTCATGCGGGTATAGGTGCCGCGCTTCTTGCCCTTGAGCATGGCGAACTGGGCACCCTCCTGCAGGTTGATGATTTCAAACTCGTAGTCGCCCTCTAAGCCCAGGCCGGTCTCGTAGAGCGCAGGGTCGGCAAAGGAGTGGAGACACTGGTTGTAGGTGTTGAACGAGAGCACGGGGCCCTGATCGGCAATGACTTCCCAGAGAGAAGTGTCTTCCATATATTTGCCATCGGTCATCTCCTCATTCAGTGAGGCCATGTCCACCGACTTGTCGTCATTGAACTTTGCAAGTAAGAGGTAGCCGTTGCCGCGTGGCCAGCTGCCGCCGTTGGTGGGGTAGTATTCCATGACCCATCCTGCCGTGGCTTGTGGCAACAGCTTTGCATAGGTCACCTTCGAGGCTGCCAGTCGTTCTGCTGCTGAGCTGTCGAACAGGTCGTCTTCCTCGCTCTGACAGGAAGTGAACGAGAGTGAGCCTGCGATGAGTAGTAACGATAATGATAGTATCTTTTTCATATCCGTTTCTTTTTTTCTGTGGTTGCACTATTGCTTATACTTTTCCACCTCTTTGCGCAGGTCGTCGAGCACGGTGGTGCTGTCGGCGCGCATGTAGATCAGGTTGTTGATGAAATGGCCATTTTCGTCGAATACGAAATTGCCTTTCTCGTCGGTGAGCCACTGACGGCGCTGCACTTCCATGCGTACGCTGTCGAGGTTGTAGCCGAAGTTCTCCTTCAGCCAGTCCTTCACGTAGCCCAGCTTCTGCAGGATGGTGGCACGTCCGTTGACGCCACTGGTGCTGAGGTACTGAATCTCACCGTTGCTGCCAGGGAGTGCGTAGCCCAGGGAGTCGCGGGCGATGAGCTTGCGCTGCACCTTGTAGGTCTCGGGATCGCCGTTGGAGTAGGACGACACTTCGAGCATGTAGCCCACGGAGTCGCGATTGGCGCGTCCGCGCTCTACCTCAGCATTGATCTTGTCCCAGTGCTTTACCTTCACGTCGTCTGCAGTCTCCCATTCCCAGGCGGCGGTGTTGAGCATGTTGCGCCAGGTGATGGTGTCCTTCACAATGTAGTTGGCAATGACCTCCACCCAGTCTTCACGGGCCTGCGATGAAGCGTAGTTGGACACAAAGCCTTGGCTGAGGGCCACTGAGTCGGGCGTGTTGTTCCAGTCGATGGCGTTGTACTTACCGTTGGAGATGAGGTCGAAGTCCGTGGGGCGATTGTAGCGCTGGTTCAGAATGTGTCCGAACTCGTGGTGCATCGTCTTGAAGAAGTATTCGTTCATGTAGTCGATGTTCGTGGGGCTCAGGTGCTCTGCATTGTAGAGCGTGATCTTCAGACCGCCTTCGGCTGTACCCAGCACCATCGTTCCCTGTGTGGGATTGTAGGCGGGTGAGCCGATGACATGGATGATGCGGGGACTGTAGATCTTGAGGAACTCGTCGCCAACGTGCTTCTTGTACACGTCGTACCACAGGTATTTGCAGAGTACGGCCAGCGTGACGCTTTGGTCGTAGGAGCAGGGCACGAGGTTGTAGTTCATGTCCGAGCCAATGTCCTGCATGCGGTAGAGGTAGCGCAGGTTATAGGGCTCCAGGAAGTTTTTCTTCACGAAGGTGTCGAGCGGGAAGGTATAGGCTGTGCGGTCCAGCGGATACTCTGTCGGGTCGAAGATGGTTTCGTCGAGCTTCTCCTCGGAGCACGAAGCCACGCCGGCTGCCAGCACCGTGGCGGCCGAGAGGCAAAGTATCTTGAATGTATTTTTCGTCATATTCTGTCCTCCTTAATATTGTTTCATGTTTTTACCACTATAGCTCTTGATATTGGAAGCTCCGTTGGCACTGGTCACGGGCTGCGAAGCCTCCATACCGGCTACAAGTACCTCCTGCGGTACCTCAATGGCACGCTTGGGTGAATTCCATTCCAGCTTGAAAACCTGATCGTCCGGGCCGAAGTGGTGCTCGTACTCGAAGCCGTAGCGCTTCACGTCGAAGAAACGCAGACCTGTCCAGGCCGTCTCATATCGGCGCATGTCGTTCAGGCAGTTCATGTAGGCAATGATGGTGTCGTTGGCCGGAACGATGAAGTCGGGGCTCATATTCTGCGTAAAGTCCCAGTTGGCCAGTGTGTTACTATGGTTCTTCACGTTGGCTTCGGTTGGTGTGTACCAGCTGATCAGGGCGTTCTCGGTGAGCGAGGTGAGTGCACCACCGGACGTGTAGAAGGCCTTGTTGGCCTCGGAGAACGACTGGCGGCTCTCCTCATAGGCATAGAGGTCGGCAAAGCACTCGGCCAGGTCCTGACGTCCCAGCAGGTAGGCTTCGGCACGCTCTAAGAGCAGCTCGTTTGCCGTGAACTCGCGGCGGATGATGTGTGCAAAGCCGATACCAGCCACTTTGTCGGTGTACTCGAACGACTCGGCAATGCGCGAGCTCATGAAGCCGTGGTCGGCCTCGCCGTCCCAGAAGGTCTCACCAGCCACGCCCGAGACGGGCATGCGATACCAGCGCCAGTTGGGACCCAGATGGAAGAACACGTCGCGCAGAGCCTTGCCGGCGCAGGCGAAGCGGTAGCCCACCGAGCGGCGCCACTGCCTTGAGTAGGTTGCCACGAGCATCAGGTTGTTGGCCACGTCGGCTCCCTGCCACAGCAGCGAGTAGTCTTTAGAACTGGTGGCAACATCGAAGCCTTCGCCGAAGTTCATCAGCAGGCTGGGCAGATTGGTGCGGTCGGTGGTCAGCACGGCATTGGCATGTTCAATGACCTTCTCATAGTCGCGCTTGTACAGGTAGAAGCGGGCGGCAAAGGCATGGGCGGCATTCACGTTGAAGTGCCACTTCGGCTTTTCGTAGATCACATTGTTCACGCGCTCCAGACCGGCTATCAGGTCGGCCTCAATCTTGTTGTAGGTTTCGGTGACGGTGCCACGTTCATAGTCAACATGCACTTTGTCCTCGGGGTTGGTGATGTAGGGAATACCCTTGTCTTCCTTGCTGGCCTCATCGTTCTTGTAGGCTTGCGAGAAGATGTTCACCAGTACGAAATGATAGTATGCGCGAATGAGATAGGCCTCGCCATAGGCAGCCCTCATCTTCTCATCTTCCACGCCGCCGGCCTTGGCTTTCATCTCGTCGAGCAGAGCGATGGCATGGTTGGCCACGGCAATAGCACTGTAGCAGCCTTCCCAGATTTCTGAGGGCGAGTCGCTGCTGGTGGACGAGCGTACCGGCTCAAAGCAATAAATCTCTTCGTCCATACGGTCGTAAGAGTTCAGGTTATAGCGCACCTCAATCTCTTTACCGTCCGACTGAGTGGCCATATAGGGGGCATTCACGTCGACCACATTGTCGCTCGATGCCTCGCATACCCATCCGTAGTTGGTGGCGCAATATCCTGACGAGAGCAGCTGGATGACCTGGTCCACAGTGTTTATTTCCACACGCTCGTCGGGAATCTTGTCCAGGAAACTGTCGCTGCACGAAGTAAGTGCGGCGCTACCCACAAGGCAGCCAACTATGAATTTGCTGATATTCTTGTTAGTCATATTCATCAATGTTCAATTATCAATTATTTACTTCGTCTACTACATTCCTAATCTTACGGTGAGTGTGAACTGCTTAGGCATAGGCGTTGCCACACCGCCCGAGTTGACGAACTCGGGATCCTGTCCGTTCAGCTTCTTGTCGGCATAGAGCAGGCAGAGGTTGGTGGCGTCGAGCTTCAGCGAGGCCGTGCTCAGTCCTATCTTGTTAATCAGGTTGGCGGGCAGGTCGTAAGTCAGCGACACATCCTTCAGACGGATGAATCCGCCGTCGGCGCAACGCTCGGTAGAGTAGTTATAAGCATTATAAGCGTAGCTCAGGTAACCGTTGTCGTAATACTGTCGGCGGCTGGCAATAGCGGGGATAGAAGTGACGTTCTCATCGCCAGGCTGCACCCAGCGGTTCTTGAATTCCTTCGGCATGGCGCTCATGTCGCTGTAGGCGGCAGCGAACACCGGATCGAGACGGATCTTGTTGCCAAAACTATAGGTGATGAACAGGTTGAAGCGCCAGTTCTTCCACTTCACCAAGTTGTTCAGACCACCGGTATAGGTAGGCTCGGTGGGACCTTCATACTTCAGGAAGTCCACCTTCTCGTACTCCTGGAAGTAGATGTCGGTGCTGGTCTCTTCACCCTTCTCGTTGATGACGATGGGTATACCCTCGTCGCTCAGACGGACGAAAGGAATAGAGAACAGTGCCGAAACGGGATAGCCCTCGCGGAAGTGGTTGCTTGACGAACCACTGACCATGTTGATGACGTTCGAGCGCGAGCGCAGGTTGGTAATCTCGTTGTAGGCATAGCTGAAGGTGAAGTCCGTGTTCCACTGCCAGTCGGGCGTCTGGATGTTACGGGTGGAGAGGGTAGCCTCCACGCCGTGTGACTTCATCTCGGCCACGTTGGCCAGCTTGTCGATGATACCGCCCACACCCTGCGTCTGGATGTAACCAATCAGGTCATAGTTCTGACGCCAATAGATGTCGAAGTTCAGGTTGATGCGGTTGTTCAGGAAGCCTGCGTCCAGACCGAAGTTCAGCTCATGCTTCTTCTCGTAGGTCAGCTCCTTGTTAGCAATGTTGCCCAGTTCGATGACCGTTTCCATCTGTTCGCCCTGAGGACGCCAAGCCTGTGTGGAATAGTAGATAGGCAATGCGTTCGACACCGACGAGGGACCACGGTCGGCAGTCAGCGAATAAGAAGCACGCAGTGCCAAGTGCGAGAAGGCATTGTTCGTGCGCTCCATCCATTTCTGGAAGAAAGTCTCCTCGTGTGCGTTCCAAGCACCCGACACGTTCCATGTGGGCAGCCAGCGAGCCGAGCGGCTACGTCCCAGCTTGTTCGTACCCTCATAGCGCAGCGTGCCGTTCACGGTGTAGCGTCCTTTGTAGGAGTAGCTGGCACTGCCGAAGTAGGCCAGGTTGCGGGTCCACGACTTGGCAAACGAGCTCAGCTGCGTGCCTTCCTCTTTGGCCTGCTTGAAGAATTCTGGTGTGACGATGACCAGGCGTGCAGCTTCATAGTCCACGCCATAGTCCGAGTGGTACATCTGGTCCTTGTCGGTCTTGTTTGCTTCCATACCGGCAAAGATGTTCATGATGTGCGTGTCGTTCCATACCTTATTATATTGTACGGTGCCACGGAAGTCCAGCTGGCGCACCATATAGTCGTTGCGGGTGTAGATACCTCCCTGAGGCATCACCGAGATAGGCAGCGAGTTGGGTTTGTCCGGGTCGGTATACAGATAGCTGTTGCTGTTCTGAATGTTAGGATCGCCCACACCGGCGCGGTAGGCCTCGGCCTGGTTCGAGTGGTTCAGGATGAAGTGCTCCTGCGAGGTCTTCTGTGTGCGGTATGCGCCCAGGGCGTGAATCTCCAGTCCCTGAATGGGCTTGTAAATCACTTCGCCTTGGAACTTCATGTCAGCCACCGACAGGTCAATGTAGTTATTGTCCAGCTCGTCGAAGATGTTGAAGTTGGCAAAGTTGCGCTTGTAAATCTGATCGGGGTCCAGCGTGCGGCTGGTGTTCATGGCATAGCTGAAGGGGTTGATGTCGAACGAGCGGTTCACGGCACCACTTACTACGTCAGTCGAACGCGAGAGCGTGCCAGGAGCCTTCTGGTCGCGGTAGCTGCCATTAGTGAGCAGCGACACCGAGAGCTTTTTCGACAGGTTGAAGGTAGCGTTCATGTTGGCCGTGTAGCGCTCCACCTTCGAGTCCTTCGTCCATCCTGGGTCGTTCATGGCCGAGATGGATGCGTAGAGATTAGCCTTTTCCGTACCCGTAGAGATGCTCACAGCATGGTTCTGGATAATGTTCTCGTTGAAGAGCAGGTCAAACCAGTCGGTATTGCGGAATTCTGCCGTCTGCAGATATTTGTTCATGGCAGCATCGGTATAGGGCAGTCCGAACTCGCCCTTCGTCTCGTCGTAGCGGGCAATCTCGTTGTACATCTTACCGTAGAGGCCCGAGGTAGAGCCGTTGGCCAATGCCGAGAACTCCAGCCAGCCTTTTTCGGCCATTTCCTTGTAGATACCCATCTGCTCCTGAGAGTTCGAGATGTTGTAGTTGCGGTAGCTGGGCTTCAGACGATAGGTGAACTCGCCCGTGTAGTTCACGGTAGAGCGTCCTGCCTTGCCTCGCTTGGTGGTGATGACCACCACACCGGCCATGGCACGGGCACCATAGATGGAGGTTGCCGAGCCGTCCTTCAGCACCTGGAACGACTCGATGTCGTCGGCGCTCAGGCCTGCGATGGCATTAGAAATCAGCGTTGTGGCATCGCCGCTTGAGAGGTCGTCAGCGCTCACGTCAATAGCATCCTCCTGGATAACGCCGTCAATCACCCATAGAGGTTTCGACGAACCGTAGATGGAGGTAGCACCACGCACGCGAATCTTCGGTGCTGTACCGAATGTGCCCGACACGTTCTGCACCGACACACCGGCAGCGCGGCCTTCCAGCGCACGGCTCACGTCGGCCACACCGTCGAGCTTGGTCTTCTCGGCGTCAATCTTTGCCGTGGCACCGGTAAAGAGGCGCTTGTCCATCTTCTGCATACCCGTGACCACGACCTCGTCCACGGTGTGGGCGTCAGTCTTCAGCGTCACTTTCATGCCATTTTTCGGTGTGACGGTCTGCGTCACCATGCCGATGTAACTGATAACAATCTTTTTACCTGAGGGGACGGAAATGTTGAACTTACCGTTCACGTCCGTCTTCGTTCCTTGCTTGGTGCCTTGAATCATGACGGTGGCGCCAATACATGGCTCTCCGTTGTCCTCAAAGACTGTGCCCGTAATGTGATTCTGGGCTAAGGCTGCTCCCAGCGATAGGAAGAAGCCAACCAAAAGCATTGCTAGTCTTTTTTTCATAAAATTATTAATGTTCTACTTATTTTTACGCAATTAGGGTGCAAAGTTACTGCTAAATTGTCAAAAATGCAAATAATTTAAATAAAAACTAACATTTTGGCTGCTTTTTTTGCTATAAAGGGGCGCAAGCGTCGCTCAACCATGCTGCTTCTTCAACTGTCAGGTGGGGTGACAGCTGTTTATTTACTCGTTGGTGATAATCGTTCAGCCACTGCCGTTCTTCCGCCGTGAGCATCTCCACCACGATGGGCCGTTTGTCGATGGGGCAGAGCGTCAGCGACTCAAACTGCAGGAACTCGCCGAACTCGCCCGGGATGGCTTCGTGCAGCGGGTCTTCGGGCGTGTAAGGGGTGATGAGCAGGGTATTCTCTATGCGAACGCCGAAGCGTCCTGGCAGGTAGATGCCCGGCTCGTCGGTCACGGTCATGCTGGCCACCAGCGGGGCGGGCTTCCACTCCATGCGAATCTGGTGAGGCCCCTCGTGAACGTTCAGGTAGGTGCCCACGCCGTGGCCCGTGCCGTGCAGGTAGTGCAGGCCCTCGCGCCACATGGCCCGTTTGGCCAGCACGTCCAGCTGCGTGCCGCTGATGCCCGAGGGGAACTTGGCCAGTTCAATCTGGATGTGGCCTTTCAGCACCAGCGTGTAGACGTGCTTCATATAGTCGGTCAGCGGCCCCAGGGGAATGGTGCGCGTGATGTCGGTGGTACCGTCCATGTATTGCGCGCCGCTGTCCAGCAGCAGGAATCCCTCGGGCTTCAGGGGAATGTCGGTCTCCTCCGTCGGCTCATAGTGGATGATGGCCCCGTGCTCGCCGTAGCCGGCAATGGTGTCGAACGAGATGTCGCGATAGAGGGCCTGTTCGGCGCGCAGGGCCGTGAGCTTGCGGTCGACGGAGAGTTCGGTGATGGGGGGAGTAGGTGGGGTAGGTGGAGTAGGTGGAGTAGGTGGGGTAGGTGGAGTGGGGAATTGCTCCGTGAGCCATTTCAGGAATTTCACCATGGCGATGCCATCGCGCAGCATCGCCCGCTTAAAACCCGCTATCTCGGTGGCGTTCTTCACGGTTTTCATCCGTTTCACGGGCGATTCGGCCTCCACCACCTCGCGCTTCGTGGCCTTGAACAGCGTGTAGTTCACCTCGTCGGGGTCCAGCAGGATGTTATATTCAAAATAGTCCTTCAGCCCCTGAGCCACGTGCTCATAGTCGTCGGTCTTGATGTTGTTCTGGCGCAGGTAGTCCATGACCTGCGGCGTCAGCTTCTCCTTATTTATATATAATGTGACATCCTTCGACGAGATGAGCAGATAGCTCACGAAGACGGGGTTGCAGTGCACGTCCGTGCCTCTCAGGTTCAGCGTCCAGGCTATGTCGTCGAGCGCTGCCATCAGCATGCCGTCGGCATGGTTCTCGCGCAGCGCCTGGCGTATGCGCTTCAGCTTGTCGGGCGTGCTTTCACCCGCATATTCCATGGGAAACAGCTCCACCTTGTTCTGCGGGATGGAGGGCCTGTCGTGCCACACCGTGCGCAGCGGGTCCAGGTTCGTGCGCAGGGTTATTCCGCCCTGCCGGCGCAGGTCAACGATGAGCTCACGGGCCATGCTGGCCGCGCACACCATGCCGTCGATGCCCACCTCGGTGTCGCCCTGCTGCTTCTTCAGCTCCTCGCCTATCCACTGTGCCACCGTGGGCGTGCCCGGCATCTTCAGGCGCATCAGCTGAAACTCGGTGCCGCTGAGCTGTTCCTCGGCCGCCAGGAAATAGCGAGAGTCCGTCCACAGGGCGGCGCTCGTCATCGTCACCACGGCCGTTCCGGCCGATCCGTTGAAGCCGCTTATAAACTCGCGTCCCTTCCAGTGGTCGGCCACATATTCGCTCTGGTGGGGGTCGCTCGATGGGAAAATAAAGGCTGCCAGATGCTCCCTTTGCATCAGCTGGCGCAGTTCGCTCAGTCGCTGTTCAATCTTGCTCATATTGCTTAGTAGTTTTTTGTCATTTCAACTTTGCAAAGATACAAAAAAGTTTTAAAATTCTATGCCGAATAATGAAAAAACTTTGCAGGCTCCAAAAAAAGTAGTGTTTCTTCCCCCTTTCTTCAATCTTTTTTGCTATCTTTGCGCTCGAAATTGAATCTTAAACATATAAAAACAGATTTTATGGCATTTTTGACTAACGACAAGCTGGTCATCGTCGGCGCAGCCGGCATGATTGGCTCAAACATGGCCCAGAGCGCACTGATGATGGGCCTGACAAGTAACCTGTGTCTTTACGACGTGTTCTCGCCCGAGGGCGTGGCTGAGGAAATGCGCCAGAGCGGCTTCGACGAGGCCACCATCACCGCCACCACCAATGCCGAGGAGGCTTTCCGTGGTGCCAAGTACATCATTTCCAGCGGCGGCGCTCCCCGTAAGGAGGGCATGACGCGTGAGGACCTGCTGGCCGGCAACTGCAAGATTGCCGAGGAGCTGGGTCAGAACATCAAGAAGTATTGCCCCGACGTGAAGCACGTGGTCATCATCTTCAACCCCGCCGACCTCACTGGCCTGGTGACCCTGCTCTATAGCGGCTTGAAGCCCGGACAGGTGACCACGCTGGCTGCTCTGGACACCACCCGTCTGCAGAGTGCACTGGCCAAGAAGTTTGGCGTGCTGCAGAGCGAGATCAAGGGCTGCGCCACCTATGGTGGTCACGGCGAGCAGATGGCCGTCTTCGGCAGCCACGTCACCATCAAGGGCCGCAAGCTGACCGACATCATTGGCACGCCCGAGTTCCCCGCCGAGGAGTGGGAGCAGATGAAGACCGACGTCACCAAGGGTGGTGCCGCCATCATCAAGCTGCGCGGACGTTCCAGCTTCCAGAGCCCCTCTTACCTCAGCGTCGAGATGATTCGTGCCGCCATGGGCGGTGAGCCTTTCCGCTTCCCCGTGGGCACGTATGTGCAGACCGACAAGTACGATCACATCATGATGGCCATGAAGACCACCATGACCGCCGAGGGTGCCAAGTATGAGGTGCCGCAGGGCACAGCCGAGGAGAACGCCAAGCTCGACCAGAGCTACGAGCACCTGTGCAAGATG
>JAFPTC010000143.1 GCA_017400455.1 Prevotella sp. | reverse complement strand
TCGATGAGGGAGTTGGAGGCCAGACGGTTGCCACCATGCAGACCGGTGCAGGAGCACTCGCCAAGGGCGTAGAGCTGTTCGATGCTGGTCTGGCCGTTCAGGTCGACCTTGATGCCTCCGCACATGTAGTGGGCAGCCGGCCGGACGGGGATATAGTCGGTGGTGATGTCGATGCCTATCGACAGACACTTCTGATAGATGTTTGGGAAGTGGTGGCGCGTCTCCTCCGGGTCTTTGTGGGTCACGTCCAAGCACACGTGGTCCAGTCCGTGAATCTTCATCTCCTTATCTATAGCCCTCGCCACGATGTCGCGAGGCGCCAGGCTGAGCCGCTCGTCATACTTCTCCATAAACGTCTCGCCGTTGGGCAGTTTCAGTATGCCGCCATAGCCGCGCATGGCCTCGGTGATGAGGTAGGCGGGATGCGTCTCCTTCGGGTTGTGCAGCACCGTGGGATGGAACTGCACGAACTCCATGTCCTGCACCGTTCCCTTGGCACGATATACCATGGCAATGCCGTCGCCCGTGGCAATGACGGGGTTCGACGTTGTCAGGTAGACGGCTCCGCAGCCGCCCGTACACATCACCGTCACCTTCGACAGATAGGTGTCTACCTTCTGCGTTTCGGGGTTCAGCACGTATGCGCCGTAGCACTGGATGTGGGGCGAGCGTCTTGTCACTCGTACACCCAGATGGTGCTGCGTGATGATTTCCACTGCAAAGTGGTTCTCCTTCACCGTGATGTCCGGGCAGGCCCTCACGGCCTCCATCAGTCCGCGCTGAATCTCAGCACCGGTGTCGTCGGCATGATGCAGGATGCGGAACTCCGAGTGTCCTCCCTCGCGGTGCAGGTCAAAGGTGCCGTCTTCCTTCTTATCGAAGTTCACGCCCCACTCCACCAGCTCGCGTATCTGCTCCGGTGCACAGCGCACCACCTGTTCCACGGCCTGTCGGTCGCTGATGTAGTCGCCGGCAATCATCGTGTCTTCAATGTGCTTGTCGAAGTTATCCACAGCCAGGTTGGTCACCGATGCCACGCCGCCCTGGGCAAACGAGGTGTTGGCCTCGTCCAGGCTCGTTTTGCAAATCATACACACGGTGCCCTTCTTCTCGCGGGCCACCTTCAGGGCGTAGCTCATGCCGGCCACGCCAGCTCCTATCACCAGGAAGTCGTATTTATAGACCATAATCGTTCTGTTTTTCTGTTTCTTAGCTGCAAAGGTAGACATTTTCCGCCATTCAGCAAAGCTACCGCCTGTCCTTTCCCGTTAAAGATGCTTAAAGTTTAAGGTATTCCCTCGTGCAAACAGTCATTTTGTTCGTATCTTTGAGCCGACATCAACAAGGCCCTTTGAGTCCCGTCCTCTGCCTTAGATGCCAGAGACAACAATCCGCACGCCCTTGGTAAATTTCGGGTCGAGCGCGATGCTATAGCCCATGGAAACGGCTAAGCGTCGAGCCAGCGCCAGCCCGATGCCAAGGCTGCGGTCGTTGGACGAGAGGCGCACAAAGGGAGCGAAGATGTGCTCGGCCTCAGCGGCGGGAATGGTTGGTCCCTCATTGCTCACGGAAATGGCGTATGTGCCGTCGGCATTGGCATGACAGCCCATCTGCACCTCGCCGCCCGTGGCATATTTGCTGGCATTATCGAGCAGGCAGTTCAGCAGTTCCTGCAACTGCGGACTGGTCTCGACGGTCACGTCGTCGGCCACGTCGGTCTTGAACGCGGTGGTCAGCTGGCGGTTTTCGGCTGCTGCCGTGGGATGCAGGTCGTAGCTGTTCAGGATGGAGCGTGCCAGTTCGTTCAGCCCAATGCGGTCGGGCTTAGGCAACGAGATGTCGTCGTCATAGAGGCTGTAGAGAATGAGCTGATGGGTGGAGATGGCCACGTTGTAGGCGTCGCGACACACCTCCGTGCGCAGCTGTAGATATTCCTCCTGCGGAATCATTCCATTTCCGTCGATGATAACCTCCGTGGTGCTGATGAGCGTGAGCAGGGGCGAGCGCAGCGCAGCGTTGCAAATCTCCTTCTCCTCTTCCGAGATGCCCGTTGTGCCGCTGGCATAGGAATCGAGCACGGGGTCCATGAGCGATTCCACGGTGCGGGCCGCGTTCAGTATGTCTCCGTAACGTTTCACCCGCTCCTGGGGCTTCAGCTGGAAGTCGGGGTTGTTGAAAATGCGGGCATAGCTCCTCAGCACGTTGATGGGCGACTTCAGCTTCTCCTGAATCGAGCCTACGAAGGCGCGCCTGATGGCCTGGCTGGCCTGGGTGCTGCGCCGCGCTTCCTGCAGTTGCAGGAACTGTTCCTTCAGGCGGCGGTTTTTATGATGGCGATAGAGCAGCAGGCCAACGAGCAGGGCGATGATGACTGCCGCCATGAGTCCCACGATGATGAGCTGCGTGCGCCTTAATTCCAACTTCTCGTGCTCGGCCTGCAGCAGGTTAATGTCGTGCGACATGTCCACCATTTGTATTTCCAGGGCCTTGCGGTCGTCAATGTTCGTGAGGCTGTCTTTCAGCTGCGAGGCCTGGTAGGCCCGCTGCCAGTCGCCCATGTGCTCATACACGTTCATGCGCAGCTCGGTGGCCGTGAGCGGCTCGCCAATGGAGTCGCACCACGCGAGGGCGCCCTGATAGTCTTTCTCCGTGAGGCAGTGACACACCATCACCTGGTGCAGGTTGGCCGCGTTGAACTGGGCGGGATTGGCCTGGCGAATGCTGTCGTAGCGGGCGAAGTAGCGGTTGAAGGCGACGCTGTCGCCCTGCTTGTTGGCAATGATGCAGCGATAGCCCAGCACGCCACTTTCGTACAGCGGGTTCTGGAGCATCATCTGTGGCAGGCTGTCAAGACAGGCCATGGCCTCGGCGGGATGCTTGAAGCTGAGCGTCTGGGCCAGCGACAGGTAGGAGTTGAACACGCCCACGGGATCTTTTTCAACATCTATCTCCTGCAGGGCGCGGCGGAAGTAGGTCTCGCCCAGCTCGGGCTGGTTGCGGCCGTTGAAGAAGAAGCCCAGACCCATGTTGGCTATGTAGAGGTATTCCTCCTGATGGCGTTTCTTGATGTCGTCGGTGAGCAAGTGAATTTCGGAGTAGGCCCGATGGAAATGCTTGTTGTTCACCTCATAAATCACGCGGTTCATCCACGTGCGATAGAACTTGCCCCATTCCTGCTGCTGCTCCAGGTAGTCCATGTAGGTCTTGTGAGCCGCATAGAACTCTGCGTCGTTGCCGCCCACCTGGGTCTCATAGACACGCTGAAGCATGGCCTGTTCCTCGGGCGAGAGCTGCTGTGGCTTCTGCCCCGCATTTTTCTGCTGAGCAACGAGCGTGAGGCTCATTGCCAGCAGAACAGCGATGCAAACAATCTTTTTCATATCTAATACCTTTTCTTTTTTCATAATTTGATTCAAGTTTCGCATTCGCTTAACTCCTTGGTAGTTCAGGAGTTCTGGAGTTGCTGGAGTTCAGACGTTAGTCCTTTCTCTACACTTTTCAGGTAGTTATTATTGAAGTGCCATCGTAGCAGAACTATTGTCTGCACTCCGGAACTTCTGTAACTCCAGAACT
>JAFPTC010000142.1 GCA_017400455.1 Prevotella sp. | reverse complement strand
GTCCGGCAGCGATGAGGCCTGCGGGGTGGGCCATGTCAATCATCAGCAGTGCGCCCACCTTGTCGGCTATCTGGCGCATGCGCTTGTAGTCCCACTCGCGGCTGTAGGCCGAGCCGCCGCCAATGATCAGCTTGGGCTTGTGCTCCAGGGCCAGCGCCTCCATCTCGTCGTAGTCCACGCGTCCCGTCTCTTTGTTCAGGTTGTAGCCCACGGGCTTGTAGAGGATGCCGCTGGTGTTCACCAGTGAGCCATGGCTCAGGTGGCCGCCGTGAGCCAGGTTCAGACCCATGAAGGTGTCGCCGGGCTTCAGCACGGCCAGCAGCACGGCGGCGTTAGCCTGTGCTCCGCTGTGGGGCTGCACGTTGGCATATTCGGCGTCGAAGAGCTTGCAAACGCGCTCAATGGCCAGACGCTCCACCTCGTCAACCACCTGGCAGCCGCCATAGTAGCGCTTGCCAGGATAGCCCTCGGCATACTTGTTCGTCAGGCAGCTGCCCATGGCCTGCATCACCTGGTCGCTCACGAAGTTCTCGCTGGCTATAAGTTCAATACCCTTCAGCTGGCGCTGATGCTCACGCTCAATCATCTCGAAGATGGCGTTGTCTCTTTTCATTTTTCTTGTTGTTTTGTTGGTTGTTTAACAATTTGTGTGCAAAGTTACAAAATAAGTGAGAGAAATGAAAAGAAATGCGTGCTTTTCTTTTCAATTCCGAGCGAAAAGTAAGTTCGGTGAAGCCAAAGTTACAAAATAAGTGAGAGAAATGAAAAGAAAAGTGTGCTTTTCTTTTCAATTCCGAGCGATTTTTCTTTGAGGAGGCTTCCCGTGAAAAAATCTCACGTGAGAAATTTTTCTGGGAAGCCTCCGCGTGAAAAAATCTCACGTGAGAAATTTTCACGCAGAATAGCGGTGATAATTTTCCCTCTGCCTCCACTCGCACATTTCAGCCAGCTCTGCCCGCAAAACCACTCCTTTTTCTTTCATTCTGAGGGCCGTAAAAGGGCGGGAAGCCGAAGTCGACAACCGTCGTCCTCGGCTTCCCGCCCTTTGTTTCTCCCATTTACTTATTACGCCGCCCTTCCTATATCGTGTAGGAACTCGGGGGCAAGATCGGCACCATTAGCCCACTCAATGGTATAGCCAGTGAGGCCATACTGAGTGAACTTGTCGAGGTCGAGCAGCTCACCGAATACCTCGCCCGTCAGGTAGGGCTTCAGGTCGCAGAGCTTGCGCGTGCCGTCGTTGAAGGTGAGCAGCAGTTCATAGTCCTTCACATAATCTACATCGGTAACTTTAAGCATATCTGTGTCCTCCTTATTAAGTGTTTGAATATTCATTCTTCCTCTTCTGCTCTCGCTTATCGAAGAGGCTCGATTCTTCCCAGTTTCTCGCCCTTCTGGGCCTTCTCCCAAAGGGTGAGGATTTCAGCCTCGTGCAGGTCCATCCACTCATTCACCTTAGCAATCACCTTCGACGGGGCCTTGCCGCTCACCACACGGTCGAACACGCTGATGGTACACTCGTATTCGCCGTAAGTGAAGTGGATATGCGGCGGATTGTGGTCGCGCCAGTAGAGGCTGATGATGATTCCAAAGAATTTACAGATTTCCGGCATAATCTCTTTCGTTTTATCGTTCTGTGGGTGCAAAGATAACAATTATTTTGGAGATTAAAACCAATATCCTCTATAAATTTACAAATCGTTACGAAAAAGAGCGAGAATCCGCGCCGACACCCGTCGGCCTTCTGCGAATAGTTGCGGGTGATGATAAAAAAAGATTTGCTTAGTTTGAGTATTCAGCGGAAAAAGTTGTATCTTTGCATGCAAAAAAGATGAAGAATGGAAGAAAACCGACTACAGAAATACTTTGAGGAGATGGGCAGCAGGCAACTGCTCAGTGAGGAGCAGGAACGCGAACTGTCGGCCAAGGTGTTGAAAGGCGACGAAAGAGCTAAGAACCGACTGGTGGAGGCTAACCTGAGGCTGGTGGCCCATGTGGCGCGGGAGTATCAGGGCAAGGGACTGGCCATGGACGACCTGATTAGCGAAGGAAACATGGGACTGATAAAGGCTGCGGGGAAGTTTGACGCTTCGCGGGGACTGCGTTTTGCCGGCTATGCCGCCGTGTATGTGCGCAGGGCCATGGAAAAGGCCTTGCAGCGGGAAAGCTCTGAGACAATGGTGGAGAGCCGAGGCGACGGACAGAAACGCTCGCTCGACGCTCCGCTGGGGGCAAAACCAAATCTGAACCTGCTCTCGGTGCTGGTCGACGGCAGTTCGCCACTGGCCGACGGGCGTACTTACAGCAGAAGCCAGGAGGAGCAGGTGGAAAGGGCGCTAAGAAGTCTGGATGAGCGTGAAGACCGCGTGGTGACGGCCTATTTCGGCATAGGACAGGAACATCAGACAATGGCCGAGATAGCTGCTGACATGGGGCTGAAGCGTGAACGCGTGAGGCAGATCAGAGATCACGCCGTGCGCAAGATGCGCAAAGTGTTCAGAGAACATTAGAGCCGTTGGTAGCAGAGATAGTATTTGCTGACTTTGCGTGAAAGCAGTTCGACGTTGAGCAGTTCAGAGGCCTGGGTGATGGGGCGGATGGTGCCGTCTTTATAGAGGATGTCAATGGAATCCTCGTCGGCAGAATACATGTCCTTGCTCAGGGTGACAACACTCATCAGGTAGGGGGCTTCCTCATAGGGGATGCCCATTTTTTGTGCTATTTCGCTCTGTAGGCTGGCTATGCGCTCTTCGGCAATGGGATGCTCGTGCACTTCTACGCGGAAGATGCGGCGGTCGAGCATGTCAGCCGCCAGGGTGGCCAGGATGCGGTCGGAGGAATGGCGCCAGGCCTTCATGGCACTCCAGATGTCGCTGTCGTCAAGTTCCTCATACATGCGCAATGCCTCTTCGTGGCTGTTGAACCACTGGGCATCCACATCGTTGTGAAGGAAATAGGACAGGGCGGGCGATGCAAAGAGCTCTTCGCCCTGGCGGGTGAGGGCCTTGGCCCGCCGGAGCATGTTGACAAGGACTTTCTCGTAGGCTACAGCCGTCTTGTGAAGGTACACCTGCCAGTACATCAGTCGGCGGGTGGTGAGATAGTTTTCCAGCGAATAGATGCCTTTCTGCTCAACCACGAGGCGGTCGTCAATGACATTGAGCATTTTGATGATGCGGGCTGAACCGATGTTGCCTTCGGTGACGCCAGTGAAGAAGGAGTCGCGACGCAGGTAGTCCAGACGGTCCATGTCGAGCTGGCTGGAGATGAGCTGGTGGAGGAATCGCTTGGGATATTCGTCGCGGAAAATGGCGATGGCCATGCCCAACTGGTCGTGCAGGTCGTGGTTGATCTGCTCCATCATGAGCAGCGAGATGTCTTCGTGAGAGATGCCGTGGATGAGGGTGTTCTCAAGAACATGCGAGAAAGGCCCGTGGCCTATGTCGTGCATCAGGATGGCGGCCTGGACGGCCTCGGCTTCACTGTCGAAGATGAACTGGCCCTTCTGACGAAGGGAGAGAATGGCTTCGCTCATGAGGTGGAAAGCTCCCAGAGAGTGTTGGAAACGAGTGTGACGCGCACCGGGATAGACCACTGAGGCCAGGCCCAGCTGGTTGATGCGGTTCAGACGCTGGAACAAAGGATGGGAAACAATGTCGTAGAGTAAGCCACGGGGTATGCGGATGAACCCGAAGACGGGGTCGTTGATAATCTTAACTTCGCTCATGCTGAATGAATAGTGTCTGTTGGGTATGTGGGGTTATGCAGAAAGAGTCGTCAGGACGATGGCCTACAAGCCAAAGGATGCGCCCGTCAGCATTGACGAGCACCTGCTGCTGTCGTTTGGCGGGCAGGGGGACGTGGCGGTCAGTGAGATAGTCGCTGACCAGTTTACTGCCTTTCATGCCAAAAGGATGGAAGCGATCGCCGGCCTTTGTTGCACGCAGCGTCAGGGGAAAAGTCACCTTGGACGCATCAAGACATACTGTATGGGGAGAGCCCTCGATGTGGCTCCCAGGTAACAGGGTAAGGCGCAAGCGTTCTTTCCCTTCATTATATATATAGCAGCCTGGCTCGGGTAGGTGCAAGGTGGTTAGGGGTGGAATAGCCTTTGCCGAGAGCAGCAGACAGCCCTGATGAATGGTGAGCTGATGGGTGGGGGAGAACCATTGCCGGCCTGCCTGTGCATGGGTGAAACGGCAGGCAATAGACTCGATGGTTGCCGGCGTAAAACCGTAGGGCGAGAGCCACAAATAAAGCAACGACTCGGGGGAAGGCACGAGAGCCAATTCACTGATGGCTATGGAGTTGTCCTTACAGAGCGCCTCCAGCTGGCTTTGCAAGGCAGCATCGCTGACGTGGGCAGACTCTTCCAAGCGGCGGGCTGTGGCAAGGATATTCTCTGCGGCATGGTGGTTAATCGCTTGCAAGCGGGGCAAGATGTCAAGCCGCAGCTGATTGCGCACGATGTCGGGCACCAGATTGGTGCTGTCGGTCATGAATGGCTGATTCCGCTCTTTGAGCCACTGCTCAATGTCGTGACGGCCGACGCAGAGCAGAGGGCGTACCACGTGGCCGTTGCGGGGCTTGATGCCCGTAAGGCCGTGCAGACCAGTACCCCTGATGAGGTTCATCAGAATGGTTTCTACGGAATCATCCTTATGATGGGCTACGCAGATGGTGGCTGCGCCAATGTCTTGGAGAAGTTGCTCGAAGTAGCTGTAGCGCAGCTGGCGGGCAGCCACTTCGATGCTTACTTTGTGTATTGTAGCGTATGTATGTGTGTCAAAGTGGATTACGTGTAATGGTATGTCGTGGCTTTGACACAGGCTTTTGACGAAGGATTCGTCGCGGTCGCTCTCGTCGCCGCGTAGTTTGAAGTTGCAGTGAACGGCTTCTATCCTATAGCCCAGCTGCTGTAGCATCAGCAGTAGGAACACGCTGTCGGCTCCTCCGCTGGTGGCCACCAGATGTAGCTGTTCACGATCGAGCAGGTGGTGCTGCTCAATGAAGCATTCTATGGTTCGTTCTATTTTCAACTCAAAAATCCTTCACTCACTCGACGTAGAGGACGAGGCCTTTCAGGTATTCGCCCTCAGGATGATAGATATTAATAGGATGGTCGGCAGGCTGGTGCAGCTGGTGGAGGATGCGCACCGAGCGGCGTGCCTGGGCGGCGGCAGTGAAGACGGCATTGCGGAAATGGTCCTTGGTTACTACCTGCGAGCAGGAGAACGTGAACAGGATGCCACCAGGAGCTATTTTTTCAAATGCTTTTGCGTTCAGACGAGTATAGCCTTTTAGGGCGTTGTGGAGTGCAGCGCGGTGCTTGGCAAATGCTGGCGGATCGAGAATGATGAGATCGTAGGCGTTCTGCGATTCAACCCTGTCGAGGAATTTGAAAGCATCGTCACAGAAAGCTTCGTGACGCGGGTCGTCGGGGAAGTTTAACTCCACGTTGCGGCGCGTCAGCTCAATGGCCTTGGAGGACGAGTCGACCGAATGAACCAGCTGAGCACCGCCGCGCATGGCATAGAACGAGAAACCACCCGTATAGCAAAACATGTTGAGCACTCGGCGTCCTTGGCTGTAGCGTTCCAGCAGCGAACGGTTGTCGCGTTGGTCAACAAAAAAGCCCGTCTTCTGTCCAAGGAGCCAGTCTACGTAGAAGCGGAGGCCGTTTTCCGTAGCAGTGTTCTCCTGGCTATGCCCAATGATGAAGCCGTTTTCAGGCTCCATGAAGGGTAGGGTAGTCTCGCTTTTATAGTAGACGTTGCTGATGCGCCCTTGCATGACGCTGACCAACTGCTGGGCTATGAGTTGGCGCTGGCGATGCATTCCAATGCTGTGAGCCTGCATCACGGCCGTCTGACCATAGATGTCGATGATCAGCCCAGGCAAACCGTCGCCTTCACCGTGTACCAGCCGATAGGCATCGGTGTGTGGGGCGTCGGCCAGATGAATGGCCAGTCTTGCTTGCAGCGCCTGGCTGAGGCGGTGGTGCCAGAAGGCATCGTCAATGGGTGTGTCGCCGAAGCTGAGGATACGCACGGCGATGGAACCTTGTTGGTAATGGCCGGTGGCAATGTGCTGGCCGGAAGCTGTGAGCACGCCCACCAGGTCGCCTTCGGCTATGTCGTCGTCGATGTGGTGCAAAGCACCCGAGAATACCCATGGATGGAAACGGAGCAGACTTTCTTCTTTACCCCTTTTCAGATATACTTGCTTCATGTTGTTCGTCGTTAATGATTAATTGATAGTCTTTGTCACGTTTTAGCCGAATGATTTCTTTGTATATATTAATGCATGCCCAGGCATCTGTGGCGGCATAGATTTTCTGCTTGTCGCTGAGCACGTCGGCCTCCCAATTGCTCAGTTGCTGCCTTTTGCTGATCTTCTGTCCAAATAGGTTGGCATAAATCTTTTGAAGGCTCATGTCTTCAATGCCAATGTCATGCACGTAATGTTGAATGTCGATGAAATGGCCTGTCTTGAATGGCCCAAGCTTCTGAAGTGAGTTGATGTCGTCGTGCCAGGAAAGTCCAATTTTTGGCAAGGTGGCATCTTCGAGAAGCCGGACGATGGAAGGGGCCAGTCCAATATGGTTTAGCCGGAAAAGGAAGCAGATGTCTTCTGTCGCTACTTGGAGCAGAGCCACTTTATGCTGGAACCCGCGTTTGAACGATGGGCGCGTTTCGGTGTCGAAGCCCAAAATGGGCTGGGAAAGCAGGAAATTGACAGCACGCTCGGCCTCGCTGGCTGACAGAACCACCTCTATACGGCCGGTGAATTCAGCCACGGGTAGCGACGAAATGAGTTGCTTTTCGAACTTATTATAAATAACTTTTGGCATCATGTATTGTTTTCGAGGTGCAAAAATACAAAAAAAATGCGATTTTTTTATTGTATCTGACTTTTTTACGCTAATTTTGCACAAGAATTAACGAAAAGGAAAAGAGAATAAATGGGTAAAAAGACAAAAAAGGCCTCAAAGGGCGCTGAATCGAATGGTACTTTCCTCCAGGCGTTGGGGCTGAATCGCATATCTCAAGTGTTTCAGAACGAGCGGCTGCTGTTTTTCATAGGCATGCTCCTTTTTGCTGTGTCGTGTTGCATGATATTGTCGTTCATCTCGTTCTTCACCACGGGACAGACCGACATGAGTATCATTGAGAATCTACGTGAAGGAGAACTGGCCAACCAGCACGGTGAGTTCAAGAATGCTTGTGGCTCCTTGGGGGCATATACATCTTATTTCTTCGTGAAGCAATGCTTTGGTGTGCCGGCATTTCTCATACCCGTGCTTCTGCTGCTCGTTTCGCTGAGGCTGATGAAGGCCTTCAAGCCCAATCTGCTGAAGTGGTTTATGTGTCTGATGCTCGTCATGGTATGGGCTTCTATTGCCTTGGCTAAGTTTGTCTCTCCGTTGATTAGTGACAGCCATTTCTGCCTTGGTGGCGATCATGGCCATCATGTGGGCCAGTGGATTGAGGGCTTTGTAGGAGTGCCAGGCCTGGCCGCTGTATTGATTATCATTGCCTTGCTGTTCCTGTCTTATGTCAGTGCCGAGACTTATGAGTGGATTAGGAAACTGCTCAACCCGATGAAGTTCTTGGAGAAAGTGAAATTTAAAATCACGAATAACGATCCCACCGAAACCGTCGATTCTTATGAGAGCCAGATTCAGACTGTTGACGACCAGCTGGTGTTCGACAATCCTGTTCCTCAGACTGTGGAGTTCCACGATGAAGAGGTTGTCGTGAATGCGCCCGCTTCTGACGATGACATCAAGGTGAAGCCCATTCGTATCAAGGAAAAAGATTCAGAAACCGAGATGGGCATGGACGTGACCGTTGCCGAGGGCGAGGAAAAGGCTGACGGCAACGAACTGGTGACTGTTGGTGATCAGGAGATGGAACCCTACGATCCAAAGCGCGATCTGGAGAACTATCGCTATCCCACGCTCGATCTGCTGAAGCACTATGAGGAAGATGGCAAGCCTTATATCGACATGGCTGAACAGACGGCTAACAAGAATCGCATTGTGGAGGTGCTGAGAACCTTCGGCATTGAGATTAGCAGTATTAAGGCTACGGTAGGCCCCACTATCACGCTCTACGAGATTACACCTGCTCCTGGTGTGCGCATATCAAAAATACGTGGATTGGAAGACGATATCGCCCTCTCGCTGAAAGCATTGGGCATCCGCATCATTGCTCCTATTCCAGGCAAGGGAACCATTGGCGTTGAGGTGCCTAATGCCAAGCAGAACATCGTGTCAATGGAGTCGATCCTTAATTCCAGGAAGTTCCAGGAAACCACGATGGAGCTGCCTTGCGCCATGGGTAAGACCATCACTAACGAGGTGTTCATGTTCGACTTGGCCAAAGCCCCCCACCTGCTGGTGGCTGGTGCCACAGGCCAGGGTAAGTCGGTAGGCCTGAATGCCATTCTGACCTCACTGCTCTACAAAAAGCACCCGGCCGAGCTGAAGATTGTGCTTGTTGACCCGAAGATGGTTGAGTTCAGCATTTACCGCACCATCGATAAGCATTTCCTGGCAGCACTGCCTGAGGAGGCCAGCTCGCCCATTATCACCGACACGTCGAAGGTCATCCGCACCTTGCAGTCGCTTTGCGTAGAGATGGATGCCCGCTACGAGTTGCTCATGAAAGCTGGCGAGCGAAATATCAAGGACTACAACAAGAAATTCATAGCCCGCAAGCTGAACCCGCAGAATGGCCATAAGTATATGCCTTATATCGTGGTAGTCATTGATGAGTATGGCGACCTGATCATGACGGCTGGTAAGGAGATTGAGCTTCCCATAGCCCGTATCGCACAGAAAGCGCGAGCCGTGGGCATCCACATGATCATTGCCACGCAGCGCCCCACAACCAATATCATCACTGGTACCATCAAGGCAAACTTCCCGGCCCGCATAGCCTTCAAGGTGAGTCAGGGCATCGACTCGAAGACCATTCTCGACCGCATGGGTGCTCAGCAGCTAATTGGTAGAGGCGACATGCTCTATCTGCAAGGCAACGACCCCATCCGTGTGCAGTGCGCCTTTGTCGACACGCCAGAGGTGGTAGACATCAACAACTTCATTGCCCAGCAGCAGGGCTACTTAGAGCCCTTCGAACTGCCAGAACCCATCATTGAAGGTGGCGAGGGTGGCGAGAGTGGAGCCGACGATGTGGACTTGAACCACCTTGACCCGATGTTCGATGATGCTGCCCGTCTGATTGTCAGCAGTGGAAGCGGCTCCACCAGTCTCATCCAGCGAAAGTTCTCCATCGGTTACAACCGTGCCGGTCGCCTCATGGATATGCTCGAAAAGGCTGGCATCGTAGGCCAGGCCCATGGCTCAAAGCCACGCGAGGTGCTCATACAGGATGATCTGAGCCTTGAGAACCTGCTGGCATCATTACGTAACCATAATTAAATTAAGGATAAGAAAGATGAAAAAGATTGTTTTAGCGATTACGACAATGCTCCTGACGAGCATTTCAGCCCTGGCCCAGACGGCATCCTCGGTGCTTGATAAATGTGCCGCCACCGTCAGCAGTCCCAATGGCGTGACGGCCAAGTTCACCATGGAAAGTGCCAAATATGGCAATGCTTCGGGCACCATCTCCATTAAGGGCAAAAAGTTCTATATGCTTTCCAACGGCACTACCATGTGGTTTGACGGAACGACGCTCTGGACTTATATGGCCAGCAATGACGAAGTGAACATCTCTACCCCTACAGCTCAGCAGCTGCAAACGCTGAACCCTTATAATTTTATAAATTTGTATAAGACGGGCTATTCATCGTCGATGACCAGTTCCTCGTCAGTCTACAACGTACACCTCACGGCCACCGACAATAAGCACAAAATCAAAGAAGCTTTTCTTACCATTGACAAAACCACGTTTGCCCCTAAAGAAATAAAGATGTTGGAAGACGCTAAGTGGACTGCATTCACCATTTCCGGGCTGAAGAACGAGAACCTTTCCGATGCTAAGTTCCGTTTCGACGGTAGAGCTTATCCCGATGCCGAAATAATTGACCTGCGCTGATGAACCGTCTGAGCTTTTACCTCTTGCTGCGGAAGCATGCCAAGCTGAACGAGAAACGCCATCCGGCGCTTGAACAGAACAAAGTAGCAAAGGTGATGATGTGGATAGGCGCCATACTCATACTGGCCTATCTGGTATTCCTTGGCAGCGCTTTCGGAACCATGGCTGTGGAAACCGGCCAGCCATCCATCATTCTCGTTCTGCTGGCTTTCCTGCTCATCCTGGATTTCCTGTTCCGGTTCATGGCCCAGCAAACTCCCTTGGTCTTCATCAAGCCCTATTTGCTGATGCCCATGCCGGCCATGACCGTTGTGGAGTCCTATTTGCTGACCATGCTCACCAATGGCTATAACTTCCTTTGGCTCGGCATGCTGCTGCCCTATGCTTTCATCAACGTCGTTGGCGGCTGTTCCGTGTGGACCATGCTCCTGGTCGTGGTATGCGGACTGCTTATGGTCATGATCAACAGCCAGTGGTATTTGCTGGTGCGTTCACTCATCTATCGGTCGCTCTTGTGGTGGCTGTTGCCCATTGCGGTCTATGCCGCCGTCATCGTGCCCCTTGTGTTCAGCAGCAATCCCGTAGGTCAGTTGCAGGCCATTGCCGACACTTTCTACGAAACGCCCATGCTGGGCCTGTTGGCGTTGCTTTTGCTGGCCTTCCTCGCTGTCATGTTTTTTGTCAATCGTGGGCTGCAGTTCCGCTTCATCCATAAAGAGCTGTCGCGGGAGCAGAAGAAAGTAGCCGCCATCAAGCATGTTTCTCAGTTCACCTTCCTTGAGCGATTTGGCCAGATGGGTGAATACTTGAAGCTGGAGCTCAAGAGCATCATGCGCAACAAGGCCATTCGTGCCCGTGCCTACATGAGCCTGGGACTCATCGTGTTCTTCTCTGTCGTGATAGCCTATACTGATATCTACGACGGGAAGTTCCTGCTCAACTTCTGGTGTTACTATTGCTTTGCCATTTACGGCATGACGGCCCTGACGAAGGTGATGGGCCCCGAGGGCAACTATATAGATTTGTTGATGACGCAGCGTGAAAACATTCTCCAGCTGCTTCGTGCCAAATACTATTTTCACCTGGCCATCCTGTTTGTTCCCTTAATCATCATGACTCCCGCCGTCATTAGCGGGAAATTCACCATGCTGATGATGATAGCCTATTTCTTCCTCACCAGCGGACTGGGCTATTTCATCATGTTCCAGCTGGCCGTCTACAACAAGCAGACATTGCCGCTTGATTCAAAAGTGGCCGGCAAGAACGGCGTTGAAAGCGGCCTGCAGCTGGTCATAGAATTATTGGGAATGTTGTTGCCCTTGCTCTTGGTGGGCGGTATGTTGCTCCTCTTTGAAGAAACATGGGCTTACATCGTCGTGTCGCTGTTTGGCCTCCTGCTCACCGTTCTGCATCCCATTTGGCTGCGTAACATTTATAATAGAATGATGCAGCGAAAATACGCCAATCTTGAAGGCTTTCATGCCAGCAGATAGCCGAAAAACGGAAAAATGCAGGTTTTACGAAAAAAATGCGGCGAAAAGTTTTGTGTTTTCAAAAAATCTGAGTACCTTTGCACCCGCAAATCCGAAAAGGATGCACCCGTAGCTCAGTTGGTAGAGCACCTGACTCTTAATCAGGGTGTCCAGGGTTCGAGCCCCTGCGGGTGTACAAGGCGATTTTTGAGACAAGAATGATGTGTTGCACCCGTAGCTCAGTTGGTAGAGCACCTGACTCTTAATCAGGGTGTCCAGGGTTCGAGCCCCTGCGGGTGTACTAATAGAGAAAGGTAGTAAGCCGATATGGCTCAGTTGGTAGAGCAACGCATTCGTAATGCGTGGGTCCCCGGTTCGAGTCCGGGTATCGGCTCAACAAGTTAGTAAAGGGATGTTCAATCCCTTTTTGTTTTTGAGGCCAGGCGGAATTAGCTCAGTTGGTAGAGCATTGGCTTCCCAAGCCGAGGGTCGCGGGTTCGAGTCCCGTATTCCGCTCTTTTTTTGCGCAAATAAATTCCAAGACAAAGTAATGAGAGTGATATGCGTTATTTTGTAACTCTGAACTACGACGGTACACGTTTCCATGGCTGGCAGGTGCAGCCCAATGGCATTTCGGTGCAGGGCGAGCTGCAGCGTTGCCTCAGCCTGTTGTTGCGGCAGGAGGTGACGGTCACCGGAGCCGGACGCACCGATGCCGGTGTGCATGCCAGAATGATGGTGGCCCATTTCGATGTGGAGCAGTCGCTCGACTGCCATCAGCTGGCCTATAAGCTGAACAAGCTGCTGCCCCAGGACATTGCCATTCAGGACATTCAGCCCGTGGCCGACGATTTGCATGCCCGTTTCTCGGCTACGGCCCGCACATATCACTATTTCCTTCACACGGTGAAAGACCCCTTCTTGCGCCATTACTCTTGTGAGCTGCATTATCCGTTAGACTTTGAGCTGATGAACCAGGCGGCCCGTATGCTGTTGAGCTACGATGACTTCGGTGCCTTCTGCAAGAGCCATGCCGATGTGAAGACCACCCTGTGCCATATCACCCAGGCCGAGTGGCGTTCGTTGGGAACGGGCCGATGGGTGTTCGTCATCACGGCCAACCGCTTCCTGCGCAACATGGTGCGGGCGGTGGTGGGCACACTCGTCGAGGTGGGACGCGGCCGGCTGTCGCTCGACGATTTCCGCCGAGTGGTGGAAGGGAAACGCCGGACCGAGGCTGGCGAGTCGATGCCTGCCCATGCGCTGTTCTTGGAGAAGATAGAGTATTAAGACGATAGAAGATAGGTCATTAAGATGTGGTTGATTCTTGCATTCCTCTCGGCCGCCTTTCTGGGGGTTTACGATTCACTGAAAAAGAAGTCGCTCAAGGATAACGCCGTGTTGCCGGTGCTGTTCCTTAACACAGTTTTCTCATCCATTATTTTCCTGCCATGCATTGTGCTCAGCGCCTCGGACACTGCCCTTGATGGCACCATTTTCCACGTTGCCAGTGGCTCGTGGCACGACCATCAGTACATTTTGCTGAAGTCGCTCATTGTCCTGTCGAGCTGGGTGCTGGGCTATTTCGGCATGAAGCACTTGCCGCTGACCATCGTGGGCCCCATCAACGCCACGCGGCCGGTGATGGTGCTGGTGGGTGCCTTGCTGTTCTTTGGCGAGCGCCTGAACCTGTGGCAGTGGGCAGGCGTGCTGCTGGCAGTGGCTTCCTTCCTGATGCTGAGTCGCAGCGGCAAGAAAGAGGGCATCGACTTCAAGCACGACCACTGGATCTACATGATTGTGGGCGCCGCCTTGCTGGGCGCCGTGAGCGGGCTCTACGACAAGTACCTGATGGCACCCGTGAGCGAGGGCGGGGTGGGGCTCGACCGGATGATGGTGCAGTCGTGGTACAACATCTACCAGAGCGTGATGATGCTGGCCATGCTCATGCTGCTATGGTGGCCCAAGCGCAAGCACACCACGCCTTTCCGCTGGGACTGGGCCATTGTGGGCATCAGCGTGTTCCTCTCGGCCGCCGACTTCCTTTATTTCTATTCCCTTTCGCTGCCCACGGCCATGATCAGCATTGTGTCGATGGTCCGTCGCGGCTCCGTGGTGGTGAGCTTTGCCTGCGGTGCTTTGTTCTTCCATGAAAAAAACCTCAGCGCCAAGGCTGTAGACTTGGCGCTGGTGTTGTTGGGAATGATTTGCCTGTATATAGGCAGTTAATCAGTTTCTTCTTGCATGTCGATGAACTGGCGTTTCTGGTCGTAGAATTCATATTGCAGAAAAGCCAGTTTCTGACTGGGAATGATCTTGATGCCCATGCCGTATTTGAACTGCCAGCGGCGCTTCAGTGAGAAAACGCCCTGATTGATGAAGGCAGCCACGTAGGGATGGACATGGAGCGTGAAGCGGCGAATGCCTATCTTGTTCACCAGGCGGTCAATCTTGCTCTCCAGTTGGTCGGTAAACAGGATGCTCGACTTTATCTTGCCCGTGCCGTGGCACGTGGGGCAACTCTCCTCCACGGCTACGTCCATAGCCGGACGCACGCGCTGTCGGGTAATCTGCATCAGTCCGAACTTGCTCAGGGGCAGGATGTTGTGGCGCGCACGGTCTTTCTTCATGTTCTCGCACATGCGCTCATAGAGCATCTGCCGGTCCTCGGCCAGGTTCATGTCGATAAAGTCAACGACGATGATACCGCCCATGTCGCGCAGTCGTAGCTGGCGTGCCAGCTCGTCAGCAGCGCCGAGGTTGGTTTCCAGGGCGTTGGCTTCCTGTCCGTTTTCTTTCTTGATTCGCGTTCCGCTGTTGACGTCTACCACGTGCATGGCTTCGGTGTGCTCGATGATGAGGTAGGCCCCCCGCTTGTAGTTGACGGTGCGTCCGAAGCCCGACTTGAGCTGTTTGGTGACGCCGAAGTTGTCGAAGATGGGAACGTTGCCGTTGTAGAGCTTGACTATCTCTGCCTTCTCGGGCGCGATGTTGCTGACATAGTCGTGAATTTGCTTGAAGATGTCGGCATCGTTCACAAAAATTCCGTCGTAAGTGGGGTTGAAAAGGTCGCGCAGCAGGGCCACGGCACGTGTCTCTTCCTCGTGGACGAGGCGTGGAGCCTCCGTTGACTTCTGTACGCGGGTGATGGCATCCTCCCATCGGCTCAGCAGTGCCTTCAGTTCCTGGTCAAGCTCGGCAGCCCGCTTGCCCTCGGCCACGGTGCGAACGATGACGCCAAAGTTCTTGGGCTTCATGCTCTGCACCAGCTGCTTCAGGCGGCTGCGTTCTTCGCCTTTCTTGATTTTGGTGCTTACTGACACTTTGTCACCAAAGGGTATGAGCACCATGTAGCGGCCGGCAAAGCTGAGGTCGCAGGTCACTCGGGGGCCTTTGGTGTTGATGGGTTCTTTCACCACCTGCACCATGATTTCCTGTCCGGGCTTCAAGTAGTTCTGAATGCTGCCGTCCTTGGGAAGATCGGGCTGGTGGGATGCTTTCTGGATGGGGTAGAGCTTCTTGCGGTCGCTGGTTACCTGCTTGAGGTATTTTTCGTAAGAGCTGAATGTAAGTCCCAGGTCAAGATAGTGCAGGAAGGCGTCTTTCTCGCTCCCCACATCGACAAAGCAAGCGTTCAGTCCGGGCATGAGCTTTCTCACCCGTCCCAGATAGATGTTGCCCACGGCAAACGAGGCCTCGCGAGGCTCGTTCTGATATTCCACCAGGCTCTTGTCTTCGAGCAGGGCGATGGAAATCTCCTTAGGCTGGACATCAATGATAACTTCGCTTGTCATGTTCTCTGTCTTGTACTTTAAAACTTAGTGAGTGAAAATGTGTACCAATGAAAAAGGAGCTTGCCCGCCTTCAGTGGTTTACAGACGGGATTGGGCTCCTTTCATTCATGATTTTTTAACCGCTTGTGGCGTTTTACTTGCTCTTGTGGCGGTTCTTGCGCAGGCGCTTCTTGCGCTTGTGCGTAGCCATCTTGTGGCCCTTCTTCTTCTTTCCGTTTGGCATAGTGGTTTTGTTAAAATATTAATGTGTGTGAATAATGTCGCTATCAGCGTCTTTATTTGCTTTCGCCCATCTTCTCGATGAAGCTCTTGCAGGGCTTAAAGGCCGGCAGGTCGTGGGCCTCGATGACCAGTGTGGTGTTCTTTGATATGTTGCGGGCTGTCTTCTTGGCGCGATGCTTCACGATGAAGCTGCCAAAGCCGCGAAGGTAAACGTTCTCCTTGTTCGCTGCCAGGCTGGTTCTGATCTCGTCCATGAAAGCCTCTACAGTGGCAGCAACATCAGGCTTTGCTACGCCTGTTTTTGCTGCGATAGAATTTACTATTTCTGCCTTTGTCATTGCTGTATTTCCTTGTTAATATGAGTATGTTTTTTCTAACGGACTGCAAAGATACTCATTTTCAGTGGGATATGAAAATATTTTTAGTTCTTTTTTCAAAAAATCCTTTTTTTGCTGTCATAATCAGCCTCTGAATGGCCAAAATGAGGGCTTTTGTGAGCCTGCGAAAACGGAAAAGAATCATGGGAGGCCGACTCTTGAAAAAATCTCACGTGAGATTTTTTCACGCGGAGCCTCCCCAGAAAAAAATCTCGGCCTCCCAGAAAAAAATCTCGGCCCCGCAGAAAAAAAACTCGGCACCCCAGAAAAATGGCTGGATGTGCCGAGTTTATGAATGAAGGGAAAATGCAGGTTTTTCTGTCCTGAGATCAGGCTTGCTCCTCGAAATAATTGTTCAGCTCCTGGCGGGCCTCCTCGCCGGCATTTTCCAGGTCGCGCAGGATATGGCCTTTCTCCAGGAGGACGATGCGCGTGGAAATGTCGATGGTGTGCTGCAGGTTGTGGCTGCTGAGCAGGATGGTGCTGCCCGTTTGCTGGCGATAGTCGGTGAGCATGTGCTTCAGAATGTTCTGGCTGGTGGGATCGAGGAAGTTGAAGGGCTCGTCGAGGATGACCAGCTTGGGCTGGCGCAGCAGGACGGACATGATGCCCACCTTCTGCTTGTTGCCGGCCGAGAGGTTGCGAATGAGCTTCTTCTGGCCCAGCACCTCGCCGCCGGCAAAGTGCTCGAACTGGCTGAGACGCTCGTCCATCACCTCCTGCGGCATGGACGAAATCTTGGCCAGGAAGGCGAAGTATTCTTCGGGCGTGAGATAGTCGATGAGGAAGCTCTCGTCGATATAGGCGGCAGTGGTTGCCTTCCAGTCTTCCGACTGCGAGGGGTCGATGTCGTCGATGTGTACCTGGCCCTGATCGGGCTTCAGCAGGTCGAGCAACATGCGGAAGAGGGTGGTCTTGCCGGCGCCGTTGTTGCCTACCAGGCCCAGCAGTTCACCATCGGCAACGGTGAGCTGCGAAATGTCGCAGGCCACCGTTTCGCCGAAGGATTTCTTTAGGTTGCTGATTGTAATCATAATACTCTAACGTTATACAAGTCCGCGTCCGTGGCAGTTCTTAAACTTCTTGCCGCTGCCGCAGGGGCAGGGGTCGTTGCGGCCGGGCAGCTTGTCCTTGATAATGGGGTTGCGGGGCTGCTGCGAACGGGTGTCGTTCTGGGCTGCGGCACGCTGGTTCTGGTCAACGAGCTGCTCCTCCTGGGCGGCCGACTGCTTGTTCTCGGTGTACTGCTGGCGGTCGGTGTGCTGCTCGGGGGCAGCCTCCTGCACCTGCTGGTTCTGCAACTCGGGAATCTGGGCACGGGTGAGGATGGTGACCTGGCGGTTGAACATCTCGTTCACCATGTTGTCGAAGAGCTTGGCGCTCTCAAGCTTGAAGATGAGCAGCGGGTCTTTCTGCTCGTAGCTGGCGTTCTGCACTGAGTGGCGCAGCTCGTCCAGCTCGCGCAGGTTCTCCTTCCAGGCATCGTCGATGATGTGGAGCAGCATCTGCTTCTCAAACTCCTTCACCACCGACTTGCACTGCGTTTCGTAGGCCTCCTTCAGGTTGCAGGCAATGTTGTAGGTGCGGTGGCCGTCGGTGATGGGCACGAGGATGCGCTCGTACATGTGGCCCTGGTTCTCGTAGACCTGGCTGATGACGGGCATGGCCACCTCGCAGATGCGGTCGCAGCGGCGGTTGAAGAGTGCCAGCACCTTCTGGAAGGCGTCCTCGGCCAGCTCGTTGCGGTGGCGCACATCGAGGAACTGCTCCTCGGTGAACGGCACTTCCATGCCGAAGAGGCGGATGAACTCTTCCTTGCAGCCTTCATAGTCGTTGCGCTCGATGGTGGTCGACACGCGGTCCCACAGGGTGTTGGCAATGTCCATGCCTATGCGCTCGCCCATGAGGGCGTGGCGGCGCTTCTCGTAGATGACGGTGCGCTGCTTGTTCATCACGTCGTCATATTCCAGCAGGCGCTTACGCACGCCGAAGTGGTTTTCCTCCACCTTCTTCTGTGCGCGCTCGATGCTGTTGCTGATCATGGAGCTTTCAATCATGTCGCCCTCCTTGAAGCCCAGACGGTCCATCACGCGGGCTATGCGCTCAGAGGCAAAGAGTCGCATCAGCTTGTCTTCCAGCGACACGTAGAAGACGGAGCTGCCCGGGTCGCCCTGACGTCCGGCACGACCGCGCAGCTGGCGGTCAACGCGGCGGCTCTCATGGCGCTCGGTGCCGATGATGGCCAGTCCGCCGGCGGCCTTGACCTCGGGCGACAGCTTGATATCGGTACCACGGCCAGCCATGTTGGTGGCTATGGTCACGGCACCGCGTCCCTGGCTGTCCTGCTGGCCGGCCAGTGCCACAATGTCGGCCTCCTTCTGGTGCAGCTTGGCGTTCAGCACCTGGTGGGGAATGCCTTCGCGCTTGCCCGTCTCGGGATCGACGTACATGCTGAGCATGCGGCTGAGCAGTTCGGAAATTTCCACCGAGGTGGTACCAATCAGGGTGGGGCGTCCGGCGTTGCGCATCTTCACCACTTCGGCAATGACGGCACGATACTTCTCGCGGGCCGTCTTGTAGACGCGGTCGTCCATATCGTTTCGGATGACGGGCCTGTTGGTGGGAATCTCCACCACGTCGAGCTTATAGATGTCCCAGAACTCGCCAGCCTCGGTGATGGCCGTACCGGTCATACCGGCCAGCTTGTGGTACATGCGGAAATAGTTCTGAAGGGTGATGGTGGCAAAGGTCTGCGTGGCGGCTTCCACCTTGACGTGCTCCTTGGCTTCCACGGCCTGGTGCAGTCCGTCGCTCCAGCGGCGGCCTTCCATGATACGGCCGGTCTGCTCGTCGACAATCTTCACTTCGCCGTCGATGACCACGTATTCGTCGTCCTTGTTGAACATGGTGTAGGCTTTCAGCAACTGCTGAAGGGTGTGGACGCGCTCGCTCTGAACGGCATAGTGGCTCATCAGCTCGTCTTTCCTGTTCACGCGCTCCTCGTCGGAAAGGTCTGTCTGGGCTTCCAGGGCCGAAAGCTGGGCGGCAATGTCAGGCAGCACAAACAGCTCGGGGTCGTTGACCTGCTTGGCCAGCCAGGCGGTGCCCTTGTCGGTGAGGTCGCAGGAGTTCAGCTTCTCGTCGACCACAAAGTAGAGGGGCTCCACGGCTTCGGGCATGCGGCGGTTGTTGTTCTCCATGTACATCTCCTCGGTCTTGAGCATGCCGGCCTTGATGCCTTCTTCAGAGAGATATTTGATGAGGGGCTTGTTCTTGGGCAGGGCCTTGTGGGAGCGATAGAGCGAAAGGAAACCCTCTTCGAGCAGCTTCTTGTCGTCCTTCTGCTGGCCCTCGGAAATCTTCTGCTTGGCGTCGGCCAGGTATTGGGTGGCCAGCTGACGCTGCACACCAACGATTTTCTCAACCAGGGGCTGGTATTCCTCGAACATCTGTACCTCGCCCTTGGGCACCGGTCCGCTGATGATGAGGGGCGTACGGGCGTCGTCGATGAGCACCGAGTCAACCTCGTCGACAATGGCGTAGTTGTGGGCGCGCTGAACCAGGTCGGCAGGCGCAATGGCCATGTTGTCGCGCAGGTAGTCGAAGCCAAACTCGTTGTTGGTGCCGAAAGTAATGTCGGCCATGTAGGCCTTGCGGCGTTCGGGCGAGTTGGGACGATGCTTGTCGATGCAGTCTACGCTGAGGCCATGGAACATGTAGAGCGGTCCCATCCACTCGGAGTCACGCTTGGCCAGATAGTCGTTGACCGTTACGACATGCACGCCGTTGCCCGTCAGGGCGTTCAGGAAGACGGGCAGGGTGGCCACGAGGGTCTTACCCTCACCAGTGGCCATCTCGGCAATCTTGCCTTGATGGAGCACCACGCCACCAAAGAGCTGCACGTCGTAGTGGACCATTTCCCATTTCAGGTCGTTGCCGCCGGCAGTCCAGTGATTGTGGTAGATGGCTTTGTCGCCGTCGATGGTGAGGAAGTCTTTCTTGGGGTCGCCGGCCAGTTCGCGGTCGAAGTCGTTGGCCGTGACGACGGTTTCCTCGTTTTCGGCAAAGCGGCGGGCCGTTTCCTTGACAATGGCAAACACCTCGGGCATGACCTCGTTGAGTGCCTGCTCGTAAACTTCCAAGACTTCCTTCTCCAGCTTGTCTATTTTAGCGAAGATGTCGGCGCGCTCGTCCAAGGGCGTCTCCTCGATGGTGGCCTTCAGCTTTTCAATCTCGGCTTTCTGCTCTTTGGCTGAAGCCTGCACTTGGCGACGTATTTCCTGCGTGCGGGCACGCAGGGCGTCGTTGTCGAGCACTTCTATTTTTGGCGTCTGCGCCTTTACTTTCTCCACGAAGGGCTGTATCAGCTTCATGTCGCGTGACGACTTGTCGCCGAACAGCGATCTAAGAATTTTGTTGAAATTCATCTCTTTTTTATGTATTTATCTGTTATTCTTTTGAATGGATAAGTTTGTTAAAAACCTTTAGCGGGTGCAAAGGTAAGCATTTTTTTGCTGAATAAAGCAAAAAAAGCTAAAATAATGGCTCAGAAGAACATGCATTGGGGGCGCGGATGCGTATTGAACGGGCAATGGTCGGTGCAATACGGTCGGTAGTGACGGGCGTTTGGATGTGCTCAGCCTGTGTGCCGGCACCAAAGATGATGATGGGGAACTGGGTGTAGGACGCCACGGCCATCTCGCTTTCCTGTGTGTCCTCGTTGAGCACTTTCCAGCCTGGTGCTGCCTCGATGATGATGTCGCCGCAGCGCTGCGGATTGAAGGCGTTTCTGATTTTCTCCAGTTGTGGGCTTTGGCTGGTGAGCAACTGAAGCGATGTGTACACATTGCGCACGCCCGACATCATGGCAATGATTTCCTGAGCCCTGCCGGTGGCTTCGCCAATGCTGATCTTCTTGGTCTCCAAGAGCTTGTGGTTCAGGAATATCTGGTTTCTGAAAATGGTCTCCACATAGTTTTCTTGTCCCCAGATGGCGCCTAAGTAAATGTTCATGAGGTTGGCTGTGCGGCTCATGTAGAGGGTGCCTGTGGGTATGCGGAAACGATTGTAGTCTGCTGGTTCTATTTCGCTGTAGCCAGTGCTGGTAATGACGAAGAGCACATTCTCGGCGCCGATGTTGCGAGTGGTATTCTCAATGAGGGTGTTCAGTTCTTGGTCCAGGCGCACATAGGTGTCTTGCAGCTCCATCTGACTTTCTGTCATGCTTTGATGGGCGAAAGAGCCTGCGTAATAAGTCAGACAGAGCAGGTCTGTCACTCTGTCACTACCTAAGCCGGCGGTGGTAATGCATTGCAGGGCCATGCCGGTGACGTCGGCATTGACGAGCGCGCTTTGCTTGTAGTTGCTGAACCGTTGATAGCCGGAGAACTTATGCTTGAAGGGCTTTTCGTTCTCGGTTTGCAGATAGAAATTGTATGCTCCCGAAATGTCGTTGGCGGGCTCCCATGTGGCGTTGCTGATTTTCCGTCCTGGCGAATAGTGGTCGTTGTAGGCCTTCAGCCATGACGGAACGTTCTGGAGGTAGTAGATGGATGAGCACCAGTCGCCATAGACATCGTCTATCCACAAAGCACAATCGGCAGCATGGCCGGCTGAGAGCACGGCGGCGTCGCGATAGGGGGCAATGGCATAGACGAGCGCCTTGCCGCCTGTTGCCACTTTAAGCTCATCTCCAAGTGTAGAAGTGGAAAGTCCTGAAGGTGAAGCCGTTTCGGCTGTCAGCATGCCTGTGAACTTCGGGTCGTCGACGCATCCCATGGGGCGCAGTGTTTCGCGGTTGAGCCATCGGTTGCCCACTATACTATTATAATAAGGAGTAGTACCCGTGGAGATGGCCGCTATGGCGGAAGCTCTGTCAGTGGGAGCGAAAGGATAGGACACATTGCTGAAAACCATGCCATCCTTGAGCAACCGTTTGAACCCTCCTTCGGAGTAGAGCGGTGTGAAAGCTTCCAGATAGTCAGTACGCAGTTGGTCTATGGTGATGCTGATGACCAGCCGAGGAGTTCCCTTCGACTGCGTGCTCTGGCTGAGGGCATCGGTGTTGAAGCCAAGAATGGCCAGCAGTGTGATGTACAGGTATCTATTTGTCATCTCTATGTATCCATGTTCTAATTAGCAAACATAATGCCACAATTTCCATGCCTTCAGCATAATCTTGCCAGAAACTGCCAATCAGGAAGACAACAGCAAGGACTCCCATGATGCGGAACCAGATGGTTTTCTTTCTCCTTGCTACAGAAGGGATGAAAAGCAGGGCTGCGGGATTCAGTATGAGAAGCTGGAGATTCAGACTGGTGGCTGGATGCTCAGAGAACACCATGAGCAGCAGGATGCATCCCGCTATGCCGCTGGCAAGCATCAACAGCACATCCCACCAAACCATGATGCGTTTCGAACGCCATTCGAGCATGCCAATGGCTAAAGTTGCTATTAATAATAATAATGTACACGTGAGGGGCGACAGCGGAAACTCTTTTTCTATGGGTTGATTGCCCAGAGGAACGTGGATGACTCGGTGCGAGACCAGCGGTTGCTCTTGGCCGTTGCGGATTACCGTAGCATGGTCGAAGTCCCAGCTCAGCAACGCGGGCAGGAACTGGCGCTCGCGTTGCGTGGCCTTTCGGTCGGCATTCAGCCCCAATAGCAGGTCATTGCCAAACGCAGCCCATGGATGGTCGATGGTGCAATGGTGAATCAGCTGCCTGAATGTGGCTTCTGAAAACTCTTGGTTCAGCTCGTATTTCACCTCGCCTTCCAGGCATTTCTCGATGATGTTGCGAGGACGGGTGGAGCAGTTGTCGTAGAAAAAGTTGTAGCGATAGACCGGGCTTTTCAGGTTTATGCCCAATGCTTCTTGCAGTCGCCGTTTCTCTGAAGGCGTCAGGTTCAGTATCTGTTCTTTCACCTCGCTGCCCCATTTCCGGTAGTAGTTGCACCATCTATTCAGGTTGCTGGTACATTCCAGCATGTAGTCGGTCTGTCCCATCATGAAGCGCCACACAAAGTGAGGCTTTCTGTAGTCGAATACTCCATAGTTGAAGACGAAATGTTCGTCTGTACGCAGGTCGTGCCAATGCAGGGCCGTGTGTCCGTACAAACTGTAAACCTCGTTATGCGGCGAGCATGTCAGTAATCCTACTTCCACGCTGTCCATGTTTGACCGCAAGTCTTCCTGAGCATGCAAATGAGGCGTTGCCGTGCAGAAAATGAGCAGGCAAAGAGTCCTAAAAATGTTTTCAAAACGTTTCACGATGCAAAATTACGCTATATTTTCCACTTTCAGTGCATTTAGTTCATTTTTTTTTAATAATTTTGCACGCTGAAATAATGATTAATCATGAATAAAAGGACATTAAGCAGCCTTTTGGCTGTTTGCTTAGCGGTTTCCGCCATGGGTCAGAGTGGATCTCAGAGCGGAACCATATCACCCTATAGCCAGTATGGACTCGGCGTTCTTGCCGACCAGTCGTTGAGCTTCAATCGGGGCATGGGAGGCACAGGACTGGCCATGCGAGGCGGTACCATGGTCAATCCGCTCAATCCGGCTTCCTACTCTGCCGTTGACTCACTTACCATGCTCTTCGATGCCGGTCTTTCTTTGCAGCTGACCAACTTCAGCGAGAGCGGTACCAGCGTCAATGGGCGAAATGCCGACTTTGACTATGCGGTAGGCCTTTTCCGGATGTACAAGCATCTTGGTGTCAGTTTTGGCTTGCTCCCGTTCTCTGATGTTGGCTATTCCTATTCGTCCAGTTCCTACCTGAACAACACCATTGGCAGCATCAAGGAAACCTACACAGGAACTGGAGGATTCCACCAGGCCTTTGTCGGTGCAGGCTGGAATCCCGTCAAGCCGTTGTCAATAGGTTTTAACTTTGCCTATTTATGGGGCAAGTACAATCGCAGCGTTTCTTCTACGGCCACCACGACGGTGAACTCGCTGTCAAAGTCGTATAAGGCCAGCGTCAGCAGTTATAATCTGACGCTGGGCATGCAGTGGCAACAGCCTCTCAACAGGAAAGACCGTCTGACGCTGGGAGCTACATGGGGGCTGGGCCATAAGCTTGGGGCCGATCCTACGTGTGAGATTATCAACGTCAACACTTCCACGCTGGTCAGCGACACTACTACTTTCACCATCAGCAATGGGCTTGAGCTTCCCATGTCGCTGGGTGTGGGCTTGGCCTATAATCATGGCGAAAGCCTCACGGTTGGTGCCGATGTGTCTTTGCAGAAATGGGGCAGCGTTGACTTCCCCAGCTATGACGATGCCAACAACCAATACACTTTGCGTAGCAATCTGTTGCAAGACCGTACACGGATGAGCGTAGGAGCCGAGTATGTGCCCGATCCCAACCATCCTTCCAATTATTTCAAACACGTACATCTGCGTCTGGGCGCAGCCTATGCCACTCCTTATTATAAAATTAACGGGCAAGACGGCCCCAAGGAGTTCAGCCTCAGCGCCGGCATCGGACTGCCGTTGCTCAGCAAATGGAACCTGCAAGGCTTCATGCGTCCTTTGTTGAACATCAGTGCCCAGTGGGTTCATACCTCGGCCAAGGACCTCATTACTGACAACTCTTTCCGCATCAGTGTAGGTCTGACGTTCAACGAACGATGGTTTGCCAAGTGGAGAATTGACTAAGTGGTGATGAAATCCTTTAGAGCACATCTTTTCAGCCTCAGGACATTCTTGGCGTTGGCCTTTGTGGCTAGCCAGGTGCTCACTGTTGTGTCGTGTAGTGAGGCTCAGGAGCATACCGCCGGTGCCATCAATCCCGAAGATTCTGTCTCGATGATGACCAGCTATGGCGTCAACACGCTCATCAGCGATTCTGGCGTCATCAAGTATCGTATCGTCACTGAGCGATGGGATGTGAACACCGTCCGCCGTCCCTCCCGTTGGGAGTTCATGAAAGGCATCTTCTTTGAACAGTTCGACGAGCAGTTTCATGTGCAGGCATATATCCAGGCCGACACGGCATGGTATTTCGACAAGGAGCGCCTTTGGAAGCTGCGCGGCCGGGTGAACATCCGCAATGTGAAAGGGCTCATCTATACCAGTGAAGAACTCTACTGGGACGGAATGAAGCACGAGTTCTACTCCACGGTCTTCTCGCGGGTGGTTACTCCCGAGCGCACCATGGAAGGAACCTATTTCCGCAGCGATGAGAAGATGGACCATTATCTTGTTACCAACTCGAAAGGCTCGTTCATGGCCTCGGATGTGGATGGCTCTGAAGAGGAATCCCAGTCCGCCACCGAACCCACTGACACCTTGGTGGAGGAGTATGTGCGGCCTGCCCCGGAAAAGCACAGAAGTAACTGATTATTGCCATGACAACACTCATCATCGGACTACTCATCACCATGGTTTTCTCTGCCTTTTTCTCGGGCATGGAGATAGCTTTCGTGTCAAGCAATAGGCTGCTGGCTGAGGTGGCGCGTGAGAAGAACGGACTGTCGCAACGGGCCATAGACTTGTTCTATCGGCATCCCAGCAACTTTGTCAGTACCATGCTGGTTGGCAATAACATCGCGTTGGTCATCTACGGTATTTTGTTTGCCCAGATTTTCGACCAGACCCTATTTCTCGGGCTCGACGATGCCTCTCGCGTCACCGCCGACACACTGCTTTCCACCTTTGTGGTGCTTTTCACCGGCGAGTTCCTTCCCAAGACCATCTTCAAGTCCAATCCCAATGGCATGCTTTCCTTCTTTGCCTTGCCGGCGCTGGTGTGCTACGTGGTGCTGTGGCCCATTTCCCGCTTCGCCACCATGCTGTCGAAAGGATTGCTCCGCCTGGTGGGAGTGAAACTGGAAAAAGCGTCGGAGGAAAAGGAGTTCACCAAGGTGGACCTTGACTACCTGGTACAGTCGAGTATTGACAACGCCCGCACCGACGACGAAATAGACGAGGAGGTGAAGATTTTCCAGAACGCCCTCGACTTCTCTGAAACCAAAGTACGTGACTGCATGGTGCCGCGCACTGAGATTGATGCCGTGGAGGATACGGCCTCCATCGACGAGTTGAAGCAGCGTTTCATTGAGAGTGGGCATTCGAAGATACTGGTCTATCACGAAGACATTGATCACATCGTGGGCTACATCCATTCTCAGGAAATGTTCCGCAATCCGGCCGACTGGACCAAGAACATCCGTCCCATGACGTTCGTCCCCGAAACCATGATGGCCAGCCGCATGATGCAGACGCTGTTGCAGCAGAAGAAGTCCCTGGGCGTCGTGGTCGACGAGTTTGGCGGAACCAGCGGCCTCATTTCGCTTGAAGACATCGTCGAGGAGATTTTCGGCGACATTGAGGACGAGCACGATTCCGTGCGCTACGTGGCCAAGCGGCTCGACGATGGCGAGTATATGCTCTCGGCGCGTCTGGAAATAGAGAAAGTGAACGAGATGTTCGACCTCCATCTGCCCGAAAGCGACGAGTACATGACCGTGGGAGGCTACATCTTGCACGAGTATCAGAGCTTCCCCAAGCTCAATGAGGTCATCAAGATTGGGTGCTTCGAGTTCAAAATAGTGAAGAATACGGCCACAAAAATTGAACTCGTAAGACTAAAAGTGAATGAAAGTGAGAATTTTTTGTAAAAAAATGCCGTTGTTTCACGCAAAATTTGTAATTTTGCAGGCTGAAATTGACAAAGACAAAATTAAATAATTAAAAACAACAAAATTAAATGGCAGCAATTGGAAAAATCAGAAGCTGGGGGCCTTGGCTGGTAGGTATTATCGGTCTGGCTTTGTTCGGCTTCATTGCGACAGACTTTACGCGCTCGTGCGAGACCTCAAGCAATCAGGCTCGCCAGCAAGTAGGTGAAGTGATGGGTAGCAAATTGTCCATTCAGGACTATCAGAGTACCATCGAAGAGTACAAGAATGTGTTCAAGCAGTTGGGTCAGGACGTTGACGAGGACCAGCTGCGCGAATTCGTGTGGAACGACTATGTGCGCAACACTATCGTTGCAGAGGAGGCCGAGAAGCTCGGTCTGGGCGTTACTGACGACGAGATGAAGATCATCCTCGCTTCGGGCACTCATCCCCTGCTCCAGATGGGCAACATGCCCATGCTTCCCGTGTTCTATAACCAGCAGACCGGCGCCTTCGACTATAACAACGTGGCCCAGGTCTACACCTATCTCCAGCAGCAGGCTCCCGAGCAGTACGAGGAGTTCGACCGCTACTGGAAGACCGTTGAGAAGATGCTGCGCCGCCAACTCCTGTCGTCGAAGTACATGGAGCTGCTCGAAGCCTGCATGCTCAGCAACGAGGCTTCGGCCAAGCTGGCCTTCGAAGGCAGCAACAGCGAGGCTACCATTGAGCTGGCTTCGTTGGCTTATTCCACCATCAACGACAACGACGTGCAAATCTCTGACGCCGACCTCAAGGCCAAGTATGAACAGCAGAAGAACAGCTTCAAGTGGAACACCGAGACCCGCGACATTAAGTATGCCGTGTGCAACATCGTTCCCTCCGAGGCTGACCTCACTGCCCTGCGCAACGGACTGCTTGAGGCTGCTGAGGAGCTGCGTAACGACAGCTTGAAGAGCGTGGCCGACATCCTGGCCTCTCATCGCTCTACCATCAGCTACCACGAGGGCATGCCCTACAATGCAGCCGGACTGCGTCAGATTTCTCCCGCACTCTTCGCTGCCATCGACTCGCTCAGCGAGATGGGCGTCACCAATCCTATCACCTACAGCAGCTACCTGTCGGGCAAGATGGTCGACCACATGGCCGTGGTTCGTCTGAACCGCCGCTATCAGGGCATCGACTCCATCAGCTATCAGTTCATCAGCGTGCCTGGCCAGAGCTTCGAGGATGCTCAGCAGCGCGCCGACAGCTTGATCGCCGTCATCAAGGGTGGTCAGCCCATCGACTCTGTGGCTGCCAAGTTTGGTCAGCCCGCAGCCAAGAACTGGCTCAGCGCCAACGCCTACCAGAGCCAGGAGACCATTACTCCTGACGACAAGGCCGTCTTCAATGCCATCCACAACGCCACTCCCGGCGTTCCTCAGCAGCTGAAGCTCAGCAACCAGGTCATGCTCTACGTCGTGGGCGACCATCGTCCTGCCGTGACCCTCTATGACGTGGCCATCGTGAGCAACGAAGTGCGTTTCTCTAACGACACCTACGAGAACATGTTCAACGAGTTCAGCAAGTTCCTCAGCGAGTGCAAGACACCCGCCGACATGGATCAGAACGTGACCAAGTATGCTCAGCAGCGTTTCCAGGTGATGGAGCAGAAGAACCTGCGCAGCAATGCCAACACCATTGGTACTCCTTCGGCCCTGGCCAACACCCGCGAGGCCGTGAAGTGGGCTTTTGCCCAGGCCAGCGAGGGCAGCATCTCGGAAATCTATCAGAACAGTGCCGATGGCCGCTTCGTGGCCGTGGCCGTGACCAAGGTTCACCCCGTAGGCTATCTCGACCAGCAGAGCGTGGAGGACTATCTGCGTGCTGAGGTGCTGAAGGATAAGAAGGCCGACATGCTCATTCAGAAGCTGGGCGGTGCCAAGACCGTTGCCGAGGCTCAGGCCAAGGGCGCACTGGTCGACACCATCCGCCACATCACCTTCCCTGCCACCGTCAGCGTGAAGGGTCAGCGCGAGAGCGGACTGAGTGGAGCTGTTGCCACCACCGAGGTGGGCAAGACCGTGAGCCATGTGGTCAAGGGCACCAACGGCGTGTTCCTCTTCAATGTTGTGAGCCGTGATGCCAAGGAGGGTACAGCCTTCGACCGTCGCGAACAGGAGAACAAGCTCATCCAGCGCGCCCTCTCGTCGCTCACTCCCAACCAGTACAACCCCTACACCACGCTCTTCGACGTCCTGATGGAGAAGGCTAAGGTGCAGGACAACCGCTACCAGTTCTAAGCGTTCGGTAGAAATAACATTTAATCATTATCATAGGAGCCAGCCTCATTTCTCGTGGGGCTGGCTCTTTTTTTGCGTGCTGAAAAATACTGGCGAGGCTTCCCGTGATTCTGCGGAGGCTTCCCGTAATTCTGCGGAGGCTTCCCGTAATTCTGCGGAGGCTTCCCGTGAAAAAATCTCACGTGAGATTTTTTCACGGGAAGCCTCCGCAGATTTCTGTAAGCCGATGCCCTCTTGCCGAAGGCTGTCTGGATGCTAACGAAGCTTGGCCTCCTTCGTGCCGTAAGGGCAGAAGGTGGCGAAGGGACAGCGCTGGCAGTGGGGCTTGCGCGAGGTACACACGTAGCGCCCGTGGAGCAGCAGCCAGTGATGGGCGCGGGGCACGTCGTCCTCGGGAATATGCTTCATCAGCTCGCGCTCCACCTTCAGCGGCGTGTTGGCTGTTGGAGGCACCAGCCCCAGCCGGTGGCTGACGCGAAACACGTGCGTATCGACGGCCATGGCCGAGCGTCCGAAAGCCACGGCCTGCATCACGTTGGCCGTCTTGCGGCCCACGCCAGGCAGCTGCAGCAGCTGGTCCATGTCGCCGGGCACCTCTCCGTCGTAGCGTTCCATCAGCATGCGCGACAGCTGCACCAAGTGGAGGGCCTTCGAGTTGGGATAGCTCACGCTGCTCACATATTCCAGCACGTCCTCCGGCTCGGCCTCGGCCATGCTGCGCGCATCGGGATAGCGATGAAACAGTGCGGGCGTCACCTGGTTTACCCGCTTGTCGGTACACTGGGCGCTGAGCACCACGGCCACCAGCAGCTGGAAGTTGCTGCCAAACGTTAGCTCCGTATTAACTTCGGGCTTGTCCTTGCGAAAGTGGTCTAAGACCAGTTGGTATCTTTCTGTTCTCCTCATAATAAGTGCAAAAGTAGGCATTTTTTTTCGGAATACCATTCTTTTTTATTACTTTTGCAGGAAAAAAGAAGAAAAATCAATCTATGGACTCAAAGAAAATACTTACTTTCCTCAGCCGTGTGGCTATGAACAACAATCGTGAGTGGTTTCATGCTCACAAGGACGAATATGATGCTGCCCGCCAGGAATGGGAGCAGGGGGTGGAGCAGGCGCTGAAGCGCATCGTGGCCTTCGACCCGGAAGTGGCTTCCCAGACTGTGAAGGACTGCACCTATCGTTTCTATCGCGATACGCGTTTCTCGCCCGATAAGTCACCCTATAAAAACCATTTCGGCGCCTATATCTGCGCCAAGGGAAAGAAAGCCCTTCGTGGGGGCTACTACATCCACATAGAGCCTGGCCACTGTCTGCTGGCCGTGGGCAGCTACTGGCTGCCTACCAACATCCTGACGGCCTGCCGCAACGAGCTGATGGCCAACGAGGCAGAGTGGCTGAGCTGCGTGGAGAACCGCGACTTTAAGCGCTTTTTCGACGCGCCCGACGATGCCTCGTGGGACAGCCCTCAGGGCTTCGGTCTGGAAAAGCTGAAGACCTGTCCGGCCGGTTTCCCTCGCGATTATGAGCACATGAAGTATTTGCGGCTGAAGAACTATTGCGCCTGGCATCAGGTGGGCGACGACTTCTTCGGGCAAGAAAAATGGCTTGACCAGATGGAACGGGTGTTCCGTGCGGCCAAGCCAATGATGGACTTCATGAACGCCGTCATCGACGACTACGAGTAAGCGGCTGTCCTTTTCCTACAGGTGAGGCACGAACTGGGCGGGCTTCACGTCGTCGTTCTTCAGCACGTCGGCAAATTGCTGCGGCGTGATGGTGACGGGACCTCGCATAAACTCGGGAATATTGTAGCTCTTCATGAACTCATGGTGATAGTTCGGGTCCTTCTGCGGCAGTTCGAAGGGCTTCGAGCCGTGGCCGTCCTGGTCAACATGGGCAATGAAGGGGCGGGTGAAGTTGCCGTCGGTGCGACGGCTGCTGAAGATGACCCATCGGCCGTTGCTCGACCAGGAGTGATAGCTCTCGGTGTCTTTTGAGTTGATTTCGTCCATGGACCTCACTGCTCCCGTCTGCAGGTCTTTCAGCCACAGGTCGGACTCGTGGTGCCAGATGTGGAACACGCCATAGCGGCCCAGGGTGAACATGAGGTAGCGGCCGTCGGGGCTGATGCGGGGCAGGGTGGCGCTGAGGCCCAGCGTGTCGGTGCGTAGGGTGTCGAGGCCCAGGATGCCTGCGCCCAGCGTGTCGGCCTGGAACACCATCTCGCGTGGCCCAAACTGGCGCGTCTCGGGGTCGAAAGCCTTTCTGTAGATGTTGTATTTCACGTCGCTGGCGCGCTTGAACACCTCCACGGCATGCGACGTGGTGTCGCGGAACACGAAATGAGCGCTGCTGTAGTAGAGCGTGCGGCCGTCGGGCGCCCAGAAGGGGAATACCTCAAACTCCTCAGGGTCGTTCTCCACGTTGGCCACCTGGTCTTTCTCCACGTCGTAGATAATGAGGTCGCTGCCGGCATCGCTCACCTCAATCTTGTTAGCGTTGCGCGTATGGAAGCTCTGGCTGGTCAGGTTCGTGGAGTAGACGATGAGCGGCAGGGTGGGGTGCCACGTGGGATAAACGCCAGCCGAGATGACCGAGTCGTTCTTCATGTTCACCTTGCGAATCTTTCCGTCGTAGGCAATGACGGTGCCGCCGTGGTTCTGGCGGGCGTGGAACTGCATGCGCTCAGGGTTGTACCACTGATAGTTATGGCAGTTCACGCACTGGCCGTTCTTCTCGGTAGAGCAAAGCATGTTGTCTACCATCACCTGCTCGTCGTAGTTCTCCAGGCAGCGCTGGTTCAGCGTCAGTTCCTCGTAGGTTACATAGCTGGGCGAGATGAGTCGGTAGCTGATGTAGGGGTCTATGCTGTCGGGCGACACGTGTATGGCAAACGGCTGATAGCGTGTCCAATGGCCGTCCTTGCTGGCGTAAACCTCAACGTTGATGTCGCCACCTTTGGCTTTCTCGGCCAGTGCATGCCAATCGTCAATCGAGGGCTGGGCCTTCAGTCCGCCACACAGAATCTGCATGTCGCCGGCGGCGAAGCTCACCACGGCGTCTTCAGCCTCCATCCCCTCCAGCTGGAACGACAATGGGGCAATGTTCACGGGAATGGTCACGTCAGCATAGTCGGGGTAGATGCGCGGCAGCTCTTCGCTCTGCGCAAAGTTTTCAGGAATGCTCACGCCCGAACAGGCTGTGAATAACAGCGCTACGCTCAATGACAGATGACCAATGACAAAAGATATACGTTTCATAACTCTCAACTCTAAACTCTTAATTCTAAACTCTTAACTCTTAACTCAATACAGCTTCTGGTTGCGTATGAGGAAATATTCATAGTAGAACGTCTTGCCAAATTGGGGGAAGAACACGTCCTTCATCTGCTCCTCGCTCATGCCTTGACAGCGCTGAGCCAGCTGCATGAACGACTCGTAGCTCTGCTTCACTTGGTCGTCGAAAGGCATGCGGCTGATGTCGATGCCTGGTTCCAGGTGGGCGTACAGGTAGGCCGCCTCCTGGTAGTGTGTGGGCATGTGCTCGTCCTTGTGGTTGTTGGCGTACATGCTGAAGAAGGGCCAGTACATTTTGATGTCCTTCATCCACAGAGCAGAATTGATGGCTTGGTCCAGGTACAGCTTGCTGTGGCCCCGGTCGAAGACGAAGTGATGCATGAGATACATCTCTACGATAGACTGGTCGCTATTCAGGTTGTCGTCATAATCCATGAGCTCCAGCACGGGCTTGTAGTTCGCGTCCTGGGCCACCAGGTCAGGTTTGTCGAGGAAGCGCTCCTGGTTTTTGGCCCACTCCCCGTGGTAGCGCGTCTGCTTCAGCAGTTCAATGTATTTGCGGGCCACCCTGTATTCACCATTCACAATGGCGCAGCGAGTAAGGTACTTCAGATACTCGGCGCGCCAGCCGAACTCCACACCGTCTTCAAGGCACCAGCGATAGCAGTAGTTGGGCAGTCCATAATAGAAATAGATGCTTCGGCCAACCACCTGCACCATACTCACGGGTATGGGCGTATTGGAAGCCTTTGCCCCCGTGAGGTAGTGATACATCTCGTCGCCTTGACGTCCTAAGCGGAACAGCGCCAGATTCTTCATCATCACAATGGCACGCGTAGGCTCATCCTCCAGGTTGGAGGCCTCCTGCAGAATGCCTTCCCAGTTGGCTTCCTCCATCAACCGCTGCATGCGCAGCTCCTTGTGGAAATTGTAGTCGCGATACCAGAATGTTTTCACGCCCATCAGCAACGCCAGAATCAGCACCATGTGAATGGTTCCCCACCAGAGCGGTTTTTTCACTGCTCCGTCGCACAGCTTGCCATACGTGGCGGCCATCAGCACGAAGAAGGCCACAATAATATAATAAGGTATATAATAGGCAGGGTGCTCATCCACAATACGGAAAAGCGGCAGCGCCGTCCACCAGATGTTCGCCTGGCTGGTCTGATAGAACAGCAGTCTGTAGTAGAGTAGGGGGATGACGATAATGGCAAGGATGGCAACGCACGTGGCAATGATGGCGTTCTTCTTTCCCTTCTCCACGCGCCAAGTCAGCACGCCCATCAGCAGGGCGGCCAGCAGCCCATAGAATCCTATGTAGGGGTAGGCAATGGCTGTGCTGAAGGCAATGAACAGCGGTCGCAGGTAGTATTTCGAGGGCAGGCTGCGGAACGCCCATACCTCGGCACAGGCCACGCTCAGGCCTATGGTTGCCACGAAGAAGTGGCCGCGCAGCTTCAAATAGTATATCCAGTAGCCCAGATCAACGCATGTGAGCAGCAGCATCGCCACGGGCACCAGCAACACGGCCATCCATTTCACGGGCACGTTGAAGGCTCGCCAGGCCAGCACCATCAGCACGGCCCACCACAGGCTGAGCCAGCCCACGCCCAGCACCGGATGATAGAAGAACTCAGTGAACCAGGTGCCCAGCCAAGTCAGCCAGCCACCAGCCACCACCTCCTGCTGCTGTTGAAACAGCGGCGTGTCGAGGTGCAGGTTCAGTTCTTGTACTTTCCACAGGTACTCGTCTTCCAGCAGAAGCAGTGCAGCGGCTATGGCCACGAGGGCCAGGACGCACACCAGCGGCGAGAGGAAACGCAGCCAAGGGGCGGGCTGCTTCACGGTTTCCTTTTCCTTCTTCACCGTTTTCACTTGTTTTTTTACCTTCGTTTTCATTATGTTTACAATTTGATTGCAAAGATAGCAATTATTTGCATAAATTCTTGGCTTTCTCGCAAAATATTTTTAACTTTGCAGAAATATTTTTTACTAACCCTAACTATAAAAATGCTAAGGAAACTGATTCTATCAATGGCATTGGTTGCAACGACGGCAGCCATGGCCGAATCCAAGCCCTACTGGCTGGATCCAAACGTAAACCAAGTGAACCGTGAAGTGCGGCGTGCCGATTTCTTCGCCTTCGAGAATGCCGACAAGGCCAAGCAGGGTGACAAGACCAAGTCCGCCCGCTATCTGTCCATGGAAGGCAAGTGGCGTTTCAACTTCGTTAAAGACCACAACTTGGCACCGAAGGATTTCTTCTCGCTGAAGTTCGACGACTCGCAGTGGGTAGACTTCCCCGTGCCCGGCCTTTTCGAGCTGGAGGGCTATGGCGACAAGACCTATAAGAACGCCGGTTATGCCTGGTGCACCACTTTCGACAACAATCCCCCCTACATCAGCGAAACCAACAACTACACGGGCAGCTATCGCCGCTCCTTCGACTTGCCCGCCGACTGGCAGGGTGAAGAGGTCTACTTCCACGTAGGCTCCGCCACCAGCAATCTCTATGTCTGGGTGAACGGCAAGTTCGTGGGCTATAGCGAGGATGCCAAGGTGGCTGCTGAGTTCAACATCACGAAGTATCTGAAGAAAGGCCGCAACCTCATTGCCATGCAGGTGATGCGCTGGTGCGACGGCTCCTACCTGGAGGACCAGGACTTCTGGCGCTTCACCGGCATAGCCCGCGAGGTTTATCTCTATGCCCGCCCGAAGGCCCACATTCAGGACGTCGTCATCAATCAGGACTGGCAGGACGGCAAGGGCTTGCTCGACGTGACGGTGACGAAGAAGGGTGGCGGCAATGTTGCTGCCCGTCTGCTCGATGCCGATGGCAAGGAAGTGGCCACGGGCCTGCAGGCCACGGTGGACAACGTGAAGGCCTGGACGGCAGAGACGCCCTATCTCTACACGCTGGAGCTGACCCTCAACCAGGGGCAGAAGGTGGTGGAAGTGGTGCGCCAGAAGGTGGGTTTCCGCCATATCGAGATTAAGAACGCCCAGCTGCTGGTCAACGGCCAGCCCATCCTCATCAAGGGTGCCGACCGCCACGAGCTGGATCCCGATGGCGGCTACATCGTTTCCATGGAGCGCATGATTGAGGACATCAAGATTATGAAGCAGCTCAACATCAACGCCGTGCGTACCTGCCACTATCCCGACGATCCCCGCTGGTACGACCTGTGCGACGAGTACGGCATCTATCTCACCGCCGAGGCCAACCTGGAGAGCCATGGCATGGGCTATGGCGATCAGACGCTGGCTAAGCGCCCCGACTTTGAGAAGATGCACTTAGAGCGCAACGAGGGCAACGTCCTCTCGTTCCGCAACCACCCCAGCATCATCGTTTGGTCAATGGGCAACGAGGCCGGCATGGGCCCCAACTTCGAGAAAGTATATCGCTGGATTAAGCAAACCGACACCACTCGCCCCGTGCAGTACGAGCGTGCCGGCAGCAACAGCGAGTTCACCGACATAGCTTGCCCCATGTATGCTGACTACGGCTGGTGCGAGCGCCATTGCAAGAGCGACAATCCCCGTCCCCTCATCCAGTGCGAGTATGCCCATGCCATGGGTAACTCTATGGGTGGCTTCAAGGAGTATTGGGACCTCATCCGCAAAGAGCCGAAGTACCAGGGCGGTTACATATGGGACTTCGTCGATCAGGGCATGCGCGACAAGAGCCCCATCACGGGTCGCACCATTTTCACTTACGGCGGCGACTATGGTGAATATCCCGCCTCTGACTACAACTTCAACTGCAACGGCATCATTGCCCCCGACCGTAGGCTGAATCCTCACGCCTATGAGGTACAGTATTACTATCAGAACATTTGGGTGACCGACAAGGGCCTGAAGGAAGGCAAGTTCGAGATTTACAACGAGAACTTCTTCAAGACCCTCGACGACATGGAGCTGGAATGGTTTGTTGGCGGAGCAGGCGACCACCATCACGACAATTCGGGCCGTCCCGCCGGCATGACCTTTGGCCATGGTGGCAAGACCAACATCAGCGGCATCCAGCCCCAGCAGCGCAAGCTGATTACCGACGACCAGCTGCGCCAGACCGTTGAGCGCGTACTGGGCCACCACGGCGATCAGGAAATCTTCGTCATCTTCCAGTTCAAGTCAAAGAACGGTGAGCCTCTGGTGAAGAAAGGCCAGGTGATGGCTCGTCAGCAGTTTGCCCTGAACGACTATAAGTTCCCCGAATTGAAGGCAGCCGAAGCCACCAATGTGGCCAAGGAGGAGACCAATACCTATATTAAGCTCCTGGCCGGCGGCACCGACTTCTCAGTGGGCAAGCATACGGGCCTGATTGACTATCTGAACATTGGCGGCAAGCGCATGCTGCAGTTCCGCGAGAGCATCACGCCCGAGTTCTGGCGTGCACCCACCGACAATGACTTTGGCGCCAGCATGCCCCGTCAGTTCCGCACCTGGAAGAACCCGCAGATGAGGGTGAAGAGCGTCACGGCCAACGGCAATTCCGTGGTAGCCATCTTCGACATGCCCGACCAGAAGGCCCAGCTCACCATGACCTACACGCTCACCGACGACGGCCAGGTCATTGTTCGCGAGCAGCTCTCCACCGACAAGGAAGCCAAGGTGAGCAACCTCTTCCGATATGGCATGCAGCTGCAGATGCCTCGCCAGTTCGACCGCATTGAGTATTACGGCCGTGGTCCCGTGGAGAACTACATCGACCGCAACTCCAGCGAGTTCATCGGCGTGTATGGCAACAAGGTCATCGACGAATATTTCGAGTATGTACGTCCGCAGGAGAGCGGCAACCACACCGACGTGCGCTGGTTCCGCGTGCTGGATGCCGACGGCCACGGACTGGAGTTCTACAGCAACGCCCCGATGGAGGCCAGCGCCATGCCCTACACCATGGACCAGCTCGACGACGGCATGACGAAGGACAAGAAGTGGGGCCACCACAGCGGCGACCTCATTCCCGCAGGCAAGACGCAGGTGTTCATTCAGCAGCGCCAGCAGGGTGTGGCCTGTGTCAACAGCTGGGGTGCCTGGCCTCTGCCGCAGTACCTCCTGCCCTACAAGGACTATGACTTCACCTTTGCCATCAAGCCTGTGAAATGACCGGGCTTAGCACAAGGAAACTAATACTACCGATAGCGGCATGGCTCATGTCGCTATCGGTTTTTTCGCAACAGCATTTTCCCCACCAGATTCCTGCCGGCAACTACAGTGGCATCTGTTCCATTGGCAATGGCTGCTTCGCCGTGGTTGACGACAAGGCGCAGCATGACGGCTTTTATGTTTTCCGCTTAGATATCGACACCCTTCAACGGCGCATCACAAAGGCTGAAAACCTGGGCTATCGCAGCAGCGGACGCCCCAATCGCGACATGGAGGGCATCTGCTTCCGGCCCTCTTCACGCACGCTTTTCATCAGTGGCGAGGCCGACAACGAGGTTTATGAATACACCCTGGAAGGTCAGCGCACAGGGCTTCGGCTGGCCATGCCGCAGGAGTTTAAGCGGGCGCGGCGCAACCAAGGTATGGAAGCCCTGACCTACGACACGCTTTCACGCCAGTTTTTCGCCACCACCGAACGGCCCTTGCCCGGCGAGGCGGAGCTGCGCCTACAGGCCTTTGGCGACGACCTGCAGCCCACGCGGCAGTATCGCTACAAGCCCGATGACGCCATCAGCCGCAAGTATTATCATGGTGTGGCAGCCCTTTGTGCCATGGGCGACGGGCGTTTGCTCGTGTTGGAACGCCAGGTGCGCGTGCCAAGGCTGAAGCTCGACGCTGCCACCGTCATCCGCATCTACGAGGTGCGGCCTGCTGAGGCCCAGCACTTGGAGAAACGCCTGGTGGCCGAATTCAAGACGCGGCTCACCCTCACCAGCCGCAAGTTTGCCAACTACGAAGGCTGCTGTGCGCTTTCGCCTTCGCTGTTGCTCATGATTGCCGATTCCCAACACCAGTACAAAAAGGTGCTGCGCGACTGGTTTTTCGTGCGTAGCCTTTGATCGTAAAGCTGGCGAGGCTTCCCATGAAAATTTCTCACGTGAGAAATTTTCACGCGGAGGCCTCCCAGAAAAAAATCTCACGTGAGAAATTTTCACGCGGAGGCTTCCCAGAAAAAAATCTCACGTGAGAAATTTTCACGCGGCGCCTCCACCGAAAAAAATGGCTTCGTCGGGGGACTATAAACCCCACGCCCGGCAGACGTTTTCGCGGGCCAGCGTCTCAATGTGTTGCTCGGTGTCGTCGGGCAGATTGCAGAAAAAGTCGATGCCAGTCTTCTGCTCCAGCTCGCTGATGTTCACAGCATAGGCTGACAACGGCTCCTGCTTCTCGTAGGAGCTTTTATGCTCCATCCAGAAGCCGATGGCCTTATAGCCCTGGGCGTTTTTAAGCAGCAGGGCCACAAAGAAATAGGCTGGCACGCGCATCTCGCCCTTCACCAGCGTGGGCAGAATCTGGTGGTCCTCAATGGTTCCGCCCTTCACCACGTACAGGTTTTCGGTGGTGGCGGCATTGGCCCAGGAGCGCACCTGTCCCTCCAGCCTGAACCAGGGACTCCAGTCGTTCTTGTACGACTCGTTGCCTGATAGGCTGCCGTTGAAAGCCTTATACTGGGGCTGCATGTTGGTAAGGTAGAACGTCTGCTCGTTGGCTTCGCTGGAATAGAGCCGGTCGGCCGAGGGGCAGATGTGGCCATGGTCGAAGCCGCTGCTATAGAAGCAGTCCTGACTCAGATAATACTGCGAGGGAAGCTGGGGGTCGAAGGGATAGCCAACGTTGGCTCGGGAGGTGTTGCGCTGCAGGGTGGAGCTGTTCAGCTGATAGGCTGACCAGCGTTGCGACTTCTTCTGGCAGTCCCATTCCACTGAGTAGTTGATGCCAAAGAGGTCGTTGGTGGTGTGGATGAGCACGATGGAGCCGTCGCCCTTGACATGGGGAAACTCCAGCCGCGACAGGCTGGGCTCCTGGCTGGCGTCGTTGCGGTTGGCGTTGGGGGCTTCGGTAGGCTGAGTGCTCCAGGGGTCGTCATCGTCGCCGGTGTCGTGGCAGGCGCTGAGCAGAAACAAGGGAACAAGGAGCAACAGCGGGCAGAGGGTGGGGAGCCGTTTCATGTTTTTGTGGTAAAAAAAGATGCGTACAAGGCATATGCAACTACCTTGGACGCACCTTAATAAGTCATGTGGTGTGTGTGAATATCTTACTTCTTCGCAGCCTTACCGTAGCGGCTCATGAACTTATCGACGCGTCCGGCCGTGTCGACGAGCTTGCTCTTACCAGTATAGAAGGGGTGGGAAGAGCTGGAGATTTCGACTTTTACCACTGGGTAAGTTTCGCCTTCGAATTCTACGGTGTCAGTGGTCTTTGCAGTAGACTTCGTAAGGAACATATCGCCGTTGGACATGTCACGGAACACGACGGGGCGATAGTTGTCTGGATGAATTCCTTTTTTCATTTTGTTGTTTAAATAATTGATAAATACTTGTTTCGGGCTGCAAAGGTACTACTTTTTTTCAACTTGGCCAAACATTTCGCTGACTTTTTTTATTCGGCATAGGTAATGACCAGTTGCGTGATGCGCAGCTGAGAGGCAGCTCCGGTGTTGCCGTTGTTGTTGGTGATGGTGGTCGAGCTGCTGTAGATGGCGCTGATGTCGAGATCATCGCCGCTGACGGCCACGCTGCCAGGGGCTGCCGATACCTCGCCACCGGCATTGCAAAGGGTTCCGTTCGAGGTTGAGCACGACAGCTTGATGCTTTTGATGGTCTTGCCGCTGGCCTTGATGGTCATGGCGTTCTTGGGATACATGCGGATGCTGGTGCCCGAGTTGTAATACTTTGGCGTGTTGGAGTTGCCTCCGCCGTCGAAGCTGATGGTGGTGCCATCGACCAGGGTGATGGTGCCAGGCTCGTTGCCGTTCTCGATGCCCAGGTCGGCAGTCACCAGGGTGAGCTGGTTGCCGCTGAGCGTGCCCTTATTGCCAGTGTTGTCGCCACCGGGAGTGGGGTCGTCGGGGGTATCGCTACCGCCTTCGACGCTGACGAAGTAGGCGTTCATCACCTCAATCTTGCCGTTGTACTCGCCACGATTGCCAATGAGGGTGAGGGTGCTGCCCTCCTTGATTCCCTTGGCGGCCACCAGCTCCTGGAAGAGCTTCTTGGCACCGCCCTTCTCGGACAGCAGGCCGTATACGTAGACCGAGCCCGTTTCGTCATCCAGGTCGAAGTTACCATAGATGTCGTCGGGCTTCAGATTGGTCACCTTGCCCGTGAGCTGATACCACACGTCGTTGCTCACCTCGGCGTCATTGAAGTCGGCTATGCTGACGGTCTTCACCTCGCCGCTGGGTTGCGGGTCGGGGGTGGGGGTGTCGCCGCCGCCATCGGTCTGGCCGTTGAGCGAGTAGAGATAGGCTTTGCCCTGTACGGTTTCGGGTTTGTTGCCCATGTAGCAGGTCACCTTGCCGTAGACAATGACGTCGTTGCCCACCTCAAGGAGTGCGCCGCTGGTGTACTTCTTGTTGCCCAGATAGAGTGCGCGATAGACGGTGAAGGCATTGCTGCTGGTGCCGTCGTCGCTGACGGTGAAGGTGGCGTTGCCAAACTGCGTGCCGTATTGCTCGGTGATTTCGGCCACCTTGCCCTTGATGTAGACTTCCTTTTCTGATTCGGCATTGCCCACCTGCTTGGCGTAGGCAATGGCTGCCACGCTGTTGAAGGGGTTGGCAAGGGTGCCGTCGCCCGTGGCTGTGCCGCTGTCGTCGCCGCCTCCGTTAGGTGCACCGCCACGGTCTTCGCCGTTGAGCGAGTAGAGGAAGCCCTGGCCCTGGGCCGTCTCGATGGTTCCGTTGTAGTTGGTGATGACGCCGCAGACGATGACCTCGTCGCCCACCTCTATGGGCTTGTCGCTGGAGGTGAACTTCTTGTTGCCCAGATAGAGCACGCGGTAGGCGTAGAACTGGTTCTGGGCGGTGCCGTCGCTGGAAATGTAGAAGGTTCCGTTGCCATACTGCGTGGAGAACTGCTCCTTGATGCTGACCACGCGGCCCTTGATGAACATGTAGTCGGTCGAGGACTCGCCAGAGGCCAGCTTCTTGCCATAGTTCAGAGCTGCCACGGCGTTGAACGGGTCGGCCAGCGTGCCGCTGCCGGTGGCTCCCTCAATCTCGGTCGAGCTGCCGTTGTCGTCTTCTGGACTGGGAATGTTGTAAGGTTCGGGCACGTCTTCGCAGGCCGTGAATGTTGCGACCGCCATGGCCACAAGCATGAGTTTACTGAATAGTTTCTTCATATTAGTGGGTCTTTTTTTGTAGGTTCTGTAGGTTCTGTAGGTTCTGTAGGTTTTGTGGGTGGTCTTATTCAATGACTTCGATGTCGCTCTCCTTGCGGATGAGGATTTGCCAGGTGTTGTTGTAGCGGGTGGCAATGCCGGTGATGTTGCACTTACGGGGACGCTTGTTCACCTCGTCGTAGGGCAGCTTCATGGCAGCGAACTTGGCGTAGGTGCTGGTGCGGATGACCACCTTCGACTCGGGGTATTCGTTCAGTGAGCGATTGACGCAGCCGCCAACGATGCTCACGGTCTTGTCCTGCGTGGTGTCGGGGGCGAAGGTGCCCAGGCCTGCCACAGGCGAGAAGGACACGTTGCGCAGGGTGACCAGCTTGGCGCAGTGCTCCTCCATGCTCATATTCACGTCGAAGTCAATGGGCTCAATCTTCGAGGCATCGGGCTGCCCCACATATTTATAATGCTTCTGAAACAGCTCTTTGTTCATGCGGCCTATGCTGGTGCCGTTGTAGGGCTGGCCAATCTCGGGCTGTTTGCGGTAGCCGCCGATGTAGAGGTCTTTCAGGTCGATGACAATCTCCTGCCCCTCGGCCAGGAAACCGTGCATGCCGCTCTGGTTGACGGCCACGATGATGGCTCCCGTCTCATCCTGAATCATGAACTGCTTGTAGATGTTGGAACCCAGGTCGTTGCCCGTGACGCGGCCACGGATCTTAATGTCCTCGGTGATTTGCTTGTTCTGGTCGGTCGAGGCGAAAACGTTGGGGTACTTGGCCTTCAGCTCGGCAATGGTGATAATGCCTTCGTCGTTGATGTTGGAGTTACCGAAAGGCACCACGTCGTAAACGGGTGGCTCGTCCCAGTCGCCCTGACAGCTGGTGAGCGCTACGCTAAATAATAATGAAGAAAGAACAAAGAATAAACCTTTCGGTATTCTAGGCTTCCTGTTTATCATCGTTTCCATTGTATTGCTAATTATCATTTATCATTTATTATTTATTATTTATTATTTAGGGCAAAGCCCGCTAAAAGTAGTAGTTGAGCATGAGCATGCCGTTGGCTCCGTTGGCATAGAACTTGTAGGGACTGTTCTGGAAAGAGTAGGTGCGGATGCTCTCGCCGTTCTCGTCGGTGTCGGTGCGGCTCTGTTCGCGTCCGCCGGTGACTATGCTCATGTTGTTGAGGATGTTGGTGAGCATCAGGTTGAAGCCAATGCGACGGCCGTGCTTCAGGTAGAACTGACGGCCGATAGAGGCGTCGAGCATGAAGCCGCCGTGGCCCTTGGCCTGAGAGGGAAGGGTCGAATAGTCCTTGGCGGTGCCGTCGTTGTTCCACTTCAGACGGCCCTCATAGCGTGTGACGGGAGTATAATAAAGGTATATGCGGTCGTAATAGTTGCCAATGAGATCGATATACCAGCCGTTGGCGTGATAGCTGAGGTCGAGGCTGAAGGCCGAAAGGGGAGTGCAGCCTTCGCGCATGCCCTCATTGTGAACGCGGTCGTAGTAGGTGCGGCCATCTTCCGAGAGCATATAGCTCACGTTGGCGTTGTTCACGTATTTGGCATCGCTCACGGTGCCCAGGGCCTTGATGTTCAGCACGTCGTTCACCTTGAAGTTCAGGCCCAGCTCAACGCCGTAGTATTCTTTCTCGATGCCCGAGAGCGAGACGTAGGTGAAGGAACGACGGTCGTCCATGTAGTACATCGACTGCTCGGTGACGTCGGCCAGGCGGCTGTAGTAGGCGTTGAGGTTGGCTTTCAGGCGAGAAGTCTTTAGCTGGTAGCCCACCTCGGCCGAGAGTATTTTCTCGTTCTTCAGGTCTTTCACGAAGTCGTTGTTCACCTGGGCGGCTTGGAAGGCGGTGCGGGCGGCAGGCGTTTTCAGCTCGTAGCCGCCACCGAGCATCACGGCGTGGCCTTTGCCCAGGTTGAAGTGAAGACCGGCCTTGGCGCCACCGTCGAGGAACTTGGCTGTGCCGCTGCGACCGTAGGAGTTGGTGGGTGCAAGGCCGCTGCGCATCTTGCCTTCGCGCTGCATGGTAGTACCTGCTACGCGTGCGTTAATAAATAGATGTGTGCGGCGAAGGTCAGCAGTATAGCCTGCCCAGAGCTGGGCCTTGTTCACGAAGATGTTGTAGTCGTAGCCGAAGCGGTCGCCCTTTTCCACTATCTGGTTGGGGTGGTTCAGGTCGTATTGCGCCTCTGGTCCGTCTTCGCCGTAGTTTTTGATGACGTAAGTGTTGACGTTGTGGAACGACCAGGCTCCCAGCAGGTCGTCCATGGTCTGATAGTGCATGCCTTTGTTGGTGGACAGCTGAAGGCCGCCATGGACTTGTGAGCTCTTGGTTAGCTGCTTGTCAATATAGCTGCTCAGCGAGAGCGACAGCTGGTCGTCATGATAGCGCTGCAGGTAGTACATGGCGTCGGTGCCCTGCCAGTTGGCCATGCGGTTGGCATAGTACATTCGGTCCCACTGCACCTGGCGGTTCTCCTTCGACGCTGACAGATAGTCGTAAGCAGCCTGCCAGTTGGCCAAGGCTTGTTGGTCGCGGTCGCCGTCGAAAGGAGCGTAGACGTCGTAGTAGTAGCTTGGCATAGTGGAATAGTAGTCGGGGGCGGGGTTGGTGGAGTTGTTGTAGTTCAGACGGCTGCTGCTGTACATGGCGTATTTGCCCAGCAGGGTGGTGACGAGCTTGGTGTCTTGGTCGATGGTCCAGTCCCACGTGAGCAGTGCTGCCGGCGCGAAGTCCTTTACAATGCGCGAGTTGCGCTTCTTGCCGTCTTGATAGCCCCAGGCCGAATTATAGAGCCTGTCGTTGGCAATCCAGTACATCTCGTCGGTCGAAGCAGCCTGCGTACCACGCTCGGTGGGGTTGCCCCATGTGACGAGCGATACGGAGTGCTGGTCGTTGAGTATCTTTTCTGCTCCCAGGAAATAGCTGAGCGAATTGTAGCTGGTTCCGTCAACGAAGCCGATGCCCTGTCCCCAACGGTAGGTCAGACTGCCGGTAAAGGCCCATCCGCTTTCGGTCACTCCCGTGTTGTAGGTGTACATCAGGCGGGTGTTGTAGTTGCGGTTGGCACCGGCAATGCTGGCGCGCTGGCCTGTGGCAAAGCTGCTGGGGCGGAAATTGTAGTTGTTGGCACCGCCCATACCGCTCATGGCAAAGGTGTTGTCCTCAAAGGGAAGGGCGGCTTCCTGTGAACGCGTCTGATTGTTGAGTCCACCCACGAAACTGTAGCGGAATTCGCCACGTTCTGCATCGTTCACAGGGTTGCCATTGATGTGGATGTCGTTGTACTTTGAACCGAAAGCACGGTACTTGAAGCGGGCTGGTGAGAACCTGTAGCCCACTTCGCTGGCGTAGACGTTGCGGTTTGAGGAAATGACGGTGACGTTCTGAGTGACATCGTCATCCTCGCCCAGCTGCGCTTCGGTGAAGGTGAATGCTTGCTCGGTCTGCACGTCAAGAGCCAGGGAGTCCACTTCCTCTTGAGCCAGCATGCTGGAGCCAGGCACGAAAGCCATCACCGCAAATATCAGCTTTTTCTTCATAGATAAGGTGTTATTGATTAATGATTGTTATTTGCTGCAAAGATAAATAAAAATATTGATAAAAACAAAAAAACTCAATGGGATTTTGCTTACCCATTGAGTTTTTTTGTTTGTTATATCTGCAACTGGCGGATGACTATCTGCGACTGCCTCCGAAACTGCCGTGGCTGTTGCTGCCACCACCCGAACGGCTGCCTCCGCCGAAGGAACCACCGCTGCGAGTGCTGCCACCGCCGCCAGTGTTGCCGCCTCTGCTGAATCCACCGCCATTGCTACCACGGTTGCCGCCAAAGGAACCGTGACCGCTATTGCCAGTGTTGCCGCCATTGCTGCGATTCTCGAAACCGCCTTGCGACTGCCTCTCACCGAGGTTCCCGCCAACGTTCCGGCCTGTGTTTCCACCGAGCTGGCCGTTGTCACGACGGTCAAAGTTGTTGTTGTTCACACTTCCGCCACGGTTGCTGCCGAATCCGCCACGATTGTTGTCGTAACCACCCTGGTCTCTGCCTCCGATGCGGTATCCGCCACCACCGCCGACATTGCGATCGTTGTTATTGCCGCCAGTGATATGAGTGGAGCTGGGTCGTCCGTTCCTGAAGCCTCCGCCACCATTGCCACGGTAGTCTCCGCGATCCCATCCGCTGCGCATACCGAAGTGCTGGTCATGGCGTGGATTGCCGGGACGGTAGAAATCGCGACGCCTCTCATAGTAGCTGCGTCCGTTGTTCATGCGCCAACTGTGACCGCCACGATAGGATACGTAGAAGTGGGGACGTCCGAAGTAGAAATAGTCGCGGTGAGGATAGCGGGCATAGATGCCGAAGTGCCAGTAGCCTGCATCCCAAACCAGCGGGCGGTAGAAATAGGTGGCTGCACGGAACAAATCCCACTGCCATGAGAACAGGATGTAGCTCAGGTCCAGGTTACGGCGCTCCCAGTAAGGGCCATAGACGTCGTATTGGCTGGTGACACCCATCAGATAGTCGAGGTTGATTTCATAAGCTGCCTCATATTGTGCCTCGCTCAGGTTCAGCTCATAGGCCATCTTGTCCGTCAGGAACAGTGCCTCTTCGCGTGCCTGCTCATAAGACATTGCGCTTGCACTTGCTGCTATCGTCAGCATGGCAATCAGGGTAAACATCATCTTCTTCATAATCGTATACTTTTAATAGTTCAACAATTCACTTTTTTGTTTCTCTGGTGCAAAGTAACGGCTTTTTTGTGAGTCTCGCAAAGGATTTTCCCTAAATTGGTGGGGGAAAATCCCTATAGTTGGAAAAATATTCGTATCTTTGCAGCACAGAAATAAGTAAAGACATGAAAAAGATTCTCTTTGCCTGTTTGCTTACGCAGGTATTGGCTTCAAGTGCACTTGCGCAAATTGAGATTAATACCGAGGCGCAGCTGACCGCCACTGATGGCAGCCATACCCCCTTGTGGCTGAATGCAAATAAGTATGGCCTGAGCTCTTTAGACGATGTGAATGGCTACGTTCGTGCGGGCATCTTTCGCTCTCAGCAGCAGGATTCCGCTCGTCAGTGGCGCATGGGCTTTGGGGCAGATGTGGCTGTGGCGACGGGCTTCACCAGTACGCTGGTGGTGCAGCAGGCCTATGGCGAATTAGGGTGGAAGAAGGGGCTGCTCACCATTGGCAGCAAGGAGCAGCCCATGGAACTGAAGAATCAGGAACTGAGCACTGGCTCGCAGACCTTGGGTATCAATGCACGACCCGTGCCCGCTGTGCGGCTGTCGCTTCCCGATTATTGGAAAGTACCCGGCACCAATGGCTGGCTAAGCCTGAAGGGACACGTCAGCTATGGGATGACCACCGACGACCAGTGGCAGAAGGATTTCACCCAGCAGCAGACCCGATATACAGAACACTCCTTGCTACACACAAAGGCCGGTTATCTGAGAATCGGTAAAGAGCATCATCCGCTGACAGTGGAGCTTGGGCTGGAAATGGCATGTCAGTATGGAGGTACAGCTTATGCCTTGATGGGCAAACCCTATTTGGAGAAGATAGAAAACAGGGGAGGACTGAAAGGCGCGCTGAAGGCGTTGATTCCTGGTGGAAACGACGAGGGAAACGATGGCTATACCAATGCTGAGGGCAACCATCTTGGCAGCATGATGGCAAGACTTAATTACGATCAAGAGACATGGGGTATCTCGGCTTATGTGGATCATTTCTTTGAGGATCAGTCGCAGATGTTCCTGATTGATTATGACGGCTATGGCACTGGCGCCAACTGGGACAAGAAAGAGCAATCCAGCTGGATGCTCTATGACTTGAAGGATATGCTGTTAGGACTGGAGCTTCGCCTGGCCAATAACCCATGGCTCAGCACTTTGGTTGCAGAGTATGTGTATTCAAAGTACCAAAGCGGCCCCATCTATCACGACCACACCCGTTCGCTGCCTGACCATCTTGGCGGTCGCGACGATTATTACAATCATCACATCTTCACCGGCTGGCAGCATTGGGGACAGGTGATGGGAAATCCGCTCTATCGTTCTCCTATATATAATAACGATGGGAACATCCTGGTGGAGAACAACCGCTTTTGGGCTTGGCATCTGGCAGCCTGCGGCAATCCTTCGTCGCAGTTACACTATAGGCTGATGTGCACGTGGCAGCGTGGCTTCGGAACCTACAAGCAGCCGCTGCTGAATCCTCAGCGCAACTGGAACTTCTTGGCTGAAGTGACCTATACGTTCAGTCCGCAATCAGTCTTGTCTGGATGGAGTCTGAAGGGGGGGGTAGGCCTCGACCGTGGTAGCCTGTTGGGCGATAACACAGGTTTTCAGCTGACGGTAGGGAAAAAATTGTTCTTAAAGAAAAGTAATTAGGCATGAAAAGAATAAAGTATGTATTGTTCATGATGTTAGCAGCTCATTCCATGCTGAGCTGCGACATCCACACGTCGGACAATGGACAGATGGATGGTTTTTGGCAGTTGACGCAGACCGACACACTGAGCAACGGCCGTTCAGAAGACATGAGAGACAGGAAAATATTCTGGTCGGTGCAGTCGAATCTGCTCAAGATGGAAGAGCTGCTGGAACGGGACGCCTATCATACCATTCTCTATCGGTTTGAACAGCATGGCGACCTTTTGCGCGTCTATGATCCGATAGTGGACCGAAGGGATATTTCCGACAGCATCGTGCACGATGTGCAGACGGTGAGGCACTACGGGCTGGACCAGTTAGACCAGACGCTACGCATCGTGTATCTGGAGGATACAAAAATGGCGCTCGAAACCGAGCGCCTGCGGATGTATTTCAGGAAATACTAATTCTTGTCAAGCTTGCTATAGATAGAGTTGTTACTCTTATACTCGGGAACGATGGCCTTCATCTTCCCTACGGTCTTCATGTCGTCGAAGTCCTTGCTCAGCTCGTAAAGCTCATCCAAATCGCGGCACACCTCAGCGTAGTCGTATTCACGTACAGCGGCTATGCGAATCTTCTCATGGAATGAAGGCTTGGTCGTTTCCTTGTCGTTGAGCACCTCTTCATAGAGCTTCTCGCCAGGACGCAGGCCCGTGTATTTTATTTCAATGTCACGAGCACCGCTCAGCATAATCATGCGCTTGGCCAAATCCGCTATCTTCACAGGTTGTCCCATGTCGAAAATAAATATCTCGCCGCCCTTACCTTTCGTTCCGGCTTCAAGAACCAGCTTACAGGCCTCGGGAATGAGCATGAAGAAACGGATGATGTTGGGGTCAGTGACCGTGATGGGGCCACCATTCTTAATCTGCTCTTTGAAAAGGGGAATGACGGAGCCGTTTGATCCAAGAACATTGCCAAAGCGGGTGGTGACAAACTGGGTGGTTCCTTGTATTTTTCCGTCTTTGATGGCCTTGTCGAGGCTTTGCACGTAAATCTCGCAGATGCGCTTCGAGCAGCCCATCACGTTAGTGGGATTTACGGCCTTGTCGGTGGAGATCATCACAAACTTCTTTGTTCCGTACTTCACGGCCAGGTCGGCAATGATCCTGGTGCCGATGATGTTGTTGCGAACGCTTTCCGAAGGATTGTCTTCCATCATTGGCACGTGCTTGTAGGCTGCTGCATGGAATACATAGGCAGGCTTGTACTTCTTGAACAGCGTTTCCATGTAGTCCTTCTCACAGATGCTGGCCACAATGGTATGCGTCTCAATAGAAGGCCATTCCTTGCTCATCATCAAGCGCACGTCGTGCTGCGGCGTCTCTGCTTGGTCCACCAATACCAGTAAACGAGGATTATAAACTGCTATCTGGCGCACCATCTCACTACCGATGCTGCCGGCAGAGCCCGTTATCATGATGCACTGTCCCTTGAGCTGATTGCCCACCGAGTCCATGTCCACCTGAATCTCGTCGCGGGGCAACAGGTCCTCAATGCTTATTTCCTTGACGCTTGGCGTGTTGTCAACAGCGTCGCCGGCCTCGTCCAAAGGCTTTGCCGTCTCGCTGATGTAGATGGTGATGCCAGCCTTGATCAGCTCGTCCTGGAAAGCCTGGTTGTTTCGGAAAATCGTCATTCGGCTGGGCGCAACGATCAAAGCCTCAACGCCCTCGGCTTTCATGTCTTGCACGATATGCTCGTCAATGAGGTGTACTTTTGAACCCATGAGCAAGTGGCCTTCCAAGTCCTTGTCGATGGTAGCAAAGCCTTTCAGTGCAAAACGCATGGGCTTCTCGCTTCTGATGTGCTTGGCCAGTGCAATGCCATCGTTCTTGATTCCGAAGATATATGTACGTTTCGAGCGGCGGCTGGCAAATGCTACATCGTAGAAGGTCTTCACCAGAATGCGTACAATCCACATGAGGAATGTGCTCAGTGCGAAGGTGGCAATAATCTGCCGCGTGGTGATGAGGCTGAACAGCAGATGCTGGTCTTGCAACAGCTCGTGGGTGATGAGCGTCAGTCCCGATGCCAATAACATGGCATAGCCTATGCGCTGCAGGTCTATGAATGAAGAGTAGCGCAAGATGCCTGAATAAGTGCGGAATATCTTGAACGATATGTTGTAGTATATCAGATAGATAAGTATGGATAATGAAAGTGTTTCAAAGTGCGCGAAAGTCCTGTCGTCACGGTTAAACAAAAGGTACATGAAATGATATGAGCCAAAGACAATTGCATTGTCAATAAGCAATATGCACCAAAACGGCAGGCTGTTCTTGCTAAAATACCAGTTGGCAATTTTATCTATAAATTTCATAACTCCACTTTTTAAAACGCTGCAAAGATAATAATAATTTCCAAAATATACAAAAATAATTGGAATCTTTTTATGGGGGGGGTACTTTTAACTGTTTATGTCAATTGTCTTTCAAGTAATAGAAGCTTCAACTTACTAATCCGGTGAGGGACCATCAGAACTTCTTTCCGAACACAATATTAATAAAGGTCTTGGTAATGATCTTCAGGTCGAACCACCATGAGCGGTGTTCCAAATAATAGAGGTCCAACTCCAGTCGGCGGAGCATCTTCTCCAGCGTGTCAGTATAGCCGTTATAGAGTGTTGCGTATGACGTGACGCCCGGTCGTATCTGGTAGAGATAGACGTAGCGGGGGTCTCGTTCCATGATCTGGTCGATAAAGAATTTCCTTTCCGGCCGGGGGCCAATGAAGGCCATGTCGCCTTTCATCACATTCCACAGCTGAGGCAATTCGTCCAGATGGTGCTCTCGGAGATATTTGCCGATTTTGGTCATGCGCGTCTCGTTCTCGTGCTGATAGAGGGCGGGCCCATCTTTCTCAGCATCGGTGCGCATAGTGCGGAATTTGTAGATGGTAAACGGGCGGCCGAATCGGCCAATACGTTCCTGCTTGAAAATGGCCGGTCCGCCATCTTCGCGCTTGACAAGAATATAGCAGATGAGGAAAAGGGGCGAGAAAATGATGATGCAGATCGCTGCTATGGTGAAGTCGATAGCTCGTTTCACGTTGCGTTCTAGTTCGTTCATTCCATCTAATACGTATCCATTCTCCAGTACAGTCATATATTCTTCAGTGAGTTGTAATCTTAGTGTTTTTTCCATTTAATCTATTAACGTGAAAAGGAAAAGAATATTATGAAAGATTTGGTTTTTATTTTGCTTCTTTTCCTAAATGGGCAGAAAAAGAAGGAAATAAAGGCGATTTATTATGGAAAAGTTCTTAGAATGGAAAAAAAATTGTAACTTTGCAGCCGCAATTTAAAAATAGAATGAAAAAAGTGCTCTTCTTGAACTCCAGATCTCCCTTTCCCATACGAGACGGAGCGTCCATAGGTACCAATCAGTACCTACGCTTTTTTCATGATTTAGGCTACGACGTTGACTTGTGCTATGTTTCTGAGAAGGACGACTTGGATGTGGTGAGCAAAGGCGTGGGGCAGTATTGCAACCAGGTACGTTGCTTCCCCATTCCCAAATGGCAGTCCTATTTGAAGTCGCTTCACGGATTCATGACAAGCCCATATCCCCTGCAGGTGTGCTATTATTATTCGCGAAAGCTGTTGCGATGGGTGAAGGAGCATGCTGCTGACTACGACATCATCTATTGTCACAACATGCGCACGGCCCGCTATGCCGAAGGCCTTGGCCAATATAAGATTTGGAACATCGTGGATGCTTTCTCGATGAACTACGAATCGGCCATTACCCATTCTCACGGCCTGTGGAAGTGGATTTACAAGACGGACGCCCGTCGCTGCTCCCGCTACGAGCAAAAGCTGTTGGGCGAGTTCGACAAGAAACTCATCGTATCGCAGAAAGACCGCGATTTCATCGTAGATTGTGCCGGTGGAAAGGCTGATATTACTGTCGTAGAGAACTATACCGTCATTCCCGAAGGCCCCGGACATGAAACGCCCGTTCTGAAAACGCCCAACCTGGTGTTTGTCGGAGCCATGAACTATGAGCCAAACATTACGGCCGTTACATATTTCTGCGACCACATCCTGCCTGTTCTGCTGAAAACCTATCCCAGCCTGCATTTCTATATTGTTGGAAAGACGCCCGCAGCAAGCGTGTGCGCCTTGCAGTCGGAGCATGTCACGGTGACGGGCTTTGTTGACGATGTGTGGGATTATTTCAGGAAAGCATCGGTTGTCATAGCCCCCATGCAGTCGGGGTCTGGCCTCCAGAACAAAATTCTCCAGGCCTTGGCCGTTGGAGCCTGCGTGGTGACTACGCCTATTGGGTTTGAGGGTCTTGTGCATGCCGAAGGCCAGCCTTTCATTGCCGAGACCGACGAGGAGATGGTGAAGCAGATTTCTTTCTTGCTGGATTCGCCGGAAGCGCGCAGCGATGAGGGCAAGAAATCGGTAGGCTATATTAAGAAATTCTATTCCATTGATGTAATCAGGGCAAAGTTCAAGGCTTTCATGGATGCTTAGCCTTGTTTTTGCATAAATATGCAGTTTTTTGATGCCGTGGCACCCCTTTTTCACGGGAGGCCTTCCCAGAAAAAAATCTCACGTGAGATTTTTTCACGCGGCGTTGACTTTTTTTCAAAACTCGGCCCCCTGTAAAAATGAATAAATATGCATTTTTAGGAAACCGCCTTCGCTTGGCTTGGGGCTATTACCCCAAAATCTTTTCCACGGCGTTCAGCAAGGCGTTGGGCTGGTTGGTGTCGATGAGTATTGAGCGCAGCAAGCCGGCGTTTTCCCCAGCTTCGACGTCCTTTTGAGAATCGCCGATGATGTAGGACCGGCTGAGGTCTATGTTCCAGTCCTTGGCAGCCTTGAGCAACATTCCTGGGGCTGGCTTGCGGCAGTCGCATTTTATCTTGTACTCTTTCCGCTCCTCGGGATAACCGCTGTCGGGGTGGTGAGGACAATAGTAAATGGCGTTCAGGTAGGCATACTCTGCTCCCAGCATGGTTTCCAGCGTGGCATGGATATGCTCAAGCTGCTCCAGCGTACACAGGTTGCGGGCAATGACAGGCTGGTTGGTGACGACGATGGCCAGGTACTCGCTGTTGTTGATCAGGCGTATGGCCTCGGCAGCTCCCTCTATCAGTTCCAGCTGTTCCGGCCTGCACAGCAGGTTCACCTCTTTATTAATGGTGCCGTCACGGTCTAAGAAGATGGCGGGTCGCTGGTTCTTCCTGTTTCTTTTGCCTACGATGCCCCTCCTGATGTCGTTGCACACGTCGTCATAGCGGTCGGGCGTGCCCATGTCCTTGATGTATTCAAACGAGACATATCCGCATAGCCTCATCTTCTTCTCCAGGCAGCGGGGCAGAATGTCCTTCTCGATGTGGCTCTTCCTGCCAGGCGCTATTTCGCTCAGGATGCTTGGGGCAAAGATGAACAGCGAGGCATTCACCAGGTTGCGGCATACAAGATGGGCGTCGTGGGGCTTGATGAAGAATTGGCGAACGGTGCCGTCCTCGTTCAAGTCTACAAGGTCGGAATCGTATGGATGGTCGTTTGGGTGAACCAGCAGGGTGGCATCGGCGTGCTGCTGCTGGTGGTAGTTCAGCATCGCCGTCATGTCGATGTCTAATATTGTGTCGCCGTAGAACACGAAGAAATCTTCGGTGAGCTTGTCCTTCAGCATGCCCAGCGCTCCTGCCGTTCCTAAAGGCTGCTCTTCGTGGAAGTATTCTATGCTTACTCCCCACCGGCTGCCGTCGCCGAAGTAGTCGGAGATTTGATCGCCCAGGTGGCCGGTGATGAAAATGAATTCTCTGAAGCCATAGCTTTTGGCCAGCTCCACTTCATACTCCATGACGGGCTTCCCCTCGACAGGAATCATAGCCTTGGGAATGTCCTTGTTGACCGATGCGATGCGTGTGCCCTTGCCTCCGGCAATGATGACCACCTTCATGACCTTCTCCTTGTTGGTTTTATTCTTTCTTGTTATATTTCTCGCCGAAAATCCTTTCCTCAACGATGCTGCAGATGATGTGGCCTATGAGCGTCTGGCATTCCTGGATGCGCGGCGTTGACGTGCTGGGAATTTTGATGACGATGTCATAGTCGTCCATTTTGCAGGGCGATGCGCCCACCAATGCCACGCTGATGACACCCAGCTCTCGGCATACGGGCAGGGCCTTGACAAGGTTCTTGGAGTTGCCCGATGTGGATATGCCAACGAACACGTCGCCTGCCAGGGCGTGTGCCTGCAGCTGGCGGGCAAAGATGTCGGAATAGTCCATGTCGTTGCTGATGGCGGTGATGATTGACGTGTCGGTGGTGAGGGCTATCGACGAGAGGGCAGGGCGGTCGAACTGGAACTTGCTGACCATTTCGCCTGCCATGTGCTGCGCGTCGGCGGCACTGCCTCCGTTGCCGGCCCAGAGCACTTTCCGCCCGTGCTGATAGGCTTCCACACACAGGTCGGCCACCTGAGCAATGGTCTGCATGGCTCCTTCGTCGGCCAGCAACATACTTTTCACGTCAATCGACTCTTCCGTGTGCCTCTTGGCAATTTCAATAGAGCTGTTATTCATTTCCTTTGAATTTCTTGACTTTGTCAGTTGGGTAGATTCTCCAGCCGTGGGCTCCGCCGTCGCTGAATTGGAATGGCATGACGAAGCCGTCGAGCTTTTTCAGGGCTTTCTCCACTTCTTTCTTGCGGGTTGGCTCAACGACAAACATGATGAAGCCACCGCCGCCGGCGCCAGAAACCTTTCCGGCTTTGGCGCCTGCCTGGATGGCCACGTCCATGGCTTGCTGTATCATGGGATTGGAAATGTGCGAGGCCATTTTCTTTTTGTTCTCCCAAGCTTCTTTCAAAATTTGGGCAAACTCGTCGATGTCGCCCATCAGCAGTGCACGCTTGGTGTCTATGGCGCTTTGCTTGATGCGGTGCATGGCCTCAATGGCCTCGGCTTTTCCTTCTGTAGTGTTTTTTTGCTGCTCTCCAATGATCTCTGCTGACGAACGGCTGCGCCCCGTGAAGTAGAGCAGCATCGAGGCTTCCAGCTCGTCGATGATCCAGCGTTTGATTTTCAGCGGATTGACAATGACCAGGTCGTTGCTTTGAAACTCCATGTAGTTGAAGCCTCCAAAGGTGGCTGCGTACTGGTCTTGCTTGCCTCCGCTGAGCCCCAGGTCCTTGCGTTCAATCTCATAGGCCAGCCGCGAGGTCTCATAGTCGCCCAATGGCAGGCCTAACCATTCGATGAATGCCTTCAGGATGCACACCACCATGGTTGACGAGGTGCCCAGTCCGGAGCCGACGGGCGCATCGGTGTAGGTGGTAATCTTAAATGACAGCGGCTCCAGCATGAAATCTTTCACCAACCGGTTGTATACGCCCTTTATCAGCGATGCTTTCCCGTCAATCTCAAGGGCCTTGCAGGAAGGATAGCTCTGATAGCAGTCGGAGTCTTCCGAATTGATGACAATCATGTTGTCGTCGGTTTCCTCCAAGGTGCAGTAGGCGTAGAGATTGATGGTGGCATTGAGCACCAGCCCGCCGTAAATGTCGCTATAAGGTGAAACGTCCGAGCCGCCTCCTGCCAGTCCAAGCCGAAGAGGGGCTTTGCTTCGTATGATCATAGTTTTAATAGTTGTTTCTATATTTTATAACGTTCTTTATGTGGCTTTTATTTCGTCATTCTGTCATAATCTTTTTCCATCATGAGGTGAAGATGGAATGGAAGACTTTGCGCGTGCTCTCCTCCGTGTGGTTCTTCAGGAACACGTCCCTGGCGTATTGGTTGAAGCGCTTCACAGGATGGAGGCTGTAGTGCTTGAGCTGCGCAATGTATTCTTCGGCCGTGTTGCAGCGTCCTCCCACTTTGTCGGCGTCGAGGTCATAGCCTTCAAAGCTCTCGTCGGTGCCCAGAATGTTCTTTCCGTACATCAGCGACTCGCAGGTCTTGATTTTCATGCCGCTACCGGAAAAGACGGGCAGAATCATGAAGTCGGCCTCCTCTATGTAGGGACGCACGTCGGGCACGTCGCCAATGGTCTTCACCTCGTTCATACATTCATTCTCGCGCTGAAGCTTATCCATGCCCCGGCCAACGACCATGAAGTCCACGTCAACGTGAGGCAGCACCTGCTTCACAAAGAAAAGCACTCCCTCGTTATTGGGAATGGAGTAGGCACCAAGAAAAAGGCATCGGGGGCGTCGTCCTGTGAGGACTTCCGTGTCGACGGGCTGGAATTTGTCTACCAGCGACACGCCTACCACGGCATCGGCCTTGCGGCCGTAATGCTTAGCCAGATAATCTGAGTCGCGCTGGCTGAGAGTGATCACGCGGTCGGAATAGCGGCAACCATATTCGTCGTTACGTGCAGCACACTTCACCACTACCTGCCTTCCGGGCAGCCAACGGGGCATTTGCGCATCATAATAGATGCTCTCGACATTGTGATAGTGGGTGATGATGCGTCCTTGATAGCCGCTCTGTTTCAGTTTTTTGGCCACCAGGCCGAGTACGCTGGTGGTGAGGAACACACAGTCGTGCTGCTGGGCTTCGCTGATGATGGCCTTCACCTTGCGAGGGGTCAGCCCGTTGTGGTAGTTGAAGGGGAACAGGCATACGGCCAGCGCGTAGCTCCATAACGATCGTTTCTTCGATTCGTCCAAGATATAGGTCTGGCTTACGTTCTCCGGGCCGAAGAAATCTTCCAGCATCCGCAGATTACGCAAGTTGGCAAGCCCTCCGCCAATGAGGATGGAGTGTCGCTGCCGCTTGAAACCGATGTACAGTACACTCTTCTTCACGATTCCCTCAGTATTTGGACAAGGTATTCCCGCTTCTGCTTCATCACTTCCAGCTTTTTCTGCTCACCGCGATGAAGCCTCTGCTTCAGTTCCTCGCGCCAGATGAGGAGGCGGAGGTTACGCAGGCGGTTCTTGATGGTCAGGCGGCGGGGATAGCCGTTTTTCTCGTTCATCTTGATGGCCGCGTCAATGAGTTTCTTTTCGTACTCAATGTCGGGCTGACGCGTGTGCATGGGGTGGATGTAGTGGAGCTTTGAATTGTATTTCATGCTGGGGCCGTACTGGCAGATGAGGCGATGCCTAAGGTCGTCCTCTTCTCCATACATGAAATTTGTCTCGTCATACATGCCCACGGCCTCCACCATGGCTTTCCGGGCAAAGAAACATGAGCCCGAAAGGTACATGTATTTGGGCCAGAAGAAGTCCAGCCGGTTGGCCAGGCTGGTAAGCAGCGTAAAGAGATAGCCGTTCATCATGTAGGTGCAGACAACGGAGTAGGGGCTTGGCTCCTGCTCGTTGCACATCTGCTTCATGCCGTAAAGGCTGAGTCTTGAGTCGCTGTCAAAGGCTTTCAGGGCAGACTGTAGCACAGGCTCGCAAAGCCTGACATCGGGGTTCATAATCATCACTACGGGAGCTGTTGCCCGCCTGATGCCCACGTTGTTGCCCTGCCCATAGCCTCCGTTGTGGGTGTTGTGGACGAGGACAATATCTGGCCCATAGAGTTGGCGCAAGCGGTCGAACATCGTGTCCGATTCGGGGCTGTTGTCAACCACAATCACCTCCAGCTCCTCTCTGGCCATGTCAGCATGTTGCCAGAAAGACTGAAGGCAATCGTAGATGTCGTTCTCCGAATGATAGGTGACGATGATGACCGACAGACGCTTCATCTCTTCATCTGGTTGCGCAGACGCTTCATTTCTTCCTGCTGCTTCTGCATGGCCTCAAGGCGTGCTGCCAGTCCGCTCTGCTTCTTCGGATTATTCTTGTTTTCGCGATAATTAGCTTCCAGCTTGGCCAGCAGGGCGGCGTCGTCGGTGGTCTTGCGCAGCGTCCACATGATGGCAGCCGAGAAGAACAGCGAGATGAAGTAGTAGAAGTTCAGTCCGCTGGAATAGTCGTTGAAGATAAAGAAGAACATCAGGGGCATCAGATACATCATCCACTGCATCATTTTCATCTGCTGGGCCTGCTGGCCTATCATTTGGTCGCGCTGCTGGCGCATGGTCATGTAGCTATATAGCAGGTTGCTCACGCAGAACAGGATGCAGGTGAGCGACAGGTGGTCGCCAATGCCCCAGATGGGCTTCGACCATTCAATGATGGGGTCATAGGTAGACAAATCCTGCATCCAGAGGAAGCTCTCGCCGCGCAGCTGAATGGCGTTGGGCACGAAGAAGAACATCGCAATCCAGATGGGCATCTGGATGAGCATGGGCAGACAGCCACCCAAGGGGCTGACGCCATACTGCGAGTACATTTGCATCTGTACCTGGCTCTTCATCATCTGGTCTTCGGGTTTGTCATATTGCTTGGTGGCCTCCTCGATTATTGGCTTCAGCACGCGCATCTTGGCGCTCGACATATAGCTCTTCTTGACCATCGGGAAGGTTAAGCCCTTTAGCAGCAGCGTGATGAGAATCAGCACAATACCCATGCCAAGGCCCAGGGCGGTAAGCCCGTCGAACACATAGAGCGTGAACCAGCGGTTGATCCAGCGTACCAGCCACCATCCCAGATAAACCAAGTCTTCCAGGTCCAGGTCGCGGCCAAACTGGCTCTGCTGGTCAATGGCTTTCAGAATCTGGAAGTCGTTAGGACCGAAATACATCTCAAATTCCGTAGGTGAGGATGGGTCGAACGAGGTCTTCAGCTGTGCCACATAGGATTTCAGGTAGTGCGACTCCTTTGTTTTCATCTTGCTGTCCAGATAGGCTCCTTTCTCGAACTGCGTCCGGGGAATGAGCACGGCAGCAAAGAACTGGGTCTTGAACGACACCCAGTCGAGAGATTCTTCAGTGGTTTCCTGGTCGTCGCCGCCCTCGCTCAGGTGGTCGGTGCCGCCGTCGCGTTCTTTATAGGTCAGCGAGGCATAGCGGTTCTCGAAGGTGTAGCCTTTTTCCTGCTGCCGGAAGGAGCTGGCCCAGTTCACGTCCATCAGCTGTCGGCCTGGGCTGAAGAGCCCCTTCATGCCCTCGGTCCTGATGTCGAAGTGCAGCAGATAGCCATCGCCCAGCGTGTACTTCATCACAATCTGCGCTCCGTCAGCACCTGTGGCGGTCAGAGTGGCGGCCTTGTCGGTCACCTCCGATGGGGTGAAGTTCAGCTCGGCTGTGCTGATGTTGTCGTTCTTTGTGGGGAACGTGAAAGTCAGGTTTTGGTCGGTTTCATCGAAAAGGGTGACGTTGGCATTGTCCTTATAGTCCTTATATCCCAGCACCTTGGCTTTCTTCACCACACCGCCCTTGGTGTCGAGGGTGAGCTCCACCTTGCTGTTCTTCAGCACTATCTGCTGACCTTGCTGCGCTTGCATAGCTGCAAAGAAGGTGCGCGCACTGTCGGCTTTCAGCTGCAGGGCCTCCTTTTCTGCCTGGCTCATCGTGTCAGCCGGTGCTGGGTTGGCTTTGGCAATGGAGTCCATCCGCGCCTGTTCTGCCTGCACGGCGGCCTGCTGCTTGGCAGCTTCCTTCTGGCTCCACCAACTGAATCCTATGAGTACAATGGCAATGAGTATAAACCCTGTGAGTGTATTCTTGTTCATTTCTGCTTTTATTTATATATAATAATGTTCGCGTGCGAAGGGCGTTTAGCCACAATCAAGGTGCAAAGGTACGAAAAAAGATTGAAAAAGGGGGTGGCCGAGGTGAAAAATATCATCAACATGCAAAAATTATTCCTTTCAACCCATCCGTACTCAATTTTTATTTGTAACTTTGCAGGTAGTTATGAAGAAATCAGTATTGTTTTTAGCGGCTTTCATGACGCTCAGCGCCAGTGCCGCACAGGAGAAAGATTCCGTTGACGGGCAGTATTTCAAGTTGTTTGCACCGCTTACGTTCTATCACGAGGTGGCAGGCGACCAGTTGTCAATAGCTTCCGATAATCCCGACGAGGTGAGCCAGGCCATCGACCAGGCGTTGATGCATGTCTACCTGAACCGCCCCGACCTGGTGGAGGCAACCGAAACCGAGCAGGAGGCATCGGGCGAGCTGCGCCAGGACATCATTGAGCAGCCCATTGTACAGGCGGTGACCATGGTCGACCAGGCCGAGCCCCTTCCCGAGGCCCCCGAGGCCGACCCCGTGGAGGTGGTCGTGGAAAAGCCCAAGTTCTGGACCCGCAAGGGCGACGGCTACCTGCAGTTTATGCAGAACTACGTCAGCGGGAACTGGTATAAAGGTGGTGAAAGCAACTACTCGGCCGTGGGAAGCCTTACCCTCGAAGCCAATTACGACAACAAATCGAAGTGGAGGTGGGACAACAAGCTGGAGATGAAGCTGGGCTTCCAGACCTCACGTACCGACACCGTGCATAAGTTCAAGACCAATGAAGACCTGTTCCGCTACACTGGCAAGGTGGGCCTGCAGGCTGCCAACAAATGGTACTACACGCTGCAGGTGCTGGCCTACACCCAGTTTGCCCGTGGTTTCAGGGCCAACAACGTCAAGACCTTCTCCGACTTCATGTCGCCGTTTAACTTCAACGTCGGTCTCGGTATGGAATACAAGGTGGAGGCTTTCGACAAGAAGCTCACCGGCACCATCAACCTTTCGCCCTTGGCCATCAACTATCGTTACGTCGATCGCACGGCCCTGGCCTCCAGCTTTGGTGTGAAGACCGACAAGCACACCCACTCGCTGACCGACTTCGGTTCGCAGGTGACGGCCGGCCTGGAATGGAAAATGAACGATGTGGTGACCTGGAAGACGCGCCTCTATGCTTTCACCAGCTACCACCGTGCAGAGTTGGAGTGGGAGAACACCTTTGCCCTGCGTGTGTCGAAGTATATTTCGGCCAATCTGTTCCTCTTCCCACGCTTCGACGATTCCAACATGTGGGACGACGATCTGGGCTATTGGCAGTTCAAAGAGTATTCGTCACTGGGATTTTCCTATAATTTTTAGCTTTTTTGAAAAAAAGTTGAGAAAAAGTTTGGTGGAATAAAAAAAAGTGCGTACCTTTGCACCCGCAAACAAGAAGGATGGCTCCGTAGCTCAACTGAATAGAGCATCTGACTACGGATCAGAAGGTTGTGGGTTTGAATCCCGCCGGAGTCACAAAGAGATCCGCAAGAAGCTAATTTTAGTTTTCTTGCGGATTTCTTTTGTGCCTTTGCCAAGCCGTTTTTGCGGCTGGGGGCGCCCCGCCGGAAGGGGGAGCCTTCCCGTGAAAATTTCTCACGTGAGATTTTTTCACGGGAGGCCTCCGCAGAAAAATTTCTCACGTGAGTTTTTTTCACGGGAAGCCTCCGCAGAAAAATTTCTCGCGTGAGAATTTTTTAGAAGTCGGCTCCGTGGTGAATTGGGGCGATTGAAGAAAAAGATTCGGCAAGCGTTTAGTTAAATAAAGCTAAAGATTGGCGTTAAAAGAAAGGGTAGGGAGGCTGTTAGGAATAAATTTTGTAACTTTGCAGCCCGAATTGAGTCCGTAGGGGCTGGGTTAAGTGTGTACGGACGTACACCGCCTCGCGGAAAAACCCCTTAAAAGTTACAAAAAAGCAATGTACGCAATTGTAGAAATCCAGGGTCAGCAGTTCAAGGTCGAGGAGGGCAAGAAGCTCTTCGTGCACCACATGAAAGACGTGGAAGCCGGCAAGACTGTTGAATTTGACAAGGTGCTGCTCGTTGATCAGGACGGCGCCGTCAAGGTAGGCGCACCCACCGTAGAGGGCGCAAAGGTAGTAGTAGAAGTGGTGAACCCGCTCGTCAAGGGCGACAAGGTGATTGTCTTCAAGATGAAGCGTCGCAAGGACTCACGCAAGCGCAATGGCCATCGTGAGCAGTTCACCCAGGTTGAAGTTAAACAAGTAATCGCTTAAAAGGAGGAACAGAATTATGGCACATAAAAAAGGTGTAGGTAGTTCGAAGAACGGCCGCGAGAGTGCAGCCCAGCGACTTGGCGTGAAAATCTGGGGTGGTCAGAAGGTGAAGGCTGGCAACATCATCGTTCGTCAGCGCGGCACGCGCCACAACCCCGGTAATGGTGTAGCTATTGGTAAGGACGATACGCTCTTTGCTCTGATTGATGGTACGGTGAACTTCCATCGTGGCTATCACAACAAGAGTGTCGTTTCGGTGATACCTGAAACACCCGCCGCCGAGGCATAAATAACTTACAAACTTATTCCAAACAAACAACAGCCCCCTCAGAACCATTATGGTACTGAGGGGGTCTGCTTTGTGTGTGCCGATGGCGGTCAGAGGGGTGGCTGCTCATAGCTGGTGGGGTCGTCGATGCCAGCCTCAACCATGGCCTCGTGGCGCTCGATACAGGTGCCGCAGCGGCCGCAGTGCTTCTCGCCACCTTTGTAGCACGACCACGTCTCGCTGTAGTCAATGCCCAATGCCTTTCCTCGCCGAGCAATGTCGGCTTTGGAAAGGTTGGTATAGGGCGAGAGCAGGCTGATGCCCTCGAATGTGCCGGCCTTGGCTGCGGCATCGAAGGCGTCGACAAAGGCGGGCCGGCAGTCGGGATAGATGGTGTGGTCGCCGCTGTGGTTGGCCATCATCACGTGTTTCAGTCCACGGCTCTCGGCCAGTCCCACGGCCACGCTGAGCATGATGCCGTTGCGGAAGGGCACCACCGTCGACTTCATGTTCGACTCGGCATAGTGGCCTTCGGGAATGTCGGTGCCGCCCTTTAGCAGCGAGCTGCTGAAGTATTCGTCCATAAACGACAGGGGAATCATGAGGTGCTCAATGCCCAGTCGCTGGCAGTGCAGCTGGGCCAGGGGCAACTCGCGGGCGTTGTGCTTCGACCCGTAGTCGAAGGAAACGGCCAGCGCGATGCGTTCCTGATAGTCGTAGAGCAGGGTGACTGAATCCATGCCGCCGCTGAGAATCAATACAGAGTCTTTCATCATTGAATGGCTTTGGAGCGGGCAGCGCTGTTAGTAGCTGCGGGCAATGATGACGCGGGCCTTTGAGGGCTTTCCGCTGACCATGTCGGTGCCAGGCGTCTGTTCCACGTCGAAGGGGACGCAGCGAATGGTGGCCTGGGTCTCTTCCTTGATGCGGGCCTCGGTCTCGGCAGTGCCGTCCCAGTGGCAGAGGAAGAAGCCGCCGTCCTTGATGCGCTCCTTGAACTCCTCGTAGTCGTCGCATTCATAGATATGAGCGTCGCGGAAGGCCTTTGCCTTCTCGAAGATGTTCTTCTGGATGTCCTCCAGCAACTGCTCGACGTGCTCGACGATGCCTTCCAGGGGCAGCGTCTCTTTTTCCAGCGTGTCGCGGCGCATCAGCTCGATGGTGCCCTGCTCCAGGTCGCGGGCTCCCAGCACCAGGCGCACGGGCACGCCCTTCAGCTCGTAGTCGGCAAACTTAAAGCCGGGGCGCTTGTTGTCGGCATCGTCGAATTTCACGGTGATGCCACGCTTGCGCAGTCCCTCGATGATGGGTTTCACCTCGCGGTTCACAATTTCCATCTGCTCGGGCTTGGTGGCGATGGGGATGATGACCACTTGGATAGGAGCCAGACGTGGAGGCAGCACAAGGCCGTTGTCGTCGGAGTGGGTCATGATGAGTGCTCCGATGAGGCGCGTAGATACGCCCCATGATGTGGCCCATACATACTCGGGCTTGTTCTCCTTGTTCAGGTAGGTCACGTCGAAGGCCTTGGCGAAGTTCTGGCCCAGGAAGTGCGATGTGCCGCTTTGCAGTGCTTTGCCGTCCTGCATCATGGCCTCGATGGTGTAGGTGTCCAGTGCGCCGGCAAAGCGCTCCGTCTCAGACTTCACGCCCTGTACCACGGGCACGGCCATCCACTCCTCGGCAAATTTGGCATATACCTTCAGCATCTGCTGGGCTTCCTGCTCGGCCTCCTCGCGGGTGGCGTGGGCGGTGTGGCCTTCCTGCCAGAGGAACTCGCTGGTGCGCAGGAAGGGGCGCGTGCGCATCTCCCAGCGCATGACGTTGCACCACTGGTTGCACATCAGGGGCAGGTCGCGCCAAGAGTGAATCCAGTTCTTATAAGTGTTCCAGATGATGGTCTC
>JAFPTC010000141.1 GCA_017400455.1 Prevotella sp. | reverse complement strand
GCTACCGACATGGTGCAGGCCATGCAGGAGAGCTATGACGAAGGTGTTACCGACGAGTTCATCAAGCCTATCCACAACAGTACCGTCAACGGTACGATTGACGAGGGCGATGTAGTTATCTTCATCAACTTCCGCAACGACCGCGCCAAGGAAATGACCATCGCCCTGACGCAGGAGGACATGCCTGAGCAGGGCATGAAGACCATCCCCAACCTGCAATACTACTGCATGACGCCCTACGACGCCAAGTTCCAGGGCGTGCACATCCTCTTCCCCAAGGAGAACGTAGAGGACACGCTGGGCGAATACCTCTCGAAGCTGGGCAAGAAGCAGCTGCACACCGCCGAAACGGAGAAGTATGCTCACGTCACCTTCTTCTTCAACGGCGGACGCGAGGCTCCCTTCGAGGGCGAGGACCGCATCCTCGTGGCCAGCCCGAAGGTAGCCACCTACGACCTGAAGCCCGAGATGAGCGCCTACGAGGTGAAGGACAAGCTCGTCGGTGCCATCAACACGCAGGAGTATGATTTCATCGTGGTGAACTTCGCCAACGGCGACATGGTAGGCCACACGGGCGTCTACAACGCCATTGCCAAGGCCGTGTGGGCTGTGGACAACTGCGTGCGTGAGGTCATCGAGGCTGCCAAAGCCAACGACTACGAGGCCATCATCATTGCCGACCACGGCAACGCCGACAACGCCATCAACCCCGACGGCACGCCCAACACGGCGCACTCGCTGAACCCCGTGCCCTTCATCTACGTGACCAACAACAACTCGGCCACCGTGAAGGACGGACGACTGGCCGACGTGGCTCCCTCTATCCTTCACATCATGGGACTGGAGCAGCCTTCGGACATGACGGGCGAGTGCCTCATCACTGACTAAGCCAATCATTGCTGCTTGAACAGGATTCTGCTTTTCATCAGCCTTCTCATGACCAGCGTCTGGGCCGACGCCCAGTGCTGGCACAACGTCGACCCCCGCATAGGCAGTGTGGGGGTCGGCCGTACCTTTCCCGGACCATCGATGCCCTTTGGCATGGTGAAGCCGGGGCCTGACTGCACGGTGAAACCCAATGCCGGATGGGCGCCCATGCCCGAGGTGGTGACGGGGTTTTCGCAGACCCACGTCAGCGGTACGGGCGGCGGGCAGAAATATGGCAACATCCTGATACAGCCGTTCCTCAACACCCCGCAAAAGGAAGTCGGCCCCATGGAGCAGCGACGCCTCAGCGAGGATATATCGCTGGGCTATTACGCCACGACTTTCGAGAACGGCATCCGCACAGAGATCACCACCTCCGAGCGCTGCGCCTTCTATCGCATCCACTACCCCACGGCCGGATCGCTGCTCGTCGACGCCACCCACTACTTAGGCAAGGACACCGTGCCCGACGGGCGCGAGAAGCAGCAGTTCGTTGGGGGCGAGATGGAAGTGGTCAGCGCCCACGAGGTCGTCGGTTACAGCCGCATTCGCGGCGGGTGGAACAACGGCGATGCCTATACCGTTTACTTTTGCTTGCAAAGCGACCGCCCCTTGTCGGTGAAGCCTCACGACAGCCGAAAACCATTGCAGACCGCTGTGCTGCAATGGGCAGACACGCTGGTCCAGGTCAAGGTTGGCATCTCCTATGTCAGCACCCAGCAGGCGCGGAGGAACATCCCTGACTGTAACTTCGACGCCCAGCTCAGCAGGCTGCGCCAGTGTTGGGAGCAACTGCTGAGCCGCATCGACGTCAAGGGTTCCGACCGCGACAAGCGCATGTTCTACACCGCCCTCTACCACACCATGCTCATGCCGGTGGACAAAACCGGCGAAAACCCCAAGTGGACGGAGCACCCCTACTACGACGATTTCTATGCCATCTGGGATACCTATCGCACCTCCACGCCGCTCGTCACGCTGATTGACGAGCAGCGTCAGGCCGACATGGTTAACGCGCTCCTCAACATCTACAAGCGCGAAGGCTACATGCCCGATGCGCGCAGCGGCGACTGCAATGGCCGTACGCAGGGCGGATCGAACGCCGAGGTGGTCATTGCCGACGCTTTTGCCAAGGGCGTGAAGGGCATCGACTACGAACTGGCGCTCCAAGCCATGCTGAAGGATGCCGAAGCCGATCCCGGCGCCGACCACGAGAAGCATGGGCGCGGCGGACTGGTGGATTATCGGCGACTGGGCTACATCCCTTATGGAACTCCGCGTGCCGGCACTCGCACCGTGGAGTATGCCTACGACGACTACTGCTTAGCCCAGGTAGCGAGAGGCTTAGGACGACAGGACATCTACGCTCAGTACATGAAGCAGTCGCGAAACTGGCGTAACCTCTGGCGCAGCGACTATGAATGGGACGATGTCAAGGGCTACATCATGCCCCGCGACTACCAGGGGCGCTGGCTCGACTCCGTGCCCTGGGGCCGTTCCAAAATCTTCCACCCCCATATTCCCTACACGCCCGTCACGAAGGTGGCCCCATGGTATTTGCCATGGTGGAACACGTTCTTCTACGAAGCCCTCTCGGCCGAATATTCACTCAGCATTCCCCACGATGTGCCGGGCCTCATCGAGGCGTGCGGCGGTCCCGAGGCCTTCCGCAAGCGGCTCGACCTGTTCTTCGAGCGGCAGCGCTACAATGTGGGCAACGAGCCGTCGTTTCTCACGCCCTGCCTCTACCACTGGATAGGGCGTCCCGACCTGACCTCCGACCGCGTGCGCCAGATTATTGACGAGTGCTACAGCGACCAACCCGACGGACTGCCCGGTAACGACGACAGCGGCGCCATGTCGTCGTGGCTCGCCTTCCACCAGCTGGGCCTCTACCCCAACGCCGGCCAGGGCTACTACCTGCTCCATGCGCCGCTGTTGCCCGAATGGACCCTCAGGCTCAGCAACGGCCAGACGCTTCACGCCGTGGTGAAGGGCCGAGGCACCTACTTCGAGCGGGCCATGCTGAACGGCAGGGAGCTGAAGGACGCCCGCCTGGAGCATGCCGACCTGATGCAGGGCGGCGAACTGGTGTTCCATGTGTCGCGTGAAAGTGCCGTGTACCGCCAGCCCGAAACGTCCCCGATGGTCCCTCAGCCTGTGGAGCCACGGCATCAGGCAGCCATCGCACAGGCCAACTTCAACATCTCCTATACCCTAAACCAGCAGTATCGCACGTGGCCGCTCACCTTTTCCTGGCAGGGCGACACGCTGGTGGTGGGCTGCAAGGAGGCCACCTATCTGACGCCCCGCTCCGTCGCCAACCGTGCGACGACCTTCTGCTGGGACATCCCCGCCGACGGCACCACCTATCGCCCGCAAGGCACCTTCGCCTTCATTTCCAACCAAGCCATCAGCGATTTGCAGGAAAAAGGCTGGTTCCGCTACGACGGCATCGTCTGGCGCAGCATGGGCCACGCCCCCGAAGGCAGCTACCACGTGAAAGCCGACGTAGACCAGACGGAGATGACCATCACCTACTGCCCTTCGCTGACCATCCATTTGGTGAGCCAGATGAAGCATAACCCCTTGGGAATAGACTGGCAACTGGCGCCACAGCCGCAAGCCCAGAATGATTCCCGCTAAGCCCGCTATTGTTTTTCCCCTCACATCATCCCCACCCCATGACTACACTCCCCCGAATCCTCCTGCTCTTTCTCGTCAGCCTGTTGGCAAGTCCCTCCCAGGCCCAATACGAGCGAATGGGAGGCGTGTACTACGCCTACCCCGTGACCCATACGACGATGGCCGCCCCGCCCCAAGGCTATGAGCCTTTCTATCTGTCCCATTACGGGCGCCATGGCTCGCGATGGATGACCTCCGACCAGCGCTACGAGTGGATTTTGTCCCATTTCATCGACAAACAGAACCTCACGCCGCTGGGCCGTGACGTGCGCCGGCGACTGAAAAAGGTGTGGAAGAACGCCAAGGGTCATGGTGGCCAGCTCACGCCGTTAGGCGCCCGCCAGCACCGAGCCATAGCCCAGCGGATGTATCAGAACTTCCCCCAGCTCTTCGCCCCCGGCGCCCGATTGTCGGCCCATTCCAGCGTGGCCGGCCGCTGCCGCGCCAGCATGCTCGCCTTCCTCGACGAGCTGGGCCGTCAGGGCTGCCAGCGCCTGCCAGAGGCCGTCACCGACTCGGCCGATATGGACTGGATAGCCTACACATCGCCTGAGATGAAGGCGCTGGAAGCCTCCATCGCAGTTCCTCTCAAGGTCTCGCCCGAACGCTTCACCGCCGCCCTGTTCATAGACCCCTCCAAGGTGGAGAATCCCACGAAGCTTTTCACCGAGATGCACACCGTGGCCTCCGACATGCAGGACGTAGCGCTTCCGCTGACCTTCTTCGACCTCTTCACGGCCGAGGAGATAGAGGCCGTCTACGAGCAGAACAACACCCGCATGACGCGCTGCAACGGTGACCACTTCCTCAATGCCGGCGCCCCTGCCCGCTCGGCCGTCAGCCTCTGGCAACGAATAGCGGCCGATGCCGACGCCGCCATTGCCGCCGGCAGCACAGGCGCCGACCTGCGCTTTGGCCACGACACCAACCTCTACCGCCTGCTCACCCTCATGGGAGCGAAGGCCGAGGGCCAGCGCGTGGGCAACGAGGACTTCGACCGCATGGATGCGGTGCTGCCCATGGCCGCCAACATGCAGCTGATTTTCTATAAGAATGCCGACGGCAAGGTGCTCGTCCAGCTGTTGCACAACGAGCGTCCCCTCTACCTCGATATGGCCTCGGCCGCTACAGGCTTCTACGAGTGGACGGAGCTGAAGCGCCACCTTTCCCAGCGCATCCACCTCATGGAGCACCTGCGCCAGCTCTCGGCGCTGAACACCATGGTGGGCACCGACCAGGCCAACACCCGCTCGGCCGGCCTCTTCGGCAAGGGCAGCGAGGAGAAGGGGCAGACGCTGCCGGCCGTGCTCGTGCCCAACGGCCAGACCTTCTGGACGCCCCAGACGCAGCCCACCGAGCAGAAATGCGTTTCACCTTATTATTATAAGGACACGCTGTTCCAGGGCATCCGCGCCAGCCACTGGCTGGTGGGCGGCTGCACGCAGGACTATGGGTCGTTTACGGTGGAAGCAAGGAGGGTAGGTGGAGTAGGTGAGGCAGGTGTAGTAGGGACGCCTTTCAGCCATGACGACGAGACGTCGCATCCCAACTATTATGCTGTCAGCTTGCCTCGTGAGCAACTGTTGCTGGAGCTGACCGGCCTGAGCCATGCCGCCATCATGAGGGTCACGCCCTGGCACGACGGGCCGCTGGCCATCACCGTCACCGCCAACAGCGACGAGCAGGAGGGCGGCGTGGAGCTTGACACCCAGCGCCGCATGGTCTATGGCTTCAACCCCGTCCACCGCATCTATCAGGGCTGGGGCGAGCCAGCCGGCTTCAGCGGCCACTTCGTCATGACCTATGCCGACAGCCTCATCTCCTTCAGCCGCCAGGGCCCAACGCTCACGCTCGTGTTCCAAGCCCGCCGAGGCCATCCCCTGGAGCTGCGCATGGCCACCTCGTTCACCAGCCGACAGGGCGCCGAGGCCAACCTGCAGGCCGAGGCCGGAGGGAAGACCTTCAGTCAGATGGCCGCCCAGTGCGCCCAGCGATGGACGGAGCGCCTGCACACCATTGACGTGAGCGACAGCGACACCGCCCGCGTCGACCAGTTCTACGGCGCCCTCTACCGCGCCTCCTTCCTGCCCCGCGAAATGAGCGATGTGGACGGTGCCTATCCCCGTTTTGCCAGCGGCATTCCTGCAAGACCATCATCACTCATCACTCCTCACTCATCACTCCGTTACGGCGACTTCTCGATGTGGGACACCTATCGCGCCCTGCATCCGCTCTATAACATCATCGTGCCCGAGACGTCGGCCCAGATGATGCAGTCGCTCGTAGGCATGGCCCAGGAGGGCGGCTGGATGCCCATCTTCCCCTGCTGGAACAGCTACACCGCCGCCATGATTGGCGATCACTGCGCTTCCGTGCTGGCCGACGCCTACGTGAAGGGCATCCGTGGCTTCGACGCCCGGCAGGCCTACCGCTTCATGCGCCGCAACGCCTTTGAGCAGCCCAAAGACTTTGCCGACTATCAGAACGGCATGGGCCGCCGCGCCCTGGACAGCTATCTGCGCCATGGCTACATACCCTTGGAGGACTCGGTGAAGGAGGCTTTCCACCAGCAGGAGCAGACCAGCCGCACGCTGGAGTATGCCTATGATGACTTCTGCGTGGCCCAGCTGGCAAGGGGCCTGCAGCAGGACGGCCAGCAGCCACAGGATGCCGACCTGAAGAAGGACTACGAGGAGCTGATGCGGCGCTCGGAAAACTGGCGGGGCGTCATCAACCCCCTGACGGGCTATGCCGACGGGCGCCACGCTGACGGCCGCTGGGCCAACAACCAGGATTTGGTGAGCCGCCAACCCTACATCACCGAGGGGGCCACCTGCCACTACACGTGGTATGTGCCGCAGAACATTCCCGGACTCATCCAGCTCATGGGCGGTCCGCAGCGCTTCACCGCGAAGCTCGATTCGATGTTCACCCAGGGCCGTTACTGGCATGGCAACGAGCCTTGCCACCAGGTGGCGTGGCTCTACTCATTAGCCGGCCAGCCCGAGAAGACGGCCCAACGCGTGGCCCACATCCTGGCCACGGAGTATAACGACTCGCCGGGCGGCCTCAGTGGCAACGACGACGCCGGCCAGATGTCGGCCTGGCAGCTTTTTGCCATGATGGGCTTCTATCCCGTCTGCCCGGGGACGCCGCAGTATGTCCTGGGCGGGGCGCAGTTGCAGCAGGTCACGCTCAACCAGCCCGGCCGTCGGCCGTTTGTCATTCGCCGCTCGTCCGATAATCGCTATCGCCTCAACGGCCAGCCGCTCAGCCAGGGCTTCACCATCAGCCATGCCCAGCTGCTGGAGGGTGGTGAGCTGGAGCTGCCCGGTGCGGGGAGATGAATGTGGGGGCTGTAACCTCATCACAACAAGCCATTATTTTCAGTCTTCTCAACCCCTTTTTTCAATGCGGCCACGCCGCATGAAAAAATCTCACGTGAGAAATTTTTCTGCGGAGGCCTCCCAGAAAAAAATCTCACGTGAGATTTTTTCACGCGGAGCCTCCCCAGAAAAACGTGGCGCCTCCCCAGAAAATTCCAGCGCCTCCCCCTACTCTTCTCCCTACAGCAAATAGAGCGCTATGGCGGCGCAGGCCTCGGCATCGGCCAGCGCATGATGATGATGCGTGAGGTCGTAGCCGCAGGCGGCAGCCACGGTGTGGAGCTGATGGTTGGGCAGCGAGCGCCCGAACTGGCGGCGCGAGGCCGCCAAGGTGTCATAGAAACAATAGTCGGGATAGTCCATCTGATACACCCTGAAGACCGCCTTCAGACAACCCTCGTCGAAACGCGCATTATGGGCAACGAAGGGAATGCGCGCTATCAGGTCGGCCCGATTGTCGAAAGCAAGCTGGTCGGCAAAGAACACATCAGCCAGACGCTCCTCAAGCTGTTGCCACACCTTGGAGAAGACCGGTGCCTGGTCGGTGTCGTCAGGCCCCAGCCCGTGCACCCGCTGGCAGAAGTAGCTGTAGTAGTTGGGCTCGGGCTGGATGAGGCTGTAGAACGTGTCGGCCACCTTTCCGCCACGCACCATAACCACGCCCACTGAGCAGACGCTCGATGGCTGCTGGTTGGCCGTCTCAAAATCAATGGCTATGAAGTCCCTGAGCATGATTCTTGCGGTTTGAGGTGTTCATTCGGTTTTGGGCTGTGGCCGCCCTTCCCTATACTCCTTGGGGGTGAGGCCGGTCTCGCGCTTGAAGAAATTGTTGAAGGCCGGCGGATTGGCAAAGTGCAGTCGCTCGGCCACCTCGTAGGTCAGCAGTCCGCTGGTGCGCAGCAGCACCTTGGCCCGGAGCACCACGGCGCGGTTGATCCAGTACATCACGCTGTGGCCGCTGGCCCGGCTGATGACGGCCGAAAGGTGGTGGGGGCTGACGCGAAGCTCGCCGGCATAGAAGGGGATGTTGCGCTCGCCCTCGCAATGGCGGCTCACCAGGGCCTTGAACTGCTGAAACAGCTGCTGATGGCGCGAGACCATGGTCGTGGCCGCTGAACGGTCGGAAGCCTGCTTGACATATTGCACGTTGGCCGCCATGGCCCTGACCATCTGCACCACGGCGTCGCGGCGGAAGGGTGTTTGCGAGGCAACGTCCCACAGCAGATACATCATGCGCAGCAGCAGCTCAAAGTCCTTGGGCGCGGCCTTGGCCACGACCTGCTCGCTCACATGCAAGCCTTCCTTCATGGCAATGCCGCAGACCTCCACCTCCGGGGCTATGTGCTCAAACTCCAGGATGACGTCGGGCGTGGTGAGTATGGCCATGCCTGGCTCAAAATGATATTGCTCCAGGTCGAGATGCACGTCGGCCTCGCCGCTGAGAAAGAGCAGCAACCGAGGCTCGGGCAGCTGATACACCTCGCCCTCGCGGAAAAAGGTATGGTCCGAGGGGCGCCCGTTCAGAATGATGCTCACATCGTCATTGCTGAAGACGTGACTCTCGGTTCCCGCCAGCTTTTTCAAATCGACAGAGACAATGGAAAAATATTTCATCGTTGTTGCGGTATTGTACGATTCGATTGCAAAATTAGTGCTTTTTTCGCAAACAAACGAGCAGAAAGCACGGAAATCGTACAAATTCGCATGCTTTTCATACAAACGGGTAATGGATTTTTCAGGGGAAAGCCGTAAATTTGCAGCAGAAAAGCAAAAAGAACACGACTATGAAGAAAAAAATCCTCGTTTTAGCCCTGTCGCTGGTGGGCCTGCCCACCTGGGGGCAGACACTGGAGGAATGCTGGAAGGCAGCGGAGGAGAACTATCCGCTGATTCGCCAGTATGACCTCATCGAGAAGACCACGCACCTGACGGTGGCCAACATCCAGAAGGGCTGGCTGCCCCAGCTGACGGCCTCGGCTCAGGCCACGTACCAAAGCGACGTGACGGCATGGCCCGACGACATGAAGACCATGATGGCGGGCATGGGCATCGACATGAAAGGGCTGAAGAAAGACCAGTATCGCGTGGGCATCGACGTGCAGCAGACAGTCTACGACGGCGGGGCCATCAGCAGCCAGCAGCTCATTGCCCAAGAGCAGGGCAAGGTGAAGGAAGCAGAGACGGGCGTGACGCTGTATCAGGTGCGCCGACGGGTGAACGACATGTATTTCGCGCTGCTTATGCTCGACGAGCAGATGCTGCTGAACAAGGATTTGCAAACACTGCTGGCGGGCAACGAGCGGAAGCTGGAGGCTATGGTGAAAGGCGGTACGGCGGCTGAGAGCGACTGGCTGAACGTGAAGGCCGAGCGGCTGAACGCAGTGCAGCAGGCCAACAGCCTGGAGTCGCAGAAGCGCATGCTGACCAGGATGCTCTCTACCTTCTGCGGCATCGAGGTGAAGGAAGCAAGGAAGCCTTCGCCCGTAGCCTCGCAGCGGGAGGGGCTAAGGCCCGAGATGAAGCTTTTCGACGCCCAGCTGAGCCTGGCCGACGCTCAGGAGCGCGGACTGAACGCGGCGCTGATGCCCCGCCTCGGCGTGTTCGCGCAGGGCTATTACGGCTATCCCGGACTGAACATGTTCGAGGACATGATGCACCACCAGTGGAGCCTGAACGGCATCGTCGGTGCCCGCCTGACATGGAACATTGGCGCCCTCTACACGCGGAAGAACGACAAGGCGAAAATAGCATGGCAGCGACAGCTGACGGAATCGAACCGTGAGGTGTTCCTATTCAACAACCGGCTGGAGCAGCTTCAGCAGCAGGAGGAGATAGGCCGCTACCGGAAGCTGATGGCCGACGACGAGGAAATCATAGCCCTGCGCGCTGCCGTGAGAAGGGCGGCCGAGTCGAAACTGGCGCATGGCATCATCGACGTGAACGACCTGGTGCACGAGATTAACCAGGAGAACGCTGCCCGCGTGCAACAGTCGATGCACGAGATAGAAATGCTGAAGGAGATGTACGACCATAAATTTACCACGAACAATTAATAATAATATGAGAAAGATGATTGCACTGACAGGCGCCGTCATGATGATGACCGCTTGCGCCAATAGCGAGAAGGAATATGACGCCACCGGCACGTTTGAGGCTACGGAAACCACCGTGTTTGCCGAACAGAGCGGAGCACTGCTGACCTTCAGCGTCAACGAGGGCGACAGCATAGGCCAAGGCCAGGAGGTGGGACTGATAGACACCACGCAGACGTGGCTGAAGATTCAGCAGCTGGGAGCAACGAAGGATGTCTACCAGAGCCAGAAACCCGACATGGAGCGCCAGATTGCCGCCACGCGGCAGCAGCTGGCCAAGGCCCGGATGGACGAACAGCGATACCGTGAGCTGGTGGCCGACGGCGCAGCACCCGCGAAGATGCTCGACGATGCTTCGAGCCAGGTAAAAGTGCTTCAGAAGCAGTTAGACGCACAGGTGAGCTCGCTGAACACGCAGCTCTCGACGCTCAACGCGCAGCTCTCAACCGCAGACGTGCAAATAGAACAGCTGCGCGACATGCTCGGCAAATGCCACGTAGCCGCGCCCACCAAGGGAACGGTGCTGGAGAAGTATGTGGAGCGGGGCGAGTTCGTCACGGTGGGCAAACCGCTGTTTAAAATGGCCGACGTACAGGAAATGTACCTGCGGGCCTACGTCACATCGGCGCAGTTGCAAAGCCTGAAGCTGGGGCAGCAGGTAAAAGTGTTTGCCGACTATGGCGACCAGCAGCGGAAGACTTACGACGGCACCGTCACCTGGATTTCCTCGCGCTCGGAGTTCACGCCCAAGACCATCCTGACCGACGACGAGCGGGCCGACCTGGTGTACGCCGTGAAGATAGCCGTGAAGAACGACGGGTTTATAAAAATTGGTATGTACGGAGAGGTGAAACTATGAACGCCATTGAAGTGAACCATGTGAGCAAGCGCTACGGGGCGTTGCAGGCTCTCAGCGACGTGTCGCTCGCTGTCGGCGCGGGCGAGGTGTTTGGCCTCATAGGCCCCGACGGCGCTGGCAAGACCACGCTGTTTCGCATTCTCTGCTCGCTGCTGTTGCCCGACGAAGGCTCCGCCTCGGTTGACGGCTTCGACGTGGTGAAGCAGATGCGCAGCGTGCGCTGCCGGGTGGGCTATATGCCGGGAAAGTTCTCGCTCTACCAAGACCTTACCATTGAGGAAAACCTGAAGTTCTTCGCCACGCTCTTCGGAACCACCGTGGAGGAGGGCTACGACAACATCCGAGCCATCTACTCGCAAATAGAACGCTTTAAAAACCGCAAGGCCGGAGCGCTGTCGGGAGGCATGAAGCAGAAACTGGCGCTCTGCTGTGCACTGGTCCATTCGCCCAGCGTGCTGTTCCTCGACGAGCCAACCACGGGCGTTGACCCCGTGAGCCGGAAGGAGTTCTGGGAGATGCTGGGCACGCTTCAGGGACGCATCACCATTGTTGCCTCGACGCCCTACCTTGACGAGGTGCGCTGCTGCCAGCGCGTGGCTTTTCTCGACCATGGCGTGGTGAAAGGCATCGGCACGCCCGATGCTATCTTGGATGAGTTCAGGGATATCTTTAATCCGCCGGGGATTGAGAAGGCTGCGACCATGTCACAGCAGACGGAGCAGGAGAACGTGATTGAGGTGGAGCACTTAGTGAAGGCCTTCGGCACGTTCCATGCCGTTGACGACATCTCGTTCAGCGTCAGGCGAGGCGAGATTTTCGGTTTCCTGGGGGCCAACGGCGCCGGGAAGACCACGGCCATGCACATGCTGACGGGACTGAACCAGCCCACCAGCGGAACGGGCAGCGTCTGCGGCTTTGACATCCGCACGGAGCATGAACAGATTAAGCGGCACATAGGATATATGTCGCAGAAGTTCTCGCTCTACGAAAACCTGACCGTCAGCGAGAACATCCGCCTCTTCGCCGGCATCTATGGCATGAGAGATGAAGAGATAAGCCTGAAGACCGACGAGCTGCTGCGCCGCCTGAAGTTCACGGAGCACAAGGACACGCTGGTGAAGAGCCTGCCTCTGGGCTGGAAGCAGAAGCTGGCGTTCTCGGTCTCGATTTTTCACGAGCCGGGCGTGGTGTTCCTCGACGAGCCCACGGGCGGCGTCGATCCCGCCACGCGCCGCCAGTTCTGGGAGCTGATCTACGACGCGGCCCGTCGCGGCATCACCGTGTTCGTGACCACCCACTACATGGACGAGGCCGAATACTGCGACCGCATCTCCATCATGGTCGACGGGAAGATTAGCGCGCTCGGCACGCCCGCCGAGTTGAAGGCACGGTTCAACCAGCCCGACATGGACCACGTGTTCACTTACCTGGCGCGACAGGCCACACGCTCGGCGGATTAATCATTGAGAGATCGAGATTTCGAAATATCGGCATCTCGCCACCTCGAAATTCCGAAATCTCGAAATATCGAAATCTCGAAAAACCCAAAAAAGAAATGAAACAATTCCTTTCTTTCGTCATTAAAGAAGCCAAGCACATCCTGCGCGACAAGCGCACGATGCTCATCCTCTTCGGCATGCCCGTGGTGATGATGCTGCTCTTTGGCTTTGCCATCACCACGGACGTGAAGAACGTGCGCACGGTGGTAGTCACCTCGCAGATGGACCTCCAGACGCAGCAGGCCGTTGACAGGCTCGCGCAGTCGGAGTATTTCTCCATCACCCACACCGTGGCCACGCCGCAGGAGGCCGAACGGCTCATCCGCAGCCAGCAGGCCGACATGGCCGTGGTGTTTGGAAAAGATTTTGCCAGCCGCAAGAGCGGCGTGCAGCTGATAGTTGACGGTTCCGACCCCAACATGGCGCAGCAGTGGACCAACTTTGCCCAGCAGACCATCCTCGCGCCGCTCGCCGCCCACCGCTCGTCCCTTTCCACCAAGCTCCTCTACAACCCGCAGATGAAGTCGGCCTACAACTTCGTGCCGGCCATCATGGGCATGCTGCTGATGCTCATCTGCGCCATGATGACCTCTATCAGCATCGTGCGCGAGAAGGAACGGGGCACGATGGAGGTGCTGCTGGTCTCGCCCGTGCGCCCGCTGATGGTCATCATAGCCAAGGCCGTGCCCTATCTGGTGCTGGCGTTCACCATCCTCGTCGTCATTCTGCTCATGAGCCGCTACGTGCTGGGCGTGCCCCTGGCCGGATCGCTGTTCTGGATCGTGGCGGTGAGCATCATCTACATCCTGCTGGCGCTCTCGCTCGGACTGCTCATCTCCAATATTGCCCAGACGCAGCTCGTGGCCCTGCTCCTCTCGGCCATGGTGCTGCTCATGCCCGTGGTGATGCTCTCGGGCATGATGTTCCCCGTGGAGTCGATGCCCCAAGTGCTACAATGGGTAGCCGCCGTGGTGCCGCCCCGCTACTACATTGACGCCATGCGCAAGCTGATGATCATGGGCGTGGGCATCGGCGAGGTGGCCAAGGAGGTGCTGGTCCTGACAGGCATGACCGCCCTGCTGCTCACTGTTGCATTGAAGAAGTTTAACGTTAGACTGGAATAACCGATGACACTGAAATATCTTATACAGAAGGAATTCCTGCAGATTCGCCGCGACGCCTTTCTGCCCAAGCTCATCGTCCTGTTTCCCATCATGATTATGTGCGTCATGCCGTGGGTGATGCAGATGGAGGTGAAGAACATCCGCGTTGACGTGGTGGACATCGACCACAGCGTGGAGTCGCAGCGGCTCGTACAGCAGATAGCCGCCAGCAACTACTTCATCTTCAACGGCCAGAAGGCCACCTATGCCGAGGCCATGAACGACGTTGAGCGGGGCCAGGCCGACATCATCCTGGAGATTCGCGACGGCCAGTACCTCATTGCCGCCAACGCCGTGAACGGCACGAAGGGCTCGATGGGCAGCGCCTACCTCTCGCAAATCGTCGCTTCCCCCTCCTCTTCCTCTTCCTCCGCCCCCCCGGTCTCCTTTGCTGCGACATCGTCGCAGCCCCCCCATCTCCCCTCCCCTCTCCTCCTCTACAACCCCCACCAGAACTACAAGCTCTACATGGTTCCCGCCCTGCTGGCCATCGTGATGATGCTGATGACGGGCTTCCTGCCCACGCTCAACATCGTGGGCGAGAAGGAGGCCGGCACCATCGAGCAAATCAACGTCACCCCCGTGTCGAAGGGGGCCTTCATCCTCTCCAAGCTCATCCCCTATTGGCTCATCGCCCTCTTCGTGGTCAGCGTCTGCCTGCTGCTGGCCTGGCTCGTCTACGGCCTCGCGCCCGCCGGACCGCTCTGGCTCGTCTATGTGCTCGCCATGCTGCTGGCGCTGTTCTTCTCCTCCTTCGGACTCATCATCTCCAACTACAGCGACACCATGCAACAAGCCATGTTCGTCATGTGGTTCTTCATTGTCTGCATCATGCTGCTCAGCGGCCTCTTCACGCCCACGCGCTCCATGCCCCACTGGGCCTACCTGACCACCTATGTCAACCCGATGCACTACTTCATCGACGCCATCCGCACCGTCTTCATCCGTGGCGGCGGCTTCCGCGACGTGGCCCATCAGGTCTTTGCCCTGCTCGCCATCGGCCTTTTCATGGCCGCATGGGCCGTTCAGAGCTATAAGAAGAACAGCTGAGCCGCCACTGGCGAAGGCGTAAAAAACCTGCGTCCCCTTCGCCGCCGGAAAGCCCCGAAAACAAAGGGGCGGCGTAGCTCGCCCCTCGGCACTCGCGCCCGCCAATCTGTAACGCCTGTTTCAAAACTTTGGCGGCAGAAAACTTCTTCTGCATAAACTCCGATTCATCTTGTACTATTACTTGTCGGGCTGCTGGCCGTCGTGAGCCTTCCATGCGCACTCGGTAATCTTCATGTCGGAGAAGACTGCGGTGAAGGATGACTCCTCGGGCGAACAGGCATAGATGCCAAAACTGATCTCGTCGGCTCCGGCATACATGTGGCAGATGCGCATCTGGCTGAACTTCTCGCCATCCGTGGAGCATTCGATGCAGTAGTCGTCCTCGCGGCGCGAGAAACGGTACCACATGGTCTTCACATCGGCAGGAATGGCCGTCGTGGCCCAGTCGGAGTAGCCTTTGTTAGTGGCCACGCTGCCCAGATGCTGGAACTCCTCGTTCTCGTATTCCACCGAGCCTTTCAGCCAGTTCTCGCTG
>JAFPTC010000014.1 GCA_017400455.1 Prevotella sp. | reverse complement strand
TAGCCACGGTCGGTTACCCATGCCTCGACGATGTAGGTCTCGCGGCCCTTGCCGCCATCATGCTCCCAGTGGTTGAGCGACATCACATAGTCCTCGCTCCCCACCTCACCATCGTCGTTGATGCGGAACACTTCCACATACTCGTAGGCATAGTTCTTTTCCTGCCGACGTTTCAGCATCTTTGTCTGACCCTTCTGCTCATTGGCATACATCTGCACCTTAGCGCCGTCGACGGTAAAGGTGCTCATGCCGTTGGCACGCACCAGTGTGCCCACCGTGTCAACGGGGTTGACAATGGCCCAGCGGTTCTCACCAAGCGGCACTTGTTCTATGAAAAGCTCCTTTTTCCACGAGCCATTGCTCAGATTCTTCTCAGCAGGATTGGACCTGAGGGCACCCTTAACCAAGCTCTCCGACCTGACCTTCCACCAGGATACATCCTTCAGATTGAAGACGGCACAGGCGTAATCAGAGAACTTGGCGGTTTGTTTCTTTTTCTGGAAATTCCACGTGTAGGGCACAATGCCGGCAACGAAGGTACGCAGCGAGTCGTCTACGTAGGCATAGAAGCGATAGTACAGCTCGGTGTAGAGCAGCGGCTTGGGCTTGACCACGAGTTCGTCGAGGCCGAAGTCATTGACCTCCATCGTGACGCGACCGCCAGAAAGACTGGCCACGGCGACCGTCTTCGGCTTGTAAGCCACGTGGGTGATGGCCACGGTCTGGTTGCCCTTCACGTCGGCAAGGACGCCATTGATGTCGGTCAGGCCGATGAGCACACCGTTGCCGTCGGTCACGCTGGCCAGGCCGATGCCCTGCCCGCTCTCGTCTACTACTTGAATCTTCTGTGCCTGGGCACTGGTCACGCCGCAGAGGGTGAAGATGGCGGCGAGAATCGTTTGCTTAATATTGCTCATGATGATGCTATTTATTGATAATCTCTATTTGCTGGCGCACGCTCTCCTCGTGGATGTTCTCGAAGACATGGGCCACAAACTCAGGTCCCATGCCGCAGAGGGCACCCTGGGCACCGCGCTTGTTCAGTATCTCGTTGTAGCGCGAAGCCTGCAGCACGGTCATGTTGTGCTCCTTCTTGTACTGGCCAATCTCACGGCACACTCGCATGCGCTTGGCCAGCAGGTCCATGAGCTGGTTGTCGAGCTCGTCAATCTGCTTGCGCAACTGCTGAATGCCCTCGGTGGTGGTGTTCTCGTCGCGGATGACCAGCAGCGAGAGGATGTAGTCGAGCACGTCGGGAGTCACCTGCTGCGAGGCATCGCTCCAAGCCTTGTCGGGGTCGCAATGGCTCTCGACGATAAGCCCATCGAAGCCCAGGTCCATGGCCTGCTGGCAGAGGGGAGCAATGAGTTCCCTGCGTCCGCCAATGTGGCTGGGGTCACTGATAATGGGCAGGTCGGGAATGCGGCGGCGCAGCTCAATGGGTATCTGCCACATGGGCATGTTGCGATAGATTTTCTTGTCGTAGCTGGAGAAGCCGCGATGGATGGCTCCAAGGCGCTTCACGCCAGCCTGGTTGATGCGCTCCAAGGCACCAATCCACAACTCCAGGTCGGGGTTGACGGGGTTCTTCACAAACACGGGCACATCCACCCCTCGCAACGAGTCGGCCAGGGCCTGCACGGCAAAGGGGTTGGCACTGGTGCGTGCCCCTATCCACAGGATGTCGATGCCATATTTCAGGGCCAGCTCCACATGCTCGGGCGTGGCCACCTCGGTCGATACGAGCATCTTTGTCTCTTTCTTCACCTGCTGCAGCCAGGGCAGTGCCTTCTCACCATTGCCCTCGAAGCCACCTGGCTTGGTGCGAGGCTTCCACACGCCAGCCCGGAAGTTGTGGCAGCCTTTCATGGCCAGTTCACGGGCGGTAGTCATCACTTGTTCCTCGGTCTCAGCCGAGCAGGGGCCTGCTATGACAAACGGACGTTCGTTGTCGCTGGGCAGGTTCAGCGGTTGTAAATCTAGTTCCATAAGCCCACCCCCTGCCCCTCCCCAAGGAAGGGGAGCTTGGTTGCTGCGGGGGTCTCCATTTTTTAAGTTGTTACTATTATTCTGTTTATTATTGTTGTCCACCCCTGGTCTATCGAGGCTCCCCTCCCTTGGGAAGAGGCAGGGGGTGGGATTCTATTCTTTCCAATGCTTCCTGAATCTTCTCCTCCTTGGCGCAGAGCGAGATGCGAATGTAGCGCTCGCCATTTGAACCGAAAATGAAACCTGGGGTGATGAAGACACGGGCCTCGTGGAGTACGCGCTCGGTGAGTTCCTCCACATTATTATATATATTAGGTATGCGGCCCCATAGGAACATACCCACCTGATTCGGGTCGAAGGTGCAGCCCAGGGCTGTCATGATCTGCTCGGCATACTGGCGGCGGCGGGCATAGGTTTCCACATTGTATTCATGGTGCCAGTCGTCGCTGTTCTTGTAGGCTTCGGCTGCCGCCAACTGGATGCCACGGAAGGTGCCGCTTTCAATGTTACTCTGCACTTTCAGTATCCACGATATAAACGTTTCGTTGGCAGCACAAAGGCCCACGCGCCAGCCTGGCATGTTGTGGCTCTTCGACATACTGTTGAACTCTATGCAGCACTCCTTTGCGCCCAGCACCTGAAGGATGCTGAGCGGACGCTGGTTGTTGAGGATGAAGCTGTAGGGGTTGTCGTTCACCACCACTATTCCCTTCTCACGTGCAAAGCTGACCAGCTTTTCGTAAAGGTCGGCCGAAGCAGGGGCACCCGTCGGCATGTTGGGATAGTTGGTCCACATCAGCTTCACTCTCGACAAGTCCATCTGCTGCAGTTTGTCGAAGTCTGGACGCCAATTGTCGTTCTCCAGCAAATCGTAGTACACCACCTTGGCACCCAGCAGCTTGGAAAGCGAGGTGTAGGTGGGATAGCCCGGATTGGGCACCAGCACCTCGTCGCCGGGATTGACGAAGGCCAAGGTGACATGGAGGATGCCTTCCTTCGAGCCTATGAGCGGAAGAATCTCCTTGTTTGCATCGAGTTCCACGCCGTACCACCGGCGATAGAAGCCGCTCATGGCCTGACGCAGTTCGGGCGTGCCCATAGTGGGCTGATAGCCGTGGGCCGTAGGGTCATGGGCCACCTCACACAGTTTGCTGATGGTTTTCTCTGAAGGCGGCATGTCGGGACTGCCAATGGCCAGGCTGATAATGTCTTTGCCCTGGGCATTCATCTGAGCCACCTCCTTCAGCTTTCGGCTGAAGTAGTATTCACTCACTAAGTTGAGTCTTTCTGCTGGTTGTATCATACTTCTTTATATTCTCCTAAGATTTTCATGTCACGGGTTAAGGGGATGATGGCGTCTATCGACTGGCGATAGCGCGTCAGGTCGTTGTAGGTCACGTCAACGTAGAACAGGTACTCCCATTCGCGGCCAATGATGGGCAGCGACTGGATTTTCGTCAGGTTGATCTTGTAGAACGAAAGGATGGCCAATACGGCCGAGAGCGAGCCTTCCTCGTGAGGCAAGGCAAAGACAATGCTCGACTTGTTGGTCTCTACTAACGGGCGGAGAAGGTCGGCTTTCTGGGGCATGGAGCAAACCAGGAAACGGGTGAAATTGTGCTTGTTGTCCTCAATGCCGTCCTCCAGCACTTTCAGCCCGTATAGGCGTGCTGCATCGGCATGGCAGATGGCTGCCCATCCCCGCTGATGGCGTTCGGCAATCATCTTGGCAGCACCAGCCGTGTCGTCAGCTTCCACCACTCGCAGTTGCGGATGGCTCGACAGATAGTTGCGCGTCTGCATCAGCGCCACAGGGTGAGAATGTACTTCAGTGATGGTGTCCCAGTCGTCTTCGGGCAGGCAACAGATGCAGTGAGTGATGTGCAGCTTATGCTCGCCCACCACGGTGGTGCCGCTGTTGCGCAGCAGCTCGTAGTTGTGAAGCAGGCTGCCTGCAATGGTATTCTCAATGGCCGCCATGCCAATGACTGTGGGGTCTTGGGCAATGCTCTCGTAGACCTGCTCAAACGTTTGGCAACAGATGAGTTGCAGTTGCTCACCTTGAAAATACTGATGGGCGGCAATGTCGTGAAACGACCCTATTTCGCCTTGTATTGCTATTCTCTTCATCTTTTAATTCAATATTTCGCTCTTTAAATACGACAGCCCCGTTTTCACTGTTCTGTGAAGCGGGGCTGAAGTTTTGTTATTCGTTTGTTAGCTGTCAATCTCAATCCATACGACCTTCCGCTTCACAATGGTTTGCAAAGTAAAAGTAAAAATAAAAGTATGCACCAAATTTTGACATTGTTCTTTCGTTTTGTCGTTTTCGGATGCAAAATTATAACATTTTTACAAAACCGACAAATAAATTGGAAATTTTTTTGCGCTTTCCCTGATTATTTGGAAAAATATGTTTAACTTTGCAAATCCATACATCATTATTTATATAGAATATTACATGACACCTATAGAAAGCAATCAGAACGCTCTGCGCATTATTGGCACTCCGGTAATGAAGGAAGGGCGATACGTACTCAACGAATTTGCCATTTTAAACAAAGAATGTGGATGGATATGCCCATGCTGCAATAACGAAGTGAGAATATGTCCAAGTGTCGGTGGCCAGCAAGTCTTCAGCTGCAGCATTTGCCACACAGAGTTCCAGGTAAATGTGGATAGCCAGGCCGACACCTTCTTGCCCACAAAGAAGAAAAAGCCTGCTATGGGCCTGCTCATCACTCCCATGGCCGTTACCCCTGCGCCACCTATGCCTAACGGGCCTGTCAGTGGAGGTGAGCAAAGGCATGAAGCCTTCTTGCAATGGGGCGGCATGTTCAGCAAGAAAAAGTACCTGCTGCAACAAAACCAGACGTTCATTGGCCGCAAAGACAGGCAGAAGCCGTCAGACGTGGAATTCGACGATCCAGAGATGAGCCGTCAGTCAGTACGCATCGACATTGTTCCCGATGAAAAGGGAGGCCTTGCCTACATGTTCTGTGTGCTGAAAAGCCTGAATCCGGTGACGGTGAACGGCAAAGCCATTGACCAGGGACTCACCATCAAGCTTTACAATGGTGACAACATCACCATGGGAAAGACTACCATGACCTTCAAGATTAACAAATAATACCATCATCATGAAAAAATTGCTTTTCACCGCTCTTGCAGTTGTGTCATTCTCACTTTCAGCAACTGCTCAGGATGCCACCGCCACCATACACGTGGGACAGGGGCAGCAAAAAATCAACCGAGAGATTTACGGACAGTTCTCCGAGCATCTGGGCTCCTGCATCTACGGCGGCCTTTGGGTGGGCGAAGACTCGAAGATTCCCAACATTCAGGGCTATCGCAAGGACGTATTCGATGCCTTGAAAGCCCTCAAGATTCCCGTGATGCGCTGGCCTGGAGGCTGCTTTGCCGACGACTATCACTGGATGGACGGCATTGGCCCGAAGGATCAGCGGCCCTCTCTGCGCAACAACAACTGGGGCGGTACCATTGAGGACAACTCCTTCGGCACGCATGAGTTCCTGAATCTCTGCGAGATGCTGGGCTGCGAGCCTTACATCAGCGGAAACGTAGGCAGCGGCACCGTGAAGGAAATGGCCCAATGGGTGGAATACATGACCAGCGACGGCGACACCCCCATGGCGCGTCTGCGCCGGCAGAACGGCCGCGACAAGGCTTGGAAAGTGAAATACTTCGGCATTGGCAACGAGGCCTGGGGATGCGGCGGCAACATGACGCCCGAATACTACAGCAATGAATATCGCAAGTTCAACACCTACCTGCGCGACCAGGGCCAAAACCGTCTCTATCGCATTGCCAGCGGCGCCAGCGACTACGACTACAACTGGACAAAGGTGCTCATGGAGAACATCGGACGGCAGATGCATGGCATCAGCCTGCACTACTACACTTGCTCGGGCTGGAATGGCTCGAAAGGCTCGGCCATCAACTTCAACGACGACCAGTATTACTGGGCGCTGGGCAAGTGCCTGGAAATAGAAGAGGTCATCAAAAAGCACAAGGCCATCATGGACGAGAAAGACCCTGAGGGACACATCGGCCTGCTCGTCGACGAATGGGGAACTTGGTGGGACGAGGAGCCTGGCACTATTCCCGGCCACCTCTATCAGCAGAACGCCCTGCGCGACGCCTTCGTGGCTGCCCTGACGCTCAATGTGTTCCACAAGTACACCGACCGCGTGAAGATGGCCAACATTGCCCAGGTGGTGAACGTGCTTCAGTCGATGATCCTTACCGACCAGGAGGGAACAGGACACATGGTGCTCACCCCCACCTATCACGTCTTCGAGATGTACACCCCCTTCCAGGAAGCCACCTACCTGCCCGTGGACCTGAAGACAGAGATTATGCCTGTAAGCAAAGCCTACTTTAAGGAGAAAGAAAACGCTCAGGATGCCGGCTATCGTCCTTGCCCGCTGATTTCAGCTTCGGCCGCTAAGACGCAGGACGGCAGCATCATCCTGGCCCTGACCAACGTTTCGCTCGATAAAGAGCAGACCGTCAGCGTCAGCCTGGATGGCTTCAAGGCCAAAAGTGTAAGTGGCCGCATCCTTACCAGCAAGAAGGCCGACGACTATAACGATTTCGAGCATCCCAACCGCGTTGCGCCCACAGCATTCACGGACGCCAAACTGGCCAAGGACGGCACGCTCAGCGTGAAGATGCCAGCCCACAGCATCGTGGTGCTCAGCATGAAGTAGCCCTACATCATCTTTTCAATCAAAAATGCAAAGAAAAGTAGCTTTTTTCTTTGCATTTTGCTTGCTTATTCGTACCTTTGCACCCAAAATGTAACAAAACAAAGCATTTATGAATAAAATAGTAAGAAAGGAGCAATTCTCTGAGAAGGTTTTTCTCTTCGAGATAGAGGCTCCGCTGATAGCCCGTAGCCGCAAAGCCGGCAACTTCGTCATAGTGCGTGTTGACCAGAAGGGCGAGCGTATGCCGCTCACCATTGCCGGTGCCGACATCGACAAAGGCACCATCACGCTGGTGGTACAGATGGTGGGGCTTTCGTCTAAGAAACTCTGCGCCCTTGGTGTGGGTGACTTCGTGGCCGATGTCGTTGGCCCGTTGGGTAACCCCACACGCATCGAGAAATATGGCACGGTGGTATGTGCCGGCGGCGGTCTGGGCGTAGCCCCCATGCTGCCCATCATCCAGGCGCTGAAGGCAGCGGGCAACCGCGTTCTCTCTGTCATGGCTGGACGCTCTAAAGACCTCATCATCCTTGAAGACAAGGTGCGCGAGAGCAGCGACGAGGTCATCATCATGACCGACGACGGCAGCTATGGTGAGAAAGGCGTGGTGACCGTAGGCATGGAGAAGTTCTTTGAGCAGGAACACGTGGACAAGGTTTTTGCCATCGGTCCTCCCATCATGATGAAGTTCTCGAACCTCACGGCCCAGAAGCACGGCATTCCCTGCGAAGTCAGCCTGAACACCATCATGGTCGATGGCACGGGCATGTGCGGTGCCTGCCGCCTGACCATCGGCGGCAAGACGAAGTTCGTCTGCATCGACGGTCCGGAGTTCGACGGAGCACTCGTCGACTGGGACGAGATGTTCAAGCGCATGGGAACCTTCAAGCGCGCCGAGCAGGAGGAGTTGGAGCATTATGAGGAGCATCAAAAGGCCTCCCCAAGCCCCTCCGAAGGAGGGGATGTTCAGATACAAAATTCCAACGATAATTCCGCAACTTCATCTAACCAGACACCCCCTCCTTTGGAGGGGCTTGGGGAGGCTTTAAGTCGCGACGCCGAATGGCGCAAGCAGCTGCGCGCCTCGATGAAACCCAAGGAGCGTGCCCAGATTGAGCGCGTTGTCATGCCCGAGCTGGACCCCGTGTATCGCGCCACCACACGCACCGAAGAGGTGAACACCGGCCTGACGAAGGAGATGGCCATGCAGGAGGCCAAGCGCTGCCTGGACTGCGCCAAGCCATCGTGTATGGAGGGCTGCCCCGTCAGCATCGACATCCCGTCGTTTGTGAAGAATATTGAGCGCGGCCAGTTCCTCGCTGCCGCCAAGGTGCTGAAGAACACCTCGTCGCTGCCCGCCGTCTGCGGCCGTGTCTGTCCGCAGGAGAAGCAGTGCGAAAGCCGCTGCATCCACCTGAAGATGGGGTCGAAGCCCGTGGCCATCGGCTATCTGGAGCGTTTCGCCGCCGACTATGAGCGCGAGAGTGGAAACATTGCCATGCCCGAGATTGCCCCCTCCAACGGCATCAAGGTGGCCGTGGTGGGCAGCGGTCCTGCCGGCCTGAGCTTTGCAGGCGACATGGTGAAGAAGGGCTACGACGTCTACGTCTTCGAGGCGCTGCACGAGATTGGCGGCGTGCTGAAGTACGGCATTCCCGAATTCCGTCTGCCCAACAAGATTGTAGACGTGGAGATTCAGAACCTGGCCCGCATGGGCGTACACTTCCAGACCGACGTCATCGTGGGCAAGACCATCACTGTGGAGCAGCTTGAGCAGCAGGGCTTCCGAGGCATCTTCGTGGGCAGCGGCGCCGGACTGCCCAACTTCATGAACATCCCCGGCGAGAATCTCATCAACATCATGTCGTCGAACGAATATCTGACGCGTGTAAACCTGATGGATGCAGCCAATCCCGAGACCGACACACCGCTGAACCCCGCCAAGAGCGTGCTCGTCGTGGGCGGCGGCAACACAGCCATGGACTCCTGCCGCACGGCCAAGCGCCTGGGTGCCGATGTCACGCTGGTCTACCGCCGTTCGGAGGTGGAGATGCCCGCCCGACTGGAGGAGGTGAAGCACGCCAAGGAGGAGGGCATCCGCTTCCTCACGCTCCACAACCCCATCGAGTACATTGGCGACGAGACCGGCGCCGTGCGTCAAGCCGTGCTGCAGGTGATGGAGCTGGGCGAGCCCGACGCCAGTGGACGCCGCAGCCCCGTGCCCGTGGAGGGCAAGACGGTGACGCTCGACGTGGACCAGGTCATCGTGGCCGTGGGCGTTAGCCCCAACCCGCTGGTGCCCAAGAGCATCGAAGGCCTGGAGCTGGGCCGTAAGAACACCATCGTGGTCAGCGAGCAGATGCAGTCGTCGCGTGCCGAGATCTTCGCCGGTGGCGACATCGTTCGCGGTGGTGCCACGGTCATCCTGGCCATGGGCGACGGCCGCCGTGCCGCTCAGAACATGGACGATTACCTACAGAAGCAATAGTTCAGCATGTTGCTGCATCACGGCAACAAACGCAAGCAAATATGAACGGACTTTATACCATTATCCTGCTCATACTGAGCAACGTCTTCATGACGCTGGCTTGGTATGGGCATTTAAAGCTTAGCGAGACGGGCGTCTCGCGGTCGTGGCCCCTGCTGGGCGTCATCGTTTTTTCATGGGGCATCGCCTTCTTCGAATATTGTTGTCAGGTGCCAGCCAACCGGCTGGGCTTCGTGGGCAACGGCGGTCCCTTCTCGCTGGTGCAGCTGAAGGTGGTGCAGGAGTGTATCTCGCTCTTTGTCTTCGCCATCATTGCCAACATCATGTTCCAGGGGCAGCAGCTGCACTGGAACCACATCCTGGCCTTCATCTTCATCATCCTGGCCGTGTATCTGGTGTTTATGAAGTGAGGAGTGAAAAGTGAGGAGCGAGAAGGACATTCTGTTCAAGAAGCTGAACGAGCGCTTTGTCAGGGCTTTTGCCACCTACAAGCTGCTGGAGGACGATGACCACGTGCTCATTGGCCTTTCTGGCGGCAAGGACTCGCTGCTGCTCACCGAGTTGCTGGCCCGAAGGGCACGCATCAGCCATCCACGGTTTCGGGTGGAGGCTATCCACGTGCGCATGGAGAACATCAGCTACGAGACCGACACCTCCTTCCTGGAGCAGTTCTGTGCCACACTGGGCGTTCCCCTTCACCTGGTCACCACCAACTTCGAGGCTTCTTCCCCAGAAGAAAAGCAGAAGCCGCCCTGTTTCCTCTGCTCGTGGTATCGCCGCAAGCAGCTCTTCAACCTGGCGCAACAGCTGGGCTGCAACAAGATTGCCCTGGGCCACCACCAGGACGACCTGCTCCACACCTGTCTGATGAACCTACTCTATCAGGGCCGCTTCGACACCATGCCACCCAGGCTGCAGATGGTGAAAATGCCGCTGCAGATCATCAGGCCCCTCTGCCTCATTCCCGAAAAGCTCATCAGCCAGTATGCCGAGCTGAGCCACTACGAGAAGCAGGTGAAGCTGTGCCCCTACGAGCGCGACACCAACCGCACCACCGCCCGCCAGCTGTTTGAACAGGCCGAGGCGCTGAACCCAGAGGTGCGTTTCTCCATGTGGAACGCCTTGGAGCGCGAAGGCAAGCTGGGGTAGCCCCGGCCTCCTCCGCCCCTTCCGTTCCACTATGCTGCAACAGTGTTGCAGCAAGGGGGGACGGCGGGGAAAAATTTCTCACGTGAGAAATTTTTCTGGGAAGGCCTCCCGTGAAAAAATCTCACGTGAGAAATTTTCACGCGGCGCCGCCCCGTTTTTCCGAGGAGCCTCTACAGCCCCAGCCAAACAGCCGAAATCATTGCCAACGGGCGCCTTACTATTAAAAACACTTAATATTTCAGCAGCAAAACGCCAGATTACACTATTTTTTCGTACCTTTGGGCTATTAATTCAAGAAGCATGAAAATAACAAAGTATAAACTGTGGGTCACGCTACTCCTGCTCACCCTCTCGCTGTCAGCCACTGCCCAGCGCAGGGGACGCAACGTGAAAAAGCAAAAGGTGGAGGAGCCAGTGGAAGACCCTCGCATCACGCAGATGCTGGCCGCCACCCAGCGCGTGGTGTTTGTCGACAGCATGGTGGTGGACCGTGATGACTTCATGAGCCATATACCCCTGTCGCGCCATATCGGTAAACTGACGCAGACGGACGGACTGGGCACCTTTACCAACGAGATGGGCGACCACCGCCTGACCACCACCGCCGACACCCTCATTGCCGAGACCGACTTCATTGCCAACCAGTGGACGAAGCCGCGCCCCATCGAGGGCATAGGCCGGGAACCTGCCATCAACCCCTTCCTCATGCCCGACGGCATCACCCTCTACTACGCCCAGAAGGGTGAGAATAGCATTGGCGGCTTCGACATTTTCGTCACCCGCTACGACAGCGAGAGGGGCGTCTTCCTGCGTCCAGAGAACCTGGGCATGCCCTTCGCCTCAGAGGGTGGCGACCTGTTCTACGCCATCGACGAGTTCAACCAGCTGGGCTATTTCGTCACCGACCGAAGGCAACCCAAGGGAAAGGTGTGCATCTATGTCTTCATACCCAACGACAGCCGGCGCGTCTATCAGACCGAGGCCTACAGCGACAGCCAAATTCGCCAGCTGGCCGCCATCAGTCGCATGGCTGACTCATGGGCCAACGACAAGCAGGAACGACAGGCAGCACTGGCCAGACTGAACACCGCACGCGCCCAGGCAGGAAAGACCCAAAACAACAGCCAGACCGACCACGCACAGTCGGAGCTGGAGGCCATGCGCCAGAAGGCCCAGGTGCAGGAAAAAGCCCTCGCACTGATGCGCAACCAATACGCCACCGCCACCGAGGGCCAACGCGTCACGCTGGGCATCAACATCCTGCACGCAGAGCAGCAACTGGAGCAGTTGCAGACCGACATCAGGAACAAAGAGAAACAAATACCCTATAACAATTAAAAACCGAAGAACGCTATGGAAAAATACTTTGCCCCATCAGAACTCGTCATCAACGAAGACGGTTCGTGCTTCCACCTGCACCTGATGCCTGAGCAGCTGGCCGACCGCGTCATACTCGTGGGCGACCCCGCCCGCGTGAACACCGTGGCCAACCACTTCGACAGCCGCGAATGTGACGTACAGAGCCGCGAATTCCACACCATCACCGGCACCTATCAGGGCAAGCGCATCACCGTGCAGAGCCACGGCATAGGCTGCGACAACATCGACATCGTCATGAACGAGCTGGACTCGCTGGCCAACATCGACTACCATTCGCGCACCTTGAAGAAAGAGCATCGCCAGCTCACCTGCGTACGCATTGGCACCTGTGGCGGACTACAGCCTTTTACGCCCACCGGCTCCTTCGTGGCCTCGGTAAAGAGCATCGGCTTCGACGGGCTGCTCAACTACTACGCTGGACGAAACGACGTGTGCGACCTGGAACTGGAAGAGGCTTTCAAGAAGCACATGCACTGGGACCCCATCAAAGGCGCCCCCTACGTGGCCAATGCCGACGCTGCACTGATTGACCAGATAGCACAGGACGACATGGTGAGGGGAATCACCATTTCCTGCGGCGGCTTCTACGGTCCGCAGGGGCGCGAGCTGCGCATCCCCCTGGCCGACCCACAGCAGAACGAGAAGGTGGAAGCCTTCGAGTACGGGAGCCTGAAAGTGTGCAACTTCGAGATGGAGTCGTCGGCCCTGGCTGGCCTCGCCTCGCTGATGGGCCATCGGGCCATGACCTGCTGCATGGTCATAGCCAACCGTTATGCCAAGGAAATGAACACTGATTATAAAAACACCATCGACACACTCATCCAGAAAGTCCTCGACCGCATCTGAACATGATTTCTTTTGAAAGCGACTACAACAACGGAGCGCATCCCGAGGTGCTCCGACATCTCATTGAGACCAACAACAGCCAGAGCAGTTCCTATGGTTTCGACACCTGGAGTGAGCAGGCTCGGGAGAAAATCCGCAAGGCCTGCCAGTGCCCCGGGGCCGACATCTTCTTCCTTGTGGGAGGCACCCAGGCCAACGCCACCGTCATCGACGCTCTGCTGCCGTCATTCGGAGCCGTCATAGCGGCAGAGACGGCCCATATCAACGTCCATGAATCGGGGGCCGTCGAGGCTAATGGCCACAAGGTCATCGCCCTACCCTCGCACAACGGGAAAATGTCGGCCGAGGACCTCAGCGCCTATCTGTCGCGTTTCTTTGCCGACCCCACCTGGGAGCACATGGCCGTGCCGGGCATGGTCTACATCACCTTCCCCACGGAGCTGGGAACGCTTTATACCGCTGACGACATTGACCAGATTCACCGCATCTGTCAGCAGTACCATTTGCCGCTGTTCATCGACGGCGCCCGGCTGGGCTATGGTCTGATGGCCGAAGGCTGCGACTTCAACCTGACCTGGCTGGCCAGCCATTGCGAGGCCTTCTACATCGGCGGCACCAAGGTGGGCGCGCTCTGCGGCGAGGCCGTCGTCTTTACCAACGGCGCTCCGCGTGGGTTCTTCACCATGGTCAAGCGTCACGGGGCCCTGTTGGCCAAGAGCCGCCTGGCTGGCGTTCAGTTCGATGCTCTCTTCACCGACGGTCTCTATTTCTCCATCTCCCAGCATGCCATCCACATGGCCATGAAGCTGCGGCAGCTCTTCATCCATGCAGGCTTCGAGGTCAAGGACTCGCCCACGAACCAGCAGTTTGTCGTGCTGCAAAACAAGCAGAAGGACGCCCTGATGGAGCATGTTCTTTTCGAGACATGGGAGCCCATTGACGCTGAATCCACCCTCTGCCGCTTCGTCACCAGCTGGGCCACCACCGATAGCGACCTTCAGGCACTATCCGACGCACTAAAAGCGATATAAACCACCTGTGCACCTTCATCCTCATTGAACACAAAATGAACAATACCATCAGGGTTCTATCTTCCTCATTGAAAACAACATGAACGATACCATCTGTGCACTGGCCACGGCTCCTGGTGGCGCCCTCGGCATCATCCGCATCAGCGGCCCAAAGGCTCTCCCCATTGTCAGTATCCTCTGTCCCCTATGCTGCGACACTGTCGCAGCCAACACCATCCACTACACCCACATCGCCCCCCCTTCCCCCTCCCCCTCTTCTCCCCCCGAGGTCATCGACGAAGCCATGGTCTCCGTCTTCCGCGCTCCCCACAGCTACACCGGCGAGGACTCCGTGGAAATCTCCTGCCACGGCTCACGCTATATCTTAAATAAAGTATTAGAACTCCTGGTCGAGCACGGCTGCCGCATGGCCCAGCCTGGCGAGTTCACCCAGCGCGCCTACCTCAACGGCAAGCTCGACCTGAGCCAGGCAGAAGCCGTGGCCGACCTCATCGCTTCTACCAACCGCGCCACCCACCACCTGGCCATGAGCCAGTTGCGAGGCGGCATCTCATCGGAACTCGCCACACTGCGTGAACAGCTACTGAAGCTCACCAGCCTGCTCGAACTTGAGCTCGACTTCTCTGACCACGAAGACCTTGAATTTGCTGACCGCACAGAACTGCTCGCCCTCGCACAGACCATCGACACACACATCGGCCGTCTGGCAAACTCATTTCAGATGGGAAATGCCCTGAAGCTGGGCATCCCCGTTGCCATCGTCGGCGCACCCAACGTGGGCAAGAGCACCCTGCTCAACCAGCTGCTCGGCGAGGAGCGCGCCATCGTCAGCGACATTCAAGGTACCACCCGCGATGTCATTGAAGATACCATCCAGCTCGACGGCATCACCTTCCGATTCATCGACACCGCCGGCATCCGCCACACCTCCGATCAGATAGAGCAGATGGGCATTGAACGCACCTATCAGGCCATCCAGAAAGCCCGCATCGTACTCTGGCTCATCGATGCTGTCCCCACATCCGCCCAACAGCAGGATATGGAAGAACGATGCGATGGCAAGCACCTCATCATCGTTAGCAACAAAACCGACAAGGGTGTTGCAGTAGATGACTCTTCCTTCAGCCTTCAGCACTCTTCCTTCCTTCGTATTTCTGCCAAATTCGGCACAGGGCTAAGCGAGCTGAAGAAGCTGCTCATCGCGACCATCCCCACCCCATCCGATTCAGACGTCATCATCACCAACGCCCGCCACTACGAAGCCCTCTGCCGCGCCCAAGCAGCCCTCCAGCGGTGCATCACCGGCCTCAGCACCGGCCTCAGTGGCGACCTGCTTAGCGAAGACCTCCGCGACGTCCTCAACATTCTCGCCGAAATCACCGGCGGTCAAATCACCCCGCAAGAAACCCTCAACAACATCTTCCAGCATTTCTGCGTTGGAAAGTGACCCCTTATAATCAACTCTGAACCGCTCGGCTTTGCCGCTCGCCTCAGCAAGAACTTGGAGTAATTTGAACTAAGTCCCTCTAAATAAGGGACTTTTTGTATTTTAGCACTTCAAGTTGCATATTTGTTTGTACCAGTTTTTCGAGCTATTTTTGCACAGTATTTCTACCGCGAGTGTAAAACAGATAATAAAAACGCCCTTAAAAATGCGATATTTCGAGGTGAAGTGTTTGTTTCCTTTTCCCACCTCGACGGACAACAACCTGCCATCACCCACATGAAGGGCCAGAAACCCGATGCGTCGCAGGGATGCTGGCAAGTAGAACCGCCGTACGTTCGTGCAATCTTGAAAGGCGCTCTCGGCAAGTTCCTCGACACCTTCAGGAAGAAAGACCTCAGCCAGTTTCTCACACCCAAGAAAAGCACTCTTACCGATACGGCGAAGCGTAGAGGGGAAGGAAATTTCTCCATGCAAATAGCAGAACCAATCGTCGCCAATCTCATGCACACCCTCTTCCACGACAATGGCTTTAATCTCGTCGCGTAGGGCATAGAAATCAGGCTGTCCTTTCGTCTTCCTGAATCCTGGGAGAATGGTCAGCACTCCTTCCGGGTCAATCTTCCAAGTCTTGCTCATGCGTTCATGTCTTATTGCATTTTATCCGATTTCTGGCTTCGCCTCGGCATAGTTCAAGCAAGCTTGGCTCTGCACTCGGCTCGCACATAAATTGGAATTTAGTCAATACTTTTCAGTAGCCTTGCAGGGTTTCCGCCAACTAATGTTCGTGGTGCAACGTCCTTTGTCACAACTGAACCAGCCGCAATGACTGCACCGTCACCTATAGTCACGCCGGGCAAGATGGTCGAATGTCCACCTATCCACACATCATTACCAATAGTGACGGATATTCCGTAACCATCGAGCACACGACCTTCGGGGTGAAGACGATGCCCTGCCGTATAGATGCCGACATCAGGACCAATAAGACAATTGTGACCGATGTGGATTTCTGCCACATCGAGCATCGTACAGTTATAGTCGGCATGAAAGTTGTCGCCCACGTAGATATTCACGCCAAAGTCACAATGGAAATTGTCACCTAGAAACGGGTTAGTACCCGCTGAACCAAACAACTGACGGACTATTTCCTGCTTCTGTGCCAATTCTGCCAGTGTGAGACTGTTCAGTTGTTTTGTTAATGCCGACACTTTCGCCATCTGCATTAACATCTCCTTACTTATTTCCACTCGACTGAAATACTTCTTCTCCATAAATCCCGATTTATTCTTCTTTTGTTAATTTATAAACTGCCAATGTAGGCAGAATGACCAATAGCAGCAACGATACCTCTACCAATGCGTATGACCCGAAGTAGTCAACTATAGATGCCAATCGCTACTGTATGGGCGGCGCGCAGTTTCCATCTTTTCGTGAGGCCGTCACTCCATTACAACGCTGAACGTTCCCTGCTTATCGAACTTAGGTGAGGAGGCAGTGATGTTCACCACACCTTTTTCGTCTTGCGGCTGGATAATCAGGAGCGCCTGGCCTCGGAAGGTGGTGGGTTTCATCGAGCGGAAGGAACGTACGTCGTAGGGATGCCCTGTGCCAGCAACGGCAAGATGTGGGGCACCAGAGGTCTTGATGTCAAGAGGTACCTCGGCTGTAGGACAGAGATTACCGTCAGCATTAAAGTGTTATAACGGGTGCAAAGATACAAAAGTTTTGCGAATTACGTGCAATTGGGGCGTTAAAAGTGACGAAAGCGAGCGGGCAGGGCTTGATTTGGACATAAACCGTGTCGCTACTTTCGCTTTATCCAGTTCTTTAGCCTTTGAAAGCCCTCCACGCCGAGGATGGTCAGCCCGCCATACTGGAAGGTCTTGGCAAGGCCGAAAAGGATGGTCCAGAGCACGCCCTTGGCGGCGGCACTGATGGGCAGCAGCATCTGGGCAAAGGACAACACATAAAAGGGAATGCAGCACAGCAACACGACGACTCCCGTGCGGAACGAAAGGCCTTGCAGCCATTGTTTGATTTTGTGGAATGCCTTCATCTGGGTGCAAAGATAATCATTTTCGATGAATTAGGGGGTTAGTAAAGACAGTTTAACATCACTTCTTCTTGCAGGTCGGCGAAAAATAGTAACTTTGCACGTGATATGACGATTGAACTGTATATCGACGAAGCTAATGACTACGCACAGGATATTGGTGCGCCGGTGCTGCATCCTCACGTCTCGGTGATTCACTACGACGAGGTGGGGGCTATTCGCCACACGATGAACCGGTTCAACTGCTATGGCATATTTCTGCAGCAGGAGTTTCCCGAGGGCCTGGCCTATGGCATCGGCACCTACCATGAAAGGCCACGGGCAGGCGCGTCAGCGGAAATGGGCAACGGCTCGCTGATAGCCCTGTCGCCGGGACAGATAGGCGGCAAGCTGGATGACGGTACGCGGAGACAGTATCACGGCTGGGTGCTGTTGTTCGACCATTTGTTTATCCAGGGCACGGCCATTGAGCAGAAGCTCGACAGCTATCAGTTCTTTTCCTACCTTGCAAACGAGGCGCTGATCCTGACACCGGAGGAGAAGGACGTGCTGAGCCAGCTCATGTCGAACCTGCGCAGGGAGCTGGCAACGCAGACGCAGTCGTACGGCCACGACGACATCATCAGGGGCTACATGCTGCTCATCCTCGACTACTGCAACCGCTTCTATCAGCGCCAATATAGGCAGATGGTGGCTGAGGGCAGCGATGTGCTCAGCCGGTTCCAACAGGTGCTCACCGACTATTATGCTCATGGCAGGCAAAGGAAGAACGGGCTGCCCAGCGTGAAATACTGCGCCAGCGAGCTGTGCCTGTCACCGGGCTATTTTAGCGACATCATCCGCGAGGCCCTTGGCGAGAGCCCGAAGGACTATATTCGCGGCTTCGTGGTGATGCGGGCCAAGAATCTCATTCTCAGCGGCAAGACCATCGACAGGGTGGCCGAAGAGCTGGGCTTTGAATATCCCCAGCACTTCACGCGGATGTTCAAGAATGCCACCGGGCAGACCCCACGCCAGTTCTTCGACAGCCAGCGCAAAAAGTAGCAAAAACTCATTTTTGGTAGTTTTGTCCGTAATCTGTCTATGCGGGTTATGGACTTTTCGCCGTACCTTTGCATGCGGATTTAAAACAAGAAAGAAATGAGACCCTACATCATTTGCCACATGATGGCTTCGCTCGACGGCAGGATAGACTGCGCGATGACCGAGCAGATAGACGACACGAACCATTATTACGATGCATTGGCCCAGCTGGGCTGTCCTTCCACGCTGGAGGGCAAGACGACGCTGGCCATGCACTATGCCCAGGACGGCGTGTTCCAGCCGCAAAGGCCGCATGAAGATGCGGGGCAGCAGCTCTACAAGGCCGTGGAAAGCCTACAGGTGGACGACGGTACGTCGGGAATGGCAAAGGGCTATGCCATCGGCGTTGACACACGCGGCACACTGCTGTGGGACGACAACACCACCGAACTCTTTGGCCGCCCGCTGCTGATGATGCTCTCGGAGCAAGCCAGCCAGGAGTATCTGGACTACCTGAAGAGCAAGCACATTTCTTATATCACCACCGGGCGCAACGGCATAGACCTCCCGTCGGCCATGGAGACGTTGCGCACGGTCTTCGGCGTGGAGCGTCTGGCAGTGGTGGGCGGCGGCAACATCAACGGCTCGATGCTCGACCTCGGCCTGATAGACGAGGTGAGCATGATGTATGGCTACGGCATCGACGGCCGAGGAGGCATGGCAGCGGCTTTCGACGGAAGGCCGATGGACCGCAAGCCCGTTCGCCTCACGTTCAAGAGCGTGGAAGAACAGGACGGCATCGTTTGGATGAGGTATCAAGTAAACAACAAATAGACAGAAAAATATGAAGCAGGCAGTATTCGCAGCCATGCTCACAGCCGGTATGCTGGCAGCATGCAACCAGAAAGTCAATCAATCTAAAACAGAAGAGAATATGCAGAAATTGGAATTAACGCAGGAGTGGGACAAGGTGTTCCCCCTGAGCGACAAGGTGAACCACCGGAAGGTGACGTTTGAAACGCAGTATGGGCTGACGCTTGCGGCTGACCTCTATACCCCCCTCAATCCCTCCGAAGGGGGGAAGATGGCTGCCATCGCAGTCAGCGGCCCGTTTGGCGCCGTGAAGGAGCAGTCGAGCGGACTCTATGCCATGCGCATGGCCGAGCGGGGATTTGTAGCCCTGGCCTTCGACCCTTCTTATACGGGAGAAAGCAGTGGCGAGCCGCGCCGCACGGCCTCGCCCGACATCAACACCGAGGACTTCATGGCCGCTGTTGACTTCCTGTCGAAGCAGGACGATGTGGATGCCAATCGCATCGGCATCATCGGCATCTGCGGATGGGGAGGCATTGCCCTGAACGCCGCCGCTGCCGACACGCGCATCAAGGCCACCGTGGCCTCAACCATGTACGACATGACCCGCGTCAGCGGCAACGGCTACTTCGACGCCGACGACAACGAGGAGTCGCGCCATGCCGCCCGCGAGGCTATGGCCCGTCAGCGCCTCGCCGACCCGATGGCAATGGCAGGCGGCGTGGTGAATCCCCTACCCGACGACGCACCGCAGTTTGTGAAGGACTACTACGACTACTACATCACCCCGCGTGGCTACCACAAGCGCAGCGGCAACTCGAACGACGGCTGGCGAGCCATCGGTACGCAGGCCTTCGCCAACGCCCGCTTCCTCTACTACATCAACGAGATTCGCTCGGCCGTGCTCGTGATGCACGGCGAGAACGCCCACTCACGCTATTTCGGCGAGGCCGCCTATCACTATATGGTGGAGGGCAAGGCAGATGGATATAATGTTGTGGGCAAGCCGAATCCCAATCCTGAGAACAAGGAGCTGCTCATCATCCCCGGCGCCACCCACTGCGACCTCTACGACGGCGGCTATACCGAGCTCATTGGAAAGGGCGAACCAAAGAATCTCATCCCCTGGGACAAGCTCGCAGACTTCTTCGCTCAAAATCTGAATTAATAGGTGCTCAGGCGAGCAAAGCCCGGGATTTCAATAACGCCCCGTGCGGTCATGGCACCTCTTGCTCATTTTAACACAAAGATACAGAGGCACAGAGGCTCAGAAAAAGGAAACTTTGAGCCTCTGTGTCTCTGTGTAGAAATCATATAAATTTCTACGGAGGCCTCCCGTAAAAAAAATCTCACGTGAGAAATTTTTCTGGGAGGCCTTCCCATGAAAAAATCTCACGTGAGAAATTTTTCTGGGGAGCCTCCCCATGAAAACCACGTGTTGAAATATTTGTGTGAGCGATGATTAGCTATTGCTACACACTTCCACTCATCATCTTAACCCTTTCACGGTCATACAAAACCTATTTTCGAACCATTATTCTTAACTAACGTTTCATCCTTACAGAATTGTTCGATCTTCTTTGCCGTTACGCATTCCTCCCCGTATAGGATACTTTCAATGTCACACTTTCGAGTGATGTTTTCAATCTGGCCACCACTGAAATCATAGCATGAAGCCAAATGGACGGCTGTCTCTTCTGCAAGATTTGGCATCATTGACTGCCATATCTTTGTTCTTTGTGCCAGTTCGGGCTTCTCAAACTTCACCTTGTAGAGAAAGCGGCGCTCGAAGGCATGATCCATATTCTGTACCAAGTTTGTAGTTGCAATCATAATGCCGTCAAGCGATTCCATTTCCTGCAGAATAATGTTCTGGATGGAGTTTTCCATCTTGTCAACAGCACGTTCGGCTCCTTCACGTCTTTTCCCAATGATAGCATCAGCTTCATTGAAAAGCAGAATGGGAATTCTTTTTGAATGTTTGGCAATGGTGCGATAGCGGTCGAAAATGGCCTTGATATTCTTCTCGCTTTCTCCAACCCACATGCTCTTCACCTGCGAGATATTCACCTGCATGATGTCACGCCCCGTCTTCCGAGC
>JAFPTC010000140.1 GCA_017400455.1 Prevotella sp. | reverse complement strand
TTGCCCTGCTCGTCGTCCCACTTGTAGAGCTCAAACTTGGCATCCTCGTTGATGGGACGGTTCAGCTCCACGGTCTCGCCATTCACGCCGCAGCAGAGTACGCTGCGTGCCAGAGCCGGCGAAATGCTCTCGGCAATTTGAAGTCCCGTCACACCCTGCTCATACGAGCGAACAGATCCGTCGGGAAAAGTGATGTTGATCATATCTACAATATATGTTTAAGTTTAAAGCGGGTGCAAAGGTACTAAAAGTAGGGCGAACAGCAAAACAAAACATGCGAAAAAAAATCTCACGTGAGATTTTTTTCTGCGGAGGCCTCTCGTGAAAAAATCTCACGTGAGATTTTTTCACGCGGAGGCCCCACAGTTTTCTCAGCGGGCCGACTGGTTCTTTTTGATGATGCTATAGGCTTGGTAGATGCCCAGTTCGCCGGCTTTGCTGAGGTCGCTGGCGGCAGCGGCTTGGTTGCCGGAAAGAATGGAGCAGATGCCACGGTTGTAATAGGCCTGGGCCAGATGGGGATCGACCGCGAGGGCCTCGGTGAAAAGGGCGATGGCCTGCTGATAATCCTGCTTGCGAGCGCTGAGGCATCCCTGGTTGTAGAGCAGATAGGCATTCCTGCCGCCCAGGAGCAGGGCATGCGACAGGTCGCTGGCCACGCCTGCAAGGGTCAGCTCGGCGCTGCCACCCTCGGAAGTGAGGAACTGGGCCACACGCGACTGGCAGACGGCGCGCTGCCACATGGCCAGCACGTGGGTGGAGTCGGCCTCTAAGCAGGTGGTCAGGTCGTGGATGGCCGCCTCGTTGTCCTGCAAGGCGGAATAGGCCACGGCACGGGCCAGCAAGAGCGGCAAGGTCTGGGAGATGGCTGTGGAACGGTCGATGGCGGCCGACAAGGAATCGATGTACTGGAAATAATCGGCCGAATGGCGCGAGTCGAGCGAGGCATGCTGGCTGCTGACAAACAATGGGCGGGCCTGGCGGCCGGCGTTGTAGCGGTCGACCATGGGGTCATAGTAGGGCGAGCGGTTCACCTCGTCGCGCTGAGCCTCAAGCGACAGGGCGAACATGGGCAGCAGCTCGACGTCGGTCTTACGGTCTTGCACGCGACCGCGATAGTCGCTCTGATATTCACGCTCGGGCTCCTGCTCGTCGGCCACCACCAGCTGGTTGTATTTGTCGGGGTCCAGATCGCTGCGCTTGCGCTGGCTGCGCGGGCCCTGCTTGGGACGAATGCCATAGAGGTGCTGATAGAGCTGGGCCTTGTAGACCTTGAACTCGTCGAGCTCGGCCTTCTGTGTCTGGCCCAACCGCCTGTAGCAGCGGGCACGGTAGAGGATGCCGGTATGGAAGTTTGGATATTCGTCGATGACCTTCGTATAGTCGCGCACGGCGCCCTGAAGGTCGCCGGTGCGTTCGAGCAGCACGGCTCGGTTGAAAAGGGCCAGCATGTTGTCGGGTTCCAGGCGGAGCACGAAGTCGAAGTCGACGATGGCGCGGTTGTCGTCGCCCACATCGACACGCAGCAGTCCACGGTTGTAGTGTCCCAGGAAATTGTTGGGTTCCAGGTCGAGCGCCGCATCATAGTCGGCCATGGCGCCTCGCAGATTGTTCTGATTGTAGCGCGCCAGTGCACGGTTGACGTAATAGCCGCCCTGCTTGGGCAGCAGGTGGATGGCGTGGTCGAGCTGCTCCTCGGCGGCGGGCCACTCGTGGCGCGAGAGGCTGATGATACTGCGCATGGCCCACGTCTTGCCGTCGTAGGGGTCCAGCTCCAGGCTTTTCTCCAAGGCCTCAATGGCCTGCAGCGTATCTTTCTGCTGCATGCGGATGTCGGCCCTCATGTTCCAGGCCTGGGCATATTGGCTCCAGCGCTGCTGAATGGTGTCAAGCTCAAGCAGGGCTTCGTCGTAGTCCTCGTTCTGTATGTGGCAGAGCACGCGGTTGTGCCACAGCGAACGGTTGTCGGGCATGAAGGAGAGGGCGCGGTTGTAGTCGGCAATGGCATCGGCAAACTTCTCCTGCTGGATGCGCGTCAGGCCACGCAGCTCGTAGATGCCCACCACGTAGGGGTTGCGCTCCAGGGCTTCCGTGCAGTCGTGCTCAGCACCCGAGAAATCGTCAAGATAGTATTTGGCCACACCGCGAAAGAACCAGGGCTCGTAGAGGTAGGGCTTCACGGCAATGGCCTGATTGAAATACTGTATGGAAAGGACGTAGTCCTCGTAATAAAGGGCCGAGCGTCCGATGGTAATCAGGCGGTCGGTGTTGTACTGGGCAAAAGAAGTGATAGGCGAAAAGTGAAAAGTGATAAGTGCCATCGCAGCTCTTATCATCCATGACTTCAGAGGTTTGAACAAGTCATCACTCATCACTTATCACTCATCAACTTGTCACTTCCTCACGGGTTTGGTCTTATAGCCACAGCGATAGCGGCCCTGGGTAAGGGCCTTCAGCTTGCTCTTGATGAGCTGCTTGCGCAAGGGGGAGATGTGGTCGATGAACATCTTTCCGTCGAGATGGTCAAACTCGTGCTGCATCACTCGGGCCAGGTAGCCTTCTATCCATTCGTCGTGCTGCTGGAACTGCTCGTCCTGCCACTGCACGCGGATGCGGGTTGGACGGACCACCTTCTCGTGGATGGCGGGCAGCGAGAGGCATCCCTCCTCGCTGGAGTCGGTTTGCGTCTCGTCGCGCTCAATAATGTGCGGGTTGATAAAAGCCTGATGAAAGTCTTTGTACTCAGGCATGTCTTCGGCCAAGGGGCGAAGATCAATGACGCTGAGGCGTATGGGCAGGCCAATCTGCGGAGCGGCCAGTCCTATGCCGTCGCTCTCGGCCAGCGTCTCCCACATATTCTGAATGAGCTGCGGCAGGTCGGGATAGTCAGGCGTGATGTCTTCTGTCACCTTGCGCAGCACTGGCTGGCCATATATATATATAGGTAATACCACTTTTGAGTTAAGAGTTATGAGTTAAGAATTAAGAGTTAAGAATTAAGAGTTAAGAGTTAAAAAGAAATAGAACTTAATTAATATTCCTGGAGCGTAGATAGTCCTCAAGGATGATTGTGGCCGAGATCTCGTCGACGAGTGCCTTGTCCTGACGGGCTTTCTTCTTCAGGCCACCCGCCAGCATGGCCTGATGGGCCAGCACCGAGGTGAAGCGTTCGTCGTAAAGCTCGATGGGAATCTGGGGCATGGCCTTGCGCCAACGGTTGACGAACTCCTGTACGCGGGGCAGGTTCTCGCTGGGCTGGCCGTTGGGCTGACGCGGCTCGCCGATGACAATACGTTCCACCTGCTCTCGCGAGGTGTAATCCTTCAGCCAGTCGAAGAGCTGATGCGTAGCAACAGTCGCCAACCCTCCGGCAATGAGCTGCAGAGGGTCGGTGACTGCCAGTCCGGTCCGCTTCCGGCCATAGTCGATGGAAAGGATACGGGCCAAGGAAATATCTGTTTAGCGGCCGTTATAGAGCAGCCATGCATCCTGATAGGTGGCACGCAGCTGGTCGCGGCTCTGCACAGCAGAAGCCTTGTCGCCAAAGGTGGAAGCCACCACACGATACATATTACGGTCTTCGTTCTTCACTATCTGAGCAGCATAGCCGGCATTCTTCAAGCGCTGCTGCAAGCCCTCGGCATTGGCAATGACCGAGAACGAGCCCACCACTACGCTATAGGCCTGCAGACCGGCACCGCTGATGATGGTGACACGCTCCTGGCGCACCTGCACGTTGTCATTGTTATCCACGACCTGGGTCTGCGTAGAAGGAACAGTCTGTACGGGAGTCACCACTGGCGTCTCGGTCACCTGAACCTGCTGCACGGGCTGCACCTGCTGAGTCTGGGCCTGAGCCTGAGCCTGGGCCTTCTCGTAAGCCTTACGATAGGCCTTCTCGCTGGAGCCGCAGCTGGCCATTGTCATTGCCAGGCAAATGCCGGCACACAAAAACACAATCTTTTTCATAAATCTGTAATAAATAATGACTAATAATATTATTTCTGCGCGAAATTACAAATATTCAGTGAATAAACGCGCATTCTTCTGCCTAAACTTTGTTAAATGAACAAAAAAAGAGGCGTTTTTAAGAAAAAAACACACCCATTGCTATACTTTATATCAAAATAATTTGTAAATTTGCCTGCGATTACAATTAATAACACTATCAACTCATTAAAACACTGAAACCATGAAAGGATTAGGTTACATTGGCGCATTTGTAGGCGGAGCACTTGCAGGCGCCGTTGCCGGACTGCTGCTGGCACCCGAAAGCGGAAAGGATACACGTGCAAAGATTTCCGACACTGTGGAAGATTTCCTGAAGAAGCACAACATCAAGCTGAACCGTAAGGAAGTGGGCGACCTCGTTGACGAACTGGAGGACGCCGCAGACTAAGAGTTTACAACACAGCCATGCTATCCAGCGACAAGAACATAGAGACCATTGCGGAACTGGTAGAAGCCATCAAGCATTACCTGGGCCTGCAAACAGAATACGTGAGACTCGACGCAACGGAGAAGATTGTCCGTCTGCTCACAGGGGCAACGCTTTTCATCCTGTTGTTCCTCATTCTCATCGTCGTACTCCTGTTCTTGTCGCTGGGGCTTGCTTTCTGGCTTTCCAAGAGCATGGGTATGGTAGCAGCCTTCCTGGCCGTGGCAGCCCTGCATGCCCTCATATTGCTCACCATCTACGCATTCCGCCGCCCATGGATTGAGCGTCCGCTGGTACGCCGTCTGGCTCGGCTGCTTTTGAACTAAAGAAAACGATGATGACACGAAACGACACCCCCACCTATAGCACGCTGGAAGAGATTAACCAGCGCAAGCAGGAGCTTCGCCTGCAATTGGACCGCGACAAGCAGATTGTGGATCAGCTGTGGAAAGGATTGTCGGTGAAGCGCGAGGACACCACGCGTGGGCAAATGATTGCCAACATCATCTCAAACAGCGCGATGGCCATCGATGCCTTTCTGATGGTGCGCAAACTCAAGAAGAACTACGGCGGCATTTTCCAGTTCTTCAAAAAGAAGAAAAGCTAACTCCTGTCCTTCTTTTATTCCTAAGCACCGGCAACACTTGCCGGGCCATTGGTCATGGCATCACCCTCATTGCAGCCTCACGATGCGGATGCCCAGCGCATTCTTCCTGCGCTCCAGATACTGCCGCATGGTGATGTTTTCCTCCACCACCTTCTTCTGCAGGCTGGAGGCATCGATCATGTGCAGTCCGTCCTCGTGCCATACGGCAATGCCCAGGTGGGCAATGTCCAGGCCGTCAGCCGACGTGACAATGCAGATGATGTCGCCATCATGCACAGCCTTTCGCAGCGTTTCGGTGTTCTTCACCTCTGCGGTGGGGATATACCGGAACTTCTTCCCCGAGAGATCCTTCTCCTGGGCAGCTATCACTGGGCGATACTCGGGATGCCGGTCCAGCGAGACGTAGCTCTGTGGATGCTTGCTCATATAGCTCACGCTGACGGTCTGCACAGCTGTGAACGGCGGGTTGGGCTGCTGAATTTCCTGGGCATATCCCAATCGCGAGTTGTCGCGAATCCAGTCGCTGAAGTAGTGGATTCTGCTGGTATAGTCGGTACATTTCCCGTCCCAGTAGCGCTGCTGGCGCAACTGATGGACGAATTGCGAAAACCGCGTCTCACCCCTGCGGGCACATAGCGTCAGCGCCGCCACCACGTCAACGTATGTGGTGCAGTCCAGCTCATCCGTGTTCAGCACGAGCCGCTCGTCGTCGGGGTACAGCTCCAGCGTATGCGCCACATAGGGCCGTCCCAGGAACTTTCGGGCATAGAAAAGCACATCGGTATGACCGCTGGCCAGCAGCTGCTCGACCAGGATACTGTCCTGACGGGAGTAGTGGCAGCGCTCCTGTGCCCATGCGCTCCCCATGGGAAGCAGGCAGAGGAGCATCGCTATTGTGAAAAACTTAGTCTTCATGATTCTTTCGGTATCTTTTCTTTAATCCAAAATTATAGCCCACGTACATGTTTAACGAGCCAAAAGTATTATTCGTACGGAAGCGCGACTTGTGATAATTGTTTGTATGCACAATCACGCTGGCACCGGCATACCACCGCATGTTGTTATACACCAGTCCGAAGCGCCCTATGCCGTCGAGGTTGACATTCTTGAAGTCGAAGCCATCCCTGTTGTTGCCAGCCACGTCGCCAGTGCTCTTCTTATAGGCCAAGGCAGCCTGCAAGCTGGCTCCGAAGAGCCAGTTCTTCTTGAACACCCAGTTATAGGCATAGCCTCCGGAAATGCTGTAGTCGTTGTAGTTTACCTTGCGGAACATCAAGGCTGAGTCAAGCTTCACGTACTTCGACATCATGTTCAGGTCGATGAGCGACTGCAGCCGCTCATAGTCCAGCTCAAGCGAGTTTCGGGTATAGCCCAGTCCTGCCATCCACGAGCCGCAGCTCACCTTCTGGATGGTGCTCTGGCTGAAGGCGGCGGGATAGGAGAAACGTCCGTGATTGAAAATGTAGTAGGCGTTGAAGCCCGTGATGCCTGCCTTGATGCCGTTGAACGATTTCCCCTCCAGCGGTGAGGTGTCGATGCCCTCGCCCAGATTGGCGTTGCGCAGTTTATAGTCGTTGCCCGTCCGGCGATAGAACAGGTCTACGCCTACCTGCGAGCTATAGATGCTCAGGTCCAGCTGCTGCTTTATTCGCTGCAAGTTGACGTTGCCCAGCTCGAAGGTATAGCCAAAGAAAAACCACTTCCAGCCCACATACGGCCCCAGTTTCATGTTCATGTCGGGCGCAAAGGTTATCGACTGAGCATTGTTGCCTATTCCTCGCAGCATATAGATGTCATAGTTGTGGGTGGCCTGCAGCATCACGGTGAACACGTAATGCTGGGGTTCAATGAAGGTCGTGTCCAGTCGGTCGAAGCCTCGCACAGTCTTCTTAATCTGCTTTTTGATGTTCGCGAGCTGAGGGCGGAGCGAGGAAGACGGAGGCGTAACCGTAGAGGGCTGGGACTCCGAAATAGAATCCCGCTCCTGTGCCGGGGCCAGCAAGGACACGAAGAACAACAATAACAGAAGTTTATATTTCAGATGCTTTACTTTCAACTCTTCTTCTTACGTTTCTTCCTAATACATAATCATTTGTTATCCGAGGCCACGGGCTGCATCACAGTTTCCCCAGGATGCGGTCGAGCACCCAGTTGGTGGGAGTGGCCGACACGCTGGTGCAACTGCAAACTCCCCTACCCTGCAGGTGTTCAATGACATTTTTAATCAGGGGGAACTGCACGTAGGCGGGGTTGGGCACGTCAATGATCTCTGTGCCGTCGCTGGTGTGTAGCTCTATAGGGGCATAGTTGAACACCGAGAAGGCCATCGAGCCGCGAGTGCCCACAATGAGAATACGGTCCGTCCGGGCCGACTCGTGGGCCACGAAGCTCCACGAGCCACTGCCTGGCATGTCGTTCTCAAAGCGGAACACGGCGCTCACCGAGTCTTCGGCCGAATAGAGGTGTCCGCGATTGGCACAGATGCCACGGGCTTCGAGGATGACGCCAAAGATATGCTGAAGGAGGTCTATCTGATGGGGAGCGAGGTCATAGAAATAGCCACCGCCGCTGATGTCGGGCTGCAGGCGCCACGGCAGATTCTCAGGGTGGGCATAGTCCAGGTCGCGTGGGGGCACGGCAAAGCGCACCTGCACGTTCACCGTCTTGCCTATGACGCCCTGGTCCACGATTTCCTTCACGCGCTGGAAGTAGGGCAAGTAGCGCCTGTAGTAGGCCACAAAGCATGGCATGCCCGTCTGCTCGCTCACGTAGTTAATGCGGGCACAGTCATCGTAGGTCGAGGCCAGCGGCTTCTCCACATAGACGGGTTTGCCCGCCTTCATGGCCATAATGGCATAGGTGGCATGGCTCGAAGGAGGCGTGGCCACATAGACGGCGTTCACCTCCGGGTCGTCGATCAGCTCCTGCGCATCGGTGTACCATCGCGCCACGCCGTGACGCTCGGCATAGCTGCGTGCCTTCTGCTCCGAGCGGCTCATCACGGCCACCACGCTCGACCCTTCCACTTCGTCGAAGGCGGGCCCGCTTTTTAGCTCACACACCTCGCCACAGCCTATAAAGCCCCATTTCAGTATCTTCATTGTCAGAAAATTTGTGCAAAGGTAGTTAAAAGTTAGGAGAATTCCTAATTTTTTCTTACCTTTGCACAAAATTTAAGTTCTTTATGGAAAAAGAAAGTCAACTTTCTACTCACCGCATGCGCAGCATCCAGGCTGTTCTCACCGACGGCTGGCGACTCTACGCCCAGAACTTCTGGCGACTGCTGCGTGCTTCTTGGCTTCAAGCCGTCGTCTACGCCCTCTTGCTGGGCTTCTCCATGACCTATTTCTTCACCAGCCTGCTGCCCAGGCTGATGGCCCACGTCAGCCCGATGCCCGAGGCCATTGTCTGGGGCGTCAGCGTGGTGGTGTTCCTCGTCGGAGCCTACGTCTTCGCCGCTGCCGGCGGACTGGCCCCCTTGAAGCAACACTGGCAAACGGGCGCCATCGCCCAGCCCCGCCACTGGTGGGGATGCTGGCCGTGGCGGCTGATGCTGCATGGGCTGAAGACCCTGCCCGCCATGCTCATTCAGATCATCAAGGGCAAGCAACTGGGCAAGCTCATCGTCGTCCTGCTGTTCATGCTGCTCCTGGTGCTCGTGGCCACCGTTTTCTTCCAGATGCCGGCCATCATCCTGGCTGCGGCCAACATCGAGGGACAGGCCAGCCTGGCCGCCGGCGACATGGCCGACCTGCCCGACCACCTGTGGTTGCTCAACTTTGCCACCTTTGCCATCTGCGGCCTACTGCAGGCCTTCATCCACCTGGCCACACTCTTCCCCATCTATTATATATGGAGGAACACTCAGCTTAAAAAAGACTAAAACCACATGAGACAACGCATACTATTCATAGACCGCGACGGAACATTAGTAGAGGAACCCCACGACGAGCAGGTTGACGCTCTGGAGAAGATACGCTTCAAGCCCGGCGTCTTCCGATGGCTGGGCCTGCTGGCCGAAAGAACCGATTTCAAACTGGTGATGGTCAGCAATCAGGACGGGCTGGGCACTCCCTCTTTCCCCGAAGACACTTTCTGGCCAGCACAAAACTTCATCCTCCAGTCACTGGAGGGTGAAGGCATCCGCTTCGACGACATTCTCATAGACCCCCACTTCCCTGAAGACAACGCACCCACGCGAAAGCCCGGGACAGGCATGGTGGAAAAATACATGCTCGACACCGAGCACTACGACATGGAGGGAAGCTGGGTCATTGGCGACCGTGACACCGACCGCCAGCTGGCGCACAACATTGGCTGCCGGGCCGTCATCCTCGAAGGAGAAACGGGCTGGCAACAGGCTGCTGAGACCATCATCGATGGCGAGCGCCGGGCCAGCGTGCGCCGGACGACCAAGGAAACCGACATCAGCATCAGCCTGGCACTTGACGGACAGGGCACATGCCACATTGACACCGGACTGGGCTTCTTCGACCACATGCTCGAACAGATTGGGCGCCACGGCGGCATTGATCTCGACATCAAGGTGAAAGGCGACCTCAACGTGGACGAGCATCACACCATTGAGGACACGGCCCTGGCCTTGGGCGAATGTCTGCGCCAGGCGCTCGGCTCAAAGCGCGGGCTGGAGCGCTATGGATTCTCGCTGCCCATGGACGACTGTCAGGCCCACGTCTGCCTCGACTTCGGCGGGCGTCCGTGGCTGGTGTGGCAGACGGAGTTCCACCGCGAGAAGATTGGCGACGTGCCCACCGAGATGTTCTTCCACTTCTTCAAGAGCCTCAGCGATGCTGCCCTGATGAACCTCTACATCCATGCCGAGGGCCAGAACGAGCACCACAAGATCGAGGCCATCTTCAAGGCCTTGGCCCGCTCGTTGCGGCAGGCCATCCGCCGCGACGTCTACCGCTATCAGCTGCCCTCGACCAAGGGCGTGCTGTAAGCCCGAACCCAACGTTTTTCATTCAGCGTCATACCAAGGCGGCGCGGCAGTTCCTTTGCTGCCACGCCGCCTTGTTTTCATGCCCTCCCCACGCCTTTTTTTCATGGGGAGCCTCCCCAGAAAAATTTCTCACGTGAGATTTTTTCACGCGGAGGCCTCCCAGAAAAATTTCTCACGTGAGATTTTTTCACGGGAAGGCTTCCCAGAAAATTTTCTCACGCGAGATTTTTTCACGGGAAGGCCTCCCAGAAATTTGGCTCAAGTGAATGCATTTATTTCACCTGTGCAGACGGTAATCTGATTGGCCTCCTTCGCACGCTCTCCCCGCCCCTGCAAGGGGAGGGGTTGGGGGTGGGGTCTGTAACTTCCTTTTCTGTACTTATTAACGGAAAACTCTGAAGAATACAGTATCATTACAGACCCCACCCCCAACCCCTCCCCTTGCAGGGGCGGGGAGAGGCTGTCGCCATAAAACTTTAGAAAAGCCGCCCCACCTGATAGACCACTGCCGAGACCACCCAGGCCAGGCATGTGGTATAGACGGCGGCAATGATGGCCCAGCGCCAGGAGCCCGTCTCGTGCTTGATGGCTGCAATGGTGGCAATGCAGGGGAAATAGAGCAGGACGAAGAGCAGATAGCAGTAGGCTGCCAAGGGCGTGATGCCTTCGAGGCCGCCCAGCACGCCAATGGTGGAGGCCACAATCTCCTTTGCACCCACGCCGGCCAGCAGGCTGACGTCGAGCTGCCAGTCGAAGCCCTGGAGCGAGAACAGCGGGGCTATGACATGGCCCATCATGCCAATGAAGCTCTGATCCAAGGAGGGCGCCACGCCCATGGGTCCGAAATAGCCCAAGGCCCAGACGATGATGCTGGCCACGAGGATGATGCCGCCCATTTTCTTCAGATACTCCTTACCCTTCTCCCAGGTGTGGCGCATGGTGGCTTTCCACGTGGGCCACCGATAGGGCGGCAGCTCCATGACGAAGGGCGTGTCCTCGCCCTTGATGACAAACTTCGACAGCACCTTGCTCACCACAACGGCCATGAGGATGCCCACCAGGTAGAGCGAAATCATGACCCACGAACGCCACTGCGGGGCGAAGAACAGGCCGGTGATCATGATGTAGATGGGCAGTCGAGCCGAGCACGACATGAAAGGCAGCACGAGCATGGTGATGAGGCGCGAACGACGGCTCTCGACCGTGCGGGTGGCCATGACGGCGGGCACGTTGCAGCCGAAGCCCATGATGAGGGGTATGAACGACTTGCCGTGAAGTCCCATCTTGTGCATCAGACGGTCCATGATGAAGGCGGCACGGGCCATATAGCCCGAATCCTCCATAAAAGAAATGAACAGGTACAATATTAATATCTGGGGCAGGAAGACGATGACGGCTCCCACGCCTCCTACCACACCATCGACCAGCATCGAGCGCAACGGTCCCTCGGGCATGGCGGTGCCCAGCCATTCACCCAGCCACTCCACGCCGGCATCGATCCAGTCCATGGGGTACTGGCCCAAGGCAAAGGTGGTTTGGAACATGACGAAAAGAATGGCAAAGAAGATGGGGAAGCCCAGGTACTTGCTGCTGAGCACACGGTCGATGAGGTGGGTCAGCCGGTAGGTGTCTTCCTTCGTGCCCGTCTGATAGCCAGCCTCGGTGAGCGCGCCGTTGATGAAGCCATACTTGGCATCCATGATGGCCGTCTCGGCATCGTTGCCCGTTTCCTCAAGCACGCGGGCAGCGGCCTTGTCGCGGGCCTGCTGCACGGGGGGAGTGAGCAGATAGTCAACGGCCTGGTCCTTCTCCAGCAGCTTAATGGCCAGATAGCGGGTGGACAGGCTCTTGTGGATGCTGTCGTCGGCTTTCAGATACTGCTGGATGTCCTTGATGCCGTGCTCAATTTCGTGACCATAGTTGATGTGGAGGTGGCGGGCATGATGGCTGCGCCCCTCGTAGACCTGGATGACGGCGCGGAACAGGTCTTTCACGCCCTGGCCCGACTTGAACGAGGTGGGCACCATGGGCATGCCGAAAAGGGTGGAGAGGACGTTGATGTCAACATGGTCGCCGCGACGCTCGAACTCATCGTACATGTTCAGGGCGGCCACCACGCTCAGGTCCATATCGACGAGCTGGGTGGTGAGATAGAGGTTACGCTCAAGGTTGCTGCTGTCAACGACGTTAATCACCACGTCGGGCATCTGCTCCTGCAGGTAGTTGCGCACGTAAAGCTCTTCTGGCGAATAGCAGCTGAGGGAATAGGTGCCCGGCAGGTCGATGAGATTGAATTCATAACCGAACATCGAGGCGTGGGCTTCGCTGGCATCGACGGTGACGCCGCTGTAGTTTCCCACTCGCCCGTGGGCGCCGCTGGCATAGTTGAAGAGCGACGTCTTGCCGCAATTGGGGTTGCCGATGAGAGCCACGTTGATGGTGCGGCGCTGGCGCATGGCCTCGTGGTGGAGCGAGGGATGGGGCGCATCGGCCGAGGGGTCGGGCGTAACGGTCTGGACGGAAGAAAGATGAGGGCTGACGGGCGGCTGGTCATTCACGCCGGTTGCTTCGCTCTCGGCCACCACTTCAATCATTTCCGCCTCCTGGCGGCGCAGGCTCACCTCGTAGCCCATCACCTTGTATTTCACTGGGTCTTGCAAGGGGGCGTTGAGCAACACAACGACCACCTTGCCCCTGACGAAGCCCATTTCCACAATGCGCTTGCGAAAGCCACCATGGCCATGCACCTTCACGATGACGCCACGTTGACCCGTTTTCAGTTCTGATAGTTTCATAGTTTTCTAATACTGCATGCAAAGATAGTCATTTCCACACGGAAAATGACGGCGGGAGGGAGGTTTTTTCCGCAGAATACCTAATAATGGTGATGCTCATAACTTGCGGATGACTTTCATGAGCTGTTCGCCAAGATGGATGGTGTAGCCCTGGCTGACGAAGACGACGCGGTTGAAGGTGTCGCAGATGATGAAGATGGGCAGCATGTCGTCCGTGAGCTTCATCTCGCTAATGGCCTCACGCAGAATGGTACCATCGACGTCGGTGCCCCACTCCACCGTGGAGGGCAAATCGGGAAACTCATCCGGACGGAAACGGGCGGCATCCTGCTCATTGGGGAACAGGAGCATCAGCTTGCGGCCCCATTGCTCCAGCTGGCTGCGACAGGCACTGATGTCGCGCAGGGCGTGGCTGGTGGGTTCCTGGTTGGGGGCCAGGATGCCCAGGACATAGTAGCCGCGACCAGTGGTTGAGAGCAGGCTCTTCTCCTTCTTCGTGCGGTGGTCGTAATAGCGGTTCTCGGCATTCAGCAGGCCTATCACCTGGGGCTCGCTGGGGTCTTCGCGCATGGTGAAGCCCGTGCGGGCATCGCTCTGCACGCGGAAGGGATCGATGCGGGCTTTCACCCGCCCACTGGCCAGGCGCGTGCCGGTGGTGAGCAGGTAGTCGCCCCACTCCAGCTGGATGTCTTGGGCAAAGTGGCTTTGCCAAGTGGCCTCCTCGGGATAGGTGAGCAGCTGCGGACGGCCGTCGACCATCCGGCTCAGCGTGAAATGAATGTAATACTTGGGATTCTCGTAATGCTCCACGGGCTTATAGGCAATGTGGACCGTGGCCTTGAGCGGCTGGGCTGCCGAGGCATTGGGGGCAAAGGCCCTGACCCACAGGCTGTCGCGCAGATACTCCACGGCGCCGCTGACCTCGTTGATGCGGGCGGGGAAGCCCATGCTGCGGGCAGCGGAAACGAAAAAGATGTTGCGGCCCAGCTCGTCGGCCGTGCGCTCGCGATAGACGCTCATGGGGCGCATGCTGAGGCGCTGGGGGTTGTGCTCGTTGTCCAATCGGATGCTGTCGAGGCACCATTTCTCTAACTGCTCGGGGCTGCTGATGGCACTCATCCGGCTACGGAGGAAATGTTTGTAGGGGGTGAGCAGCTCGTTACCAACACGCGGACAGAGCACGTATCGGTCGAAAAGCTGGCTGTCAGAACGGGAGGGCAAACTACTGAAGGCCTGCACGTTGTCGCACAGCACGTCGAGGGTCACGTCCCACAGGTCTTTCTCCGAGAGCACGCTGAGCAGCCGCTGCGCCAGGCCCTTATCGGCCGTCTCGTCGAGGAAGCGCTGGATGGTGGCATGGTTGCCCCTCCATTTCTCCACAGGCATGGTCTGCTCGTAGGCTTGGCGGATGGAGTCCTCCATGGCCAAGCGACGGTTGTTCTCGGCGCGCTGCTGGCTGGTGACCTGCGGAATGGTGGCCGAGACTGGCGGCGGCACCATGTCGAGGTCCATGGAAAGGGGGAGCTGGAGGTCGGAAAGGAGCAGCTGCACCTCTTTGTCCTCGTCGAACGTCACCTTGCTGATGGCCGTCTTGCCGTCTTTCGACACCCATAGGAGCATGTCGCCACGGCCAGCCGAGAGCGAGACGCGGCCATCGGCATCGGTAATCTTCGTGGCCACGGGATAGAACTCGGCGTAGTTATAGATCCGGAAATCGACGCAGGCGCCGGCAACGGGCTGCCCCTGCTGGTCAACCACGCGCACGCTGACCTTCGACGTGGGGGCATAATTGGCCGTTACGTTTATTTCGGTGTAACATGGGGTGCGGCTCATCACTTCCTCTGGACCGTCGTAGTCGCCAAACACGCGGGTGTGCATCAGCATGCCCCGCGAAGCACTTTGCGTGAACCACGCCAAGTTCAGCATGGGCTCTGGCTCGCAGGCTCCAAGGAAAAACCATTTCCCGTCGGCCCAGGCCTCAACCCAGGCGTGATTATCGTCGGTATGAGCCCAGCGGGGAGTATAGACCTGCCTGGCGGGAATGCCCACGCTGCGCAGGGCGGCCACCAAGAAGATGCTTTCCTCGCCACAGCGCCCAAAGGCCGTTCGCATCGTAGCCAACGGACTGCTGGAACGGGCATCGGTGGGCCTGTAGGTCACGTGCTCATGGCACCAGTGGTTCACTTCCAAAATGGCCTGCTGCATGGTCATGCCTTTCACACGCTCTTTCAGCGCATGGAAGAACACTTCGCGACAACTGTCGAGGTCTTCGTTGTTCACGCGGACCGGTAAAACAAAATGGCGGAACTCCCGTTCGGGAACTGACTGCCCCCACGGCATCTGCTGGCGAGCCTCTAAGGCCAACTGCACCTGCCGCTCGAAGAAAGAACGGGGATAGTCTGCCCGATCGGGCAATGGCATGTAGCGATAAAGGAAATCAAGATAGTCTCCTTGAGCCGCAACACGGCTGAAAGAGAACAGAAAAACAATGAACAACAGGTTTGCTACAATCCTCTTGCTTTCCATATACGTTCTTTGGCTGCGTTAATCTCCTGGAACTTCTTCTCGGCCGCCTTGCGCACGTCGTCGCCAAGCTTGGCCACGCGGTCGGGATGGTGCTCCAGCGCCAGCCGGCGATAGGCTTTCTTCAGTTCCTCATCAGTGGCCTGGGGGCTGACGCCCAGCACCTTGTAGGCATCTTCCAGCGTGTCACCCTCTAAATGGAGCATCGAGTCTACTTCACTGGCCTGCAGCTGCATCCACTCGGCCACATCCTTCAGGGCTTTCACCTCGTTCTGGTCTACTTTGCCGTCGGCCTGTGAGATCATCACGAGGAAATTGAGCAGCTGCAGACGTCCGCTATAGTCCAAGAAGCGGGATGCCTCGGCACAACTCTGGCGGATAGTGGAGCGGAAGGCCGTCTTTCCCTGACGTTTCTCCTCGTCGAAAAGTTTCAGAAGTATCTCGTTGCCTTGCTGGGCGGCCTCGGCACCGAAGTTCTGACGCAGAAACTGGCGCACGAACTCCATTTCCGAATGCATCACCTTGCCATCGGCACGAATGATGTAGGCCGCCATGACCAGCATCGACAGCAGGAAACTATTGCGGTCGCCCTCCTGCTGATTCTGCTTCGACGACTCACCAAAGACGCTACCCGAATCGCTCGACGAAGATGCTGATTCAAAAAAGGAGCCGAGAAGGAATCCCAGGATTCCCCCTATCGGCCCCAGCACAATCCATCCCAGGTAGCCAGCTATCCATTTTCCTAATCCCATTGTTGAATGAAGATTGAAGAGTATGAGTAATTAACCAATGACGTTCATTAGGAAGTCCACCGCGCCGTTGACTCCGAATTTCCTGACGTTGAGCGTTACATCGTAGTTGCGGGCATCCTGCCAATCGCTGCCGGTATAGGTCTTGGTGTAGAGTTCTCGCGAATAGTCGTTGTCAACAATCATGGCGGCGGCGTCACGCTCGGAAATGTCGTATTTCTCGGCTATGCGGCGCTTGCGACAATCGTCATCGGCATGAATGAATATCTTCAGGGCATTGGCATAGTCGCGGAAGATGTGGAATCCGCAACGGCCAACGATGATGCACGACTCTTCGGAAGCAATCTTACGAATGGCATCGGCCTGCGCCTCAAAGAGCTGATGCGAGGTTTGGTCGTGCTCCTGCCCATTATACTCAGCGCCGGCCATGTATTGCCGATAGAAGCCAGTGAAGTCGTCACGCCACAAGGGATTGCGCGCTTCAATCTTCTCCACGGCATCCTCTACATTGCAGAATCGTCGAGCCACCTCATTCAGAATTTGCTTGTCGAGCAACTTCACGCCCAAGCGGCGGGCCAACTCGGCACCAATCTCATGCCCACCAGTGCCAAACTGTCTGCTGATGGTTATAACAAATTTCTCCTCCCTGTTCATAATAATCTAAATTTAAGCGTTAATAATCTTTCTTTTGCAAAGATAACACATTTTGCTGACATCTGCAACTTTTTCAGAAGAAAAATCATTCATCATTTCCTTGCTGCCTTCCCCCAAGTCAGCAGGGATGCGATTTTCCGCCTCAACATTTGCTGGTTTGGAACATTATTCGTAACTTTGCCACCATGAAAAGCTATTATTTTGTATTCTGCAAAGACGAATTGCTGCTGGAGCAGCAGGAAGACGGCTCATACTCCGTCCCCTTGAGCGAAGAGCCACCCACCGAGATAAAACCCTGGACTACCCTACTCCGCGTGACGCCGCTCAACGGCGTAGACGTGAGAGCATACAACCTGCCAGCCCCCACGCCAGAAGGAACGTTCTGCTCCTTGCGCCAGAGCTACTATAAATTGCCATTGGAGCTTTATCTGAAAGCAGGGAAATGCGCCGAGCTGCTCTATTGGGACCAAAACACTCGCTTCTGCGGCGTCTGTGGCGGTACGATGAAGTTCCACACCGACATCTCGAAGCGTTGCGAGCATTGTGGCAAGGAGGTCTGGCCACAGCTGGCCACTGCCATTATCGTTCGCATCACCCGGGACGACGAGATCTTGATGGCACGGGCACGCAACTTCCGTGGCGACTTCTACGGGCTGATAGCGGGCTTTGTGGAGACAGGCGAGACTTTGGAAGAAGCGGTGGTGCGCGAGGTTCACGAAGAGACGGGACTTGAAATCAAAGACATCCACTACTTCGGCTCCCAGCCCTGGCCCTACCCCAGCGGGCTGATGGTAGGATTTACCGCCCACTATGCCGGAGGACAGATTCACGTGCAGCGCGAGGAGCTGAAGAATGTGGCATGGTTCCATCGCGACCACCTGCCGAAGCTGCCCGAGAAGCTGAGCATCGCCAGGCAATTGGTAGACGACTGGCTGGCTCAGTAATTATTCCATGAGCTTCAATGACAACTGGCCATCGAAGCCCACCAGCGTTTCCACCATATAACACTGTTCGCCATCGGGAATGCAGATGGTGGCATAGAAATGGAAGCCACGAGCATCTACATGGCTATAGCGAATGTTGCCAAGGACAGACTGCGAGAGGAAATCGGCAGGCACGTTCTCGGCATACGCCTGTTTGTTGAAGTCGCGAGTAAACAGGCGCTGATTCAGCTTGAACAGGCTGACGTGGATGATGTTATCGAAGAATTCTTTCTCGACAGCCACTCCGTCGGGCGTGTAAGTGGTGCGATGAACGCGATAACGGGTGGGATTCACCGTGATATACCAGTGATAGCGCTGACCGCCATACATCACCACCGAATCAAGGTTGACCACCTCAGTGGTAGAGATAATCTGCGGTTGCGCTGAGACGAAGTCCGACTGGGCGTCTTCGTCGCCTTTCACCAGTCGAACCTCGTCGCCAGCATGATTCTCAAACCAGAAGTTATGCTCCGTCTGCTTTGTAATATGATAGGTGTTCGTGCCCAGCTCAATACTGTCGCCCACGATGCTGAAATAGGCCGGCTGGCTGGTGGCGTCGGCGAAAAAGACGGTATCGCCCACCACCTTCAGATATTGCTCCTCGGTTTCCGAGTCCATCCAAACACCTTGCATCAAGGCCTTTGCCTCCTTGTTCTCCTGGCGCTCGGACACTACCTGTTGCTGCTGAGCCTTCTCCTTCTGATTACAGGAAAAGAAGCAGAGCAGCACCCAACAGGCTATCAACAGACTTCTGCTATTCACTTCCAGACTATTTACCTATACAATGATATTCGAAGCCATTTTCCTGCAGCTCCTCAATGTCGAAGATGTTTCGTCCATCAATGACCAGCGGGTTCTTCATGGCTTTTTTGATTACCCCCCACGTGGGAAGGCGGAACTCCTTCCACTCGGTGAGCAGCAGCAGTGCATCAGCATCGAGCACAGCGTCGTACATGTCGCGGCAGTAGGTCACTTGATCGCCCACGCGGCGACGGCACTCGTCCATGGCGATTGGATCGTAGGCACGAATCTGACAGCCTGCCTCCAATAGTTTTCCAATCATCACCAAAGCGGTAGACTCGCGCATGTCGTCGGTTTCGGGCTTGAACGACAGGCCCCACATGGCTATGGTCTTGCCCTTCAGGCTCTCGCCGCCAAAAGCCCGCTGCAACTTCTCGAAGAGCACGCTCTTCTGCCGTTCGTTCACACGCTCCACGGCCTTGAGCACCTCCATGGAGTAGCCGTTCTGGTCGGCCGTCTTGATGAGGGCCTTCACGTCCTTGGGGAAGCAGCTGCCGCCATAGCCGCATCCTGCATAGAGGAACTTTCGGCCAATGCGCGTGTCGCTGCCTATGCCTGCGCGAACCATGTTCACATCGGCGCCAACGCGCTCGCAGAGGTTGGCAATGTCGTTCATGAACGAGATGCGGGTAGCCAGCATCGAGTTGGCCGCATACTTCGTCATCTCAGCCGAAGGAATGTCCATGAAGATGACGCGGAAGTTATTGATGAGGAAAGGCTTATACAGACGCGTGAGCGCCTTCTTGGCCTTTTCGCTTTCAACGCCCACCACCACGCGGTCGGGGCTCATGAAATCCTTAATGGCATTGCCTTCCTTGAGGAACTCAGGGTTGGAAGCCACGTCGAAGGGTACATCGACGCCGCGTTTCTTCAGCTCTTCCTCAATGGTCAAGCGCACTTTGCGCGCCGTTCCCACGGGCACGGTTGACTTGGTTACCACCACTAAATATTTATTGATGTTTTGGCCGATGGTACGAGCCACCTGCAGCACATACTTCAGGTCGGCACTGCCATCTTCATCGGGCGGAGTGCCCACGGCCGAGAACACGATGTCCTGGTCGTTCAGCACCGAAGCCAGATCAGTGGTGAACTTCAGTCGGCCTGCATTCACATTCTTCTTCACTAACTCGTCAAGACCGGGCTCGTAGATGGGAATCTCGCCACGCTGCAGCCTTTCAATCTTTGCAGCATCCACGTCGACACACGTCACGTTCACACCCGTGTCAGCAAAGCATGTGCCCGACACCAACCCTACATAGCCTGTTCCAACAATTGCAATATTCATTATATACCTTATTATATATTAATGTTGTTAAGCGCATGCAAAAGTACACATTTTTCTTGTAACAAGCGAATAAAATTTCCCTTTTTTTATTTGCGGGTATGGGAAAAAAGCCGTACCTTTGCACTCGTGATTGAACTAGAACGACATATTGAGATTCTTTTGCTGAGCAACGACTGTGTCATCGTTCCCGATCTGGGAGGATTCATGGCCCACCATGTCGATGCCCGTTACGATGTGTCCGATGGCATGTTCGTGCCGCCTTTGCGCACATTAGGCTTTAACCCACAGCTGAAAATGAACGATTCGTTGCTGGTTCAGTCCTACATTGAAGCCTACGACATCAGCTATCCCGAAGCACTGCGCCGAATAGAAAGCGAAGTGGCCGAGCTGCGTTCCCACCTGGAGAAGGACGGCCAGTACGAGCTGAACGACATTGGACTCCTCAGGCTGAACGGTGAGGGAAACCTTGAGTTCGAGCCTTGCGAGGCTGGCATCCTCACGCCCGAGCTCTACGGATTGAGCGCCGTGAGCATGGCCATGCTGGAAACGAAGAAGGACGACGACCAGAAGGACGGCCCGAAGGCGATGCCGGAAGAAGGCGCCATCACCATCAAGATGTCGTGGCTGCGCAATGCAGTGGCCGTAGCCGCTGCCGTCATTGCCTTTCTGATGATAGGCACGCCCGTGTCGAACAGCGACATGACCTCCGACGTGAAGCAGAGTGCCTTCATCCATGTGGGCACGTCGGCCGACGCCACCCGCCACCACCGTCCTGTAGCCCAGAAGGCCGACGAGCCATCGCCCGTGGCCAGCGAAGAGGCCGACCTCAAGGCCGTGGAAGAACTTGTCACGCCCGACGAGATCAGTCCTGCCAGCGCCCCGTCGTTTGGCATCGTCATGGCCAGCCAAGTGACCGAGCGCAACGCCAAAATCTTCATCGACCAGCTGACAGCCAGCGGCTACGCCCAGGCACGCATCGTGGTCAGCGGCCCCAAGAAAATTCGCCGCGTCATCTACGGCAGCTACGCCAGCGAAGCCGAAGCCGTCGACAGCATGCAGCAGCTGCGCAGGGAAAGCCGACTATTCAAGGACACCTGGATACTGGAAATCAAACCCTAACCCTCACCACTGCACATGAAGCGAGTACGATGTCCCAAATGCGATAACTACATCACCTTCGACGAGACTCAGTACGAGGCAGGCCAGTCGTTAGTGTTCCAATGCCCGCAGTGCGGAAAGCAGTTTGGCATTCGCATTGGCGTATCCAAGCTGCGCCAGACGCAAAAAGAAGAAAACCTGAATCCTGAAGAGCCTGAAGACGCCAGCCTGGGAGCCATTGTGGTGATAGAAAATGTTTTCCACTTCAAGCAGACACTCCCCCTGCGCATGGGCGACAACACCATTGGCCGCTACCAGAAAGGCAACCCCATCACCACGCCCATCGAGACCGTCGACCCCAGCGTTGACCTGCTCCACTGCATCATCAACGTCAGCCGCGACAAGCATGGCAAGCTACGCTACACCCTGCGCGACGCCAACAGCAACACCGGCACCTTCGTCGACAACACCGAAGTCTCTCCCCGCGAACGACGCATCATTGAAGACGGCACCCTTTTCACCATTGGGGCCACCAGCATCCTTCTCAAACAAGACCTATGAAAAGGGCATTCGTTTTAAGCCTGACCATCCTCCTGGTCTGCTTGAACGCATGGTCACAGCAGCCAGTAACGGTGAGCGGCACGGTAGTGAGCCATGCCAACGGCCGTCCCTTGTCGGGCGTCAGCATCAGCGGCGGTGGCCAGACGGTGGTGACCAACGACGACGGCTTTTTCCAGCTGAAGGCCGACTCCTTGCTGAAGGCTGTCAACGTGTCGCACGTGGGCTATTACTCCCAGCACCTGGCCCTCAGCGACGCCAGCACCCAGCACCAGCTTTCCATTCGCCTGCGTCCCACCTCCATCCAGCTGAAGGAGGTCTTGGTGGTGGCCTATGCCGACCCACGCGAGCTGATAGAGGCCGCCATCAGCAAGATTCCCCAGAACTACAGCCGTCAGCCCGAACTCCACCACTGCTTCTATCGCGAGACGGCCATGAAACGCCAGCACCACATCATGGTGGCCGAGGGCGTGGTGGACATGTACAAGTCGGGTTATAGCCACGGCACGGGCCGCGACCGCGTGGCCATACGCAAAGGGCGACGCCTGCTCAGCCCCCGAAAGGGCGACACGCTGAGCGTGAAGGTGACGGGCGGCCCCGTCACGCCCGTGCAGCTCGACCTGGTGAAGAATCTCGACTTGCTGCTGAACAAGGACGACCTCGACTGCTACGAGCTGAAGATGGAGGCGCCCACCGCCACCGACGACCGCCCGCAGTATGTCGTCAGCCTCACGCCCGCCCGCGTCATGCCCTGGCCGCTCTACTACGGACGCCTATACATCGACCAGCAGACGCTGGCCATCACCCGCGCCGAGCTGTCGCTCGACATGCGCGACCGCGACAAGGCCACCCGCCAGATGCTGGTGAGGAAACCCGCCGGTGTGCGCTTCAGGCCACGCGAGTTGTCCTTCATCATTGACTATAGGCAGGACGACGACGGTCTGACGCGCATCAGCTACGTGCGCACCACCTTCCGCTTCAACTGCGACTGGCGGCGGCGCCTCTTTGCCACCTCGTTCACCGCCGTGTGCGAGCTGGCCGTCACCAGCACCACCAGCAACGACGTGCAGCCGCTCAGGGGGCACGAGTCCTTCGACCAGCGCGACGCCTTCTATGACAAGGTAGACTTCTTCCGCGACCCCGTCTTCTGGCAGGACTACAACATCATCGAGCCTACTGAGTCGCTCGACCGTGCCGTGGAGCGATTGCTGAAAAAGTATTAGTACCAGAAGGCTTGATTCAGCTTTTCCCCGAATCATCAATCGTCTGCTTCACGCCATCACGCAAAGCAGACGATTCTTTGTTTTTTCAAGAGGCTATGGGTTAGAAAAAAATCTCACGTGAGATTTTTCACGCGGAGGCTTCCCAGAAAAAAATCTCACGTGAGAAATTTTCACGGGAAGGCCTCCCAGAAAAAAATCTCACGTGAGAAATTTTCACGCGGAGCCTACTGCATGCGCTGAAGGCCTTCCCATCGCACATTCCACGTGCCGTCGTTAGGAAAACCTGGGTTGGCCGACTGGGGACATCCGTCCCATCCGGCGCACATCATGGCCACGGCAGTGAGCAGGGCTCCGTTGCCGGGCAGATAGAGGCGGAGGCGATCGGCCGTCTGGAAGTTATGGCCATTCTTCAAGTAGGTATTTTTCTGGGTGTCGATGAGCAGGGCCTGAAGGGCGGTCTCTGGCTGGCCCAGACGGGCGGCGGCCATGGCCGTCATGCCGTAGTCCCAGCCCCAGGTGGTGGGCCAGTTCCAGTTTTGCATCACCCAGTTCAATGTCTGGCGGGCCTTGACGGTGTCGGCCGTGAGCGTGGCTGCGGGCAGCAGGCCGAAAGCGCCCAGACAGGCGGGATGGTCGTTGCGGCATTTCTCGGCGAAGGTTTCTGTAGAGACCACGGGCTGGGCACCAGCCGCCACGGCATCGAAGGGGTCGAAGCTCTTCAGGCGGTCGGTCTTGCCCTTAGGCATGCCTGCGGTGATGATGCCATCGCGTTCGGGCAGCGGCGCGAGGTTGGCAGCGATCTTGTCCCACTGGGCGTTGCGCTCCATGCCCTGACGCTCGCGCCACTGGTTGGCCATGTTCAGGCCATACTGCCAGTAGGCCAGCTCGAAGGGATGATTATAGGAGAAGTCCTTCGACATGGACTCCTGCATGGCCGTGGCACCCTGCAGGTAATACTTGCCCGACTTCTTGTCGAAGCTGACGAAGTCGGCCATGAACTCGGCCGTCTCTTCCACCTGGCGGGCATACTTGGCCAGCGTTTCCTTGGTGGGATTGGCGCGGTAAAGCTCTTCGGCCAGATAGATGTAATGGGGCTGCTGCCAAATGAGGAAGGAGCCAGTGTTCGACGGGGCCTCGCCAGCCCAGGGGTCGGTCATCTTCATCCAGCGTATGCCCTTGAAGCCCTGGCGCTGGGCAATCTTCTTAGCCTCGGGGTAGGCCACGCGGTTGTACCAGTCGAGCATGCGTGCCACCACCTTCGGCTGTTGCCAGAGGGCGAAGTCAACGGCATGCCACCAAGTCATCTCCAAGTGGGGACGGCCAAACCATGAGTTGTAGGTCAGTCCCGTCTCCTGAGGCGGCATGTTGTTGGCGCAGTTGATGCGGGTGAGGTATTGCGAGAGCACCACGCGGCGCTCCAGCTCCTTGGCACGGGCATCGGTGCACTGCCCGAAATCGGCAAAGGCCGTCTCGGTCCAGAAGCTGTGCCAGTGCTTCTGCGTTGCCTTCAACGCATCGGCGAAACGGAACGGCATCACCACGTGACGAGCCATGGCCCGCTCGGCGCTGAGGTATTCAACCTCAAAGGACAGCACGTCAGCAGCGGTGGACAGCTGGAAGGTGTGAGGGGCGGTGGCGGTGAACTGAGCATCGCCCTCCCATCGGACATATACAGAATAGGTGGTGGTGTCAATCTTGTGCTCAATCATGGCGCAGTGTCCGTCCTCACTGTTAAGGAAGAGGCGCGAGGTGTGGCGGTCGGCCTTGGTCCAGTCGGCGGCATCGTCGGCATGACGGCCAGTAGGATAAGGCAGGCGGATGGCAACGGCGGCCTGACCATTCTGCAGCAGGGGCGTGCTGATGCGGCAGGCTATGGCATCGCGGTCGTGCACGCCAAGCGTCATCACGCTGACGGGCTGGCCGTCGGCCTTGTAGTTGGACGTGATCTGCCCGTTCCAAAGCTCCAGCTGCTGGCGGATGTCGGTGAGGGCTTTCAGGGGAATGGGCTGGCCACTGGCATCTTTCAGCGCAAGGCCTACGGCACCCAGGTTCAGGCGGTGAGGATTGACGCGGAGATACTCCGTGGCAGCCACATTGCGGGTAGGATCGCCCTTGCTGCTCTTGTATTCCACGGCATAGACCTCGGGATGGCCGTGGCCGAGGTTGTAGCTTTTCTCGCTGTCGGCAGGCTTGAGGTCCTGCACGTTGGGAAACGAGTGCCAGCCCCAGTCGCTCATGGCGCAAAGGGGAATGCCCTGCTTGTAGTCGTCAACATAGGTCTGCAGGCCCGTTACATCGACGGTGGTGGCGAAATGGCCGTTGCCAACGGTGAGCGAAGCCAGGGGATCGGCCTCGGTGATGACGGGATTATTACGAAAAAGAACAGCCTCGCGGTTAATCGAGGCTGTTGTATTATCAGTGGTGTAACCGAGCATTTCCATTTCCAAAGAGGCCCAGATGAACGGGCCAAGGCCCTTGGCATCGTTGTCGCGGATGGGTTCGGAAAGGTAGTAGGCATAACCGCCGTCGCGCCGACGGTTCTCCTTGACCGAGCCTTTAGGATTAACCTGCTTCATGGCGGCCACTACCTCGTCGGTGGCAGCGGGGCCAAGGCCGGCCACCGAGCAGCAGTTGGTCAGCGAGATGGTCTTGTCGGGGTTGATGCGGATGAAGTGATTGATCATGCCCTTGTAGGCTTTGATGCCGGCCTCGCGATACTTGGTGCCGACGTAGCCCTTGCGGTAGGCCTTCAGCAGGGCGTAGGTGAACATGGCCGAGCAGGTGGACTCAAGGTAGTTGCCTTCGCGTCCCGGCGAGTCCATCACCTGATACCACAGTCCTGTCTGCTTGTCCTGCCATTTCAGAATGGCATCGAAGTCCTTCACCAGCAGGTCGATGACCTCGTTGCGACGGGCATAGTCCTGAGGCAGGGCGTCGAGCACCTCGATGAGGGCCATGGTGTACCAGCCCTGAGCGCGGCCCCAGCAGTGCTGGGAAAGGCCCGTCTGGCCGTTGGCCCAGAAGGTCTTGCGCGTCTCGTCGTAAGCGTGGCGATTCAGCCCCGTGACGGGGTCAAGTGTACGCTCGTAGGTAATCTTCAGCTGGTTCACGGCGTCGTCATAGATGGCTTTGATGTCCTTCGCCTTCTTCTCGGTAACAGGAGCAGTGAGGCAACGGAACGGCAAGCCCATGAAGATGCCGTCGAGCCACACCTGATAGGCATAAATGGCCTTGTGCCAGTAGACCTTGTCGGCCAGGGTACGCGGCTGATCCTTCAGCTGGCGCATCATGGTCTGCATGGCCAGCAAATTCTTCTGCTCAGGCCACTGCTGATACATGCGGGTGACGAAATGGCCGGTACGGATGTTGTCGAGGTTATAGTCCAGAATGTTGTAGCCTCGGATGTCGCCCTGCTGGCTGATCATGGTGTCGGTGTATTCCTGGCAATATTGGCGAATAGCCTCGCCGCCATAGCGCAGGTAGGTGTCGAGCATGCCTTCCAGCTCGATGCCCATGACATAGCTCCACTTAGGCTTCGTCGAGAAGTCGAGCATGAACGACTTCGGCGTGCGTTTCATCTCGCTGTAGGTCATCCACTCTGAATAGTGCTTATAGGGCATCTCCATGAGGCAGAGCGAACCGTTACAAAAATAATTGTCGAAACGGATGTCGCGTGTCTGGCCGGTCATCTTGTTGCCTTGGGCCACGCCATCGAAGCGACAGTTTTTGATGTTCACGTCGTAGACGTTACAAACGGTGTCGAGCGCGGTAATCAGCACGCCATACTTCGACTTCTGGCAGGTGACATTCTCAACGTTCACATTGCGCACTATGGGGTTGAAGCCTCGGCAGCAAATTTCATTGTGCTCGTAGTCCAAATTGATCTTGACCACCGCCTCACGGCACTGGCCCACGGTGATGTTGCGCATGTTGATGTTCTCGATAATGCCACCACGGCACGAATTGGTCTTGATGCGAAGCACACGCTCCAAGGCCGGCGAGTCCATGGTGCAGTCGTGGGCAAAGATATTCTTTGCGCCACCGCTGATCTCCGACCCGATGACCACGCCACCATGGCCGTTCTTCATCTCGCAGCGACGGATGATCATGTTCTGCGAGGGCATGTTTCTCTCACGGCCGTCGCGGTTGCGTCCGCTCTTGATGGCGATGCAGTCATCGCCAGTGTTGAAGAAGCAGTCCTCAATCAGCACGCGGTCGCACGACTCTGGATCACAGCCATCGCCATTGGGGCCGTCATTATTGATGTGAACCCGACGCACGATGATGTCCTGCGACTTCAGGGGATGGATGACCCAGAAAGGCGAATCGAGCAGCGTCACGTCCTCGATGAGCATGCGCTGACATTCGTTGAAGCAAATCAGCTGTGGACGCAGGCCATCTTCAGGGCCGAAGGTGCGTTCCTTCGTGGGCTGTCCCTGCTCGGTGCGCATGGGCACGCCGTCCTCGCCATTCTTCAGCAGACGCGGACGGGCGCCCAGTTTCTGGGCAACCATGCCTTCCTTCCATCCGAAGCGTGCCGATCCACACCAGGGCCACCATGTTTCATTCGAGCCGCCGCCGTTGATGGTGCCCTTGCCAGTGATGGCAATATCCTGGGCCTTAAAGGCATAGATACACGGCGACAGGTTGTAGCAGTCGAGGCCCTCCCACGAGGTTTCTACAATGGGATAAAGCTGCGGCTCAAAGGCAAACAGCAGCACGGCGCCCTCCTGCACTTCCAGGTTCACGCCGCTCTTCAGCTCAATGGCTCCGGTGAGGAAAGTGCAGCCAGCGGGAACGACCACGCGTCCCCCACCCTTCTTCGAGCACTTGTCGATGGCTTTTTGAATTGCTTTCTGATTGGCAGCTGCCGTGGCGTCGGTAGCCGCGCCGTACTTGGTAATCAGAAAAACCTTGTCTGTCAGTTTCGGTGCCTGAATGCTCTGCTCAATCTGCCTGTACAGAGCATCATCCCAGCTGTTGGCCTGAATGCCAAGGGCAACAATGGCAAACAGCATCATGTGTAGGAATCTTTTCATGTTTTGCTTGTTTTAGTAGAATTGCTTGCAAAGTTAATAAAAAAGGGCGAAACATCGCCCTCTTTTACATTATTTATTATTTACGCTATTCTGACAAGGCTTGGAAAAGCCTGTCAAGCGCCAGGGAGGCATTGCCAGCGGCTTCGTCGAGCAGGGTGACGAACTTCGAGCCGATGATGGCTCCGGCGGCATTGTCCTGGGCGGAGCGGAGGGTCTGCGCATTCGAGATGCCGAAGCCTATCATGCGGGGATTGCGCAGATTCATCGCGTCAATGCGGCGGAAATATGCCTGCTTGGCCTCGTCAAACGAGTGCTGTACGCCCGTGATGGCAGCGCTGCTCACCATGTAGATGAAACCGTCGGTATGTTCATCAATGAAGCGGATGCGCTCGTCGCTGGTCTCGGGCGTGATGAGCATGATGACACGCAGGTCGTAGCGATCGGCCACGGGTTTCACTAGCGAAAGGTAGTCGTCGAAGGGCAAGTCGGGGATAATCATGCCCGAGACGCCTGCCTCGGCGGCATCGCGGCAGAAGCGTTCTATGCCATAGTGCAGGATGGGATTCAGATAGCCCATGAGGATGAGGGGAATCGTGACCTGTTCTTTGATGGCTTTCAGCTGCTCTAAGAGCAGATGCACGCTCATGCCGTTCTTCAGGGCTTTCGTGGCAGCAGTCTGAATGACAGGCCCATCGGCAAGCGGGTCGCTGAAGGGGATGCCCACCTCAATGAAGTCGATGCCCCGGCGTTGCATAGTGAGGATCACGTCGGCCGTGCCGTCCAACACAGGAGTGCCGGCGCAGAAATAGAGCGAGAGCAACTTCCTGTCGCCTCTTTCTGAGAATAGTTTATTGATTTTGTTCATAAAGAAATTGTTTTAACTTATTGACGTTTTTCAGTGCAGGAGCTTCTTCGAAGCGGGAATTGAGGTCAATGCCCATACAGCGCGGATGCTGGAAGGACTTGATGCGCTCTGCATCCTCGGGGCCTATTCCGCCGCTGAGGAGGAAAGGAGTGCCGCCATGATAGGAAGAGAGAATGTTCCAGTCGAACTTCTGTCCATTGCCGCCCGCCATCTGAGCCTTCGTGTCGAAGAGGAAGTAGTCTACCATGCCCTCATAGGCCACGGTCTGCATCAGGTCGTTCTTCGAGGCGATGTTGAAGGCCTTCATCGTCAACCACTCCCCTTGCAGCTCTGACGCATAATGGGGCGACTCATGGCCATGCAACTGGATGATGTCGAGAGAATAGTCGCGTGCCGTCTGCCTGACCTCTTCGATCTCTTGGTCCACGAATACGCCTACGCGCTTAGCATGGACGGGCAAGTAGGCCGGCCGGACAGCCACGTAGCGAGAACTTGGCGGCCAGAAGATGAAGCCCATCCAGTCAACGCCCAGTTGCTCAACGGCGCGAATATTATCGGCCTCGCGCATGCCGCATACCTTTACTATCATAGCTGCGAAATGAAACGCTTCAGGGCCAGTCCTGGATCGGCTTCGCGCATAAAAGTCTCGCCGATGAGGAATCCACGGAAGCCAGCCTGGCGCAGGGCGGTGACGGTCTCGGGCTGCGCTATGCCGCTCTCGCTCACCTTCACGGCCTCCTTCGGCAGCTTTTCGGCCAGCCGGAAGGAGTTTTCCACATCGGTGACGAACGAGCCGAGATTGCGGTTATTGATGCCGCAAAGGTCGGGACCAAGGGCGGCATACTCCAGTTCTGCTTCGGAGTGCATCTCAAGCAGCACCTCCAGACCCAGCTCGTGGGCCTTCCGCATGAGCGCACTGCACTCCTGCTGGCTGAGGCAGGCAGCAATGAGCAGCACGGCCGATGCGCCGCATAGCAGGGCTTCGTAGAGTTGCAGTTCACTGACGACAAAGTTCTTATATAATATAGGTAATGTAACGCCGCTCTGTCGAGCCATACGTATAAAGTCGTCGTGCCCGCCGAAATAGTGCTTGTCGGTGAGGATGCTCAGGGCGGCGGCTCCGTTCTGCTGATACGACAGGGGAATCTGGTCGGCCCGTCCCTCCTCCTTGATCCAGCCCTTTGAGGGCGACCGCCGCTTGAACTCGGCAATGATGCCAGTGTCAGAGGCCAGCAGCGCCTGGCGTAACGACGGCTTCGGAGCCGTCATGCGCAGCAGCTCCTCCCGCTTGGTTGTAATGATCTGTTGCAGAATGTCTTTCATGAGTTCAGCTCCACAAATTTCTTAAACGTGCGCAGGGCGGCACCGCTGTCTATCGATTCCCGGGCTATCTCTATGCACTCCTCAATCGGCTTCTCTCCGCGCTCAAGCACCTGTATGCCGAAGGCGGCATTAGCCAGCACGATGTTCTTCTGAGCCGGCAGAGCGCGATTCTCCAGCACAGCGTCGAAGATTTGCTTGGCCTCCTCCTCCGTGGCTCCTCCGCGCAGCTCCTCGGGTTTGGCGATGTTGAAGCCCAGATCGCTGGGATTGAAGATGCGCTCATACTGATTCGTACACACCTTGAAGGGACCTGTTAGCGAGATTTCGTCGTAGCCGTCGATACTGTTCACAATGCCGTAGTCGATGCCTATCTTCTGATAGACCTGCTGGTAGAGGCGCATCTGGTCGAGGTTGGCCACGCCGAGCAGCTGGCATTTCGGCTGACTGGGGTTCACCAGCGGACCTAAGAGGTTGAAGATGGTGGGAAACTGCAGGGCTTTTCTTATCGGTCCAACGAACTTCATGGCCTTGGCAAAGAGCTGGGCATGCAGGTAGACGATGCCCGCCTCTTCCAAGCAGCGGTTCAGCTTGTCCACATCGTCGGTGAAGCGCACGCCGTGGTTGGCAATGACATTGCTTGCGCCCGATACCGAAGTGGCGGCATAGTTGCCGTGCTTAGCCACCTTGTAGCCTGCGCCGGCGATGACGAAGCACGAAGTGGTGGAGATGTTGAAGGTGTTCTTCCTGTCGCCGCCAGTGCCTACTACGTCGATATAGCGATCGGCGCTGAGCAGGGCCGGGACGCCCGTTTCGAGAATGCCGTCGCGGAAGCCGAGCAGCTCTTCGACGGTCACGCCGCGCATCTGCAGGGCGGTGAGCAGGGCGGTAATCTGCTCGTTGGGGTACTCGCTCTTGGTGATTCCAATCAGAATTTCTTTCATTTCTTCACGAGACAGCTGCTCGTGGTTGAGCATCCTGTTGAGGATGTCTTTCATTGTCTGTTGTGCCATATTGTTTTTTTTTTTTCGAGATTTCGATATTTCGTGATTTCGTGATTTCGATATTTCGACATTTCGAGATTCCGAAGGCGTCACAAAAACAGCCAGTTTTGCAGCATGCGCCGCCCGTCGGGGGTGAGCACGCTCTCTGGATGGAACTGAATGCCGCGCACGTTCAGTTGGCGGTGGCGCAGGGCCATGATTTGCTTTTCCTCGCTCTCGGCGGTGACTTCCAGACAGTCGGGCAAGCCTTCACAACTGACCACCCACGAATGGTAGCGGCCCACGGTGATGTCGCGGTCGATGCCGCTGAACAGCGCGTCGTCACAGGTGATGTGACAGGGCGTGGCCACGCCGTGGAACACGTCGGTCAGGTTTTCCAACCGTGCGCCAAAGGCCTCGCCGATGGCCTGATGACCCAGGCAGACGCCGAGGATGGGCTTGCGGCCGGCATAGGCGCGGATGACGTCGAGCAGCAGGCCTGCCTCTGAGGGGATGCCGGGGCCGGGCGACAGGATAATCTTCGCATACTGCTCCAGCTGGGGCAGCTCGAACTGGTCGTTGCGCAGCACTTCTACCTGTGCGCCCAGTTCCTTCACCAGGTGACTCAGATTATAGGTAAACGAGTCGTAATTGTCGATGATAACTATTTTCATTATGGGATAATGGGGCTAATGGGATTATTGGGTTACATCTTTTCGGCCATGAGGATGGCGCGCCTTAGTGCACCGAGCTTGTTGTTCACTTCCTGCAGCTCGTACTCTTCGTTGCTCTTGGCCACAATGCCGCCGCCGGCCTGGAACCACAGCTCGCCGCCACGGGCCACGAACGTGCGGATGGTGATGGCCTGGTTAAGGCTCCCGTCGAGGCCGATGATGCCAATGCAGCCGCCGTAAGCACCACGGTTGTGGGGCTCATATTCCGAGATGAGCTGCATGGCGCGCACCTTCGGCGCTCCTGAGAGGGTGCCAGCGGGGAAGGTGTCGATGAAGGCCTTGATGGGGTCTTTGCCGGCATCCAGCTCGCCACTGACACGAGAGACAAGATGGATGACATGGGAGTAATATTGTATGTCCTTATAGTAATCAACGTGGACGTTGTGACAGTTGCGCGACAGGTCGTTACGGGCCAGGTCGACGAGCATCACGTGCTCGGCGTTCTCCTTCGGATCGTTGCGCAGGAACTCGGCTCCCTGGCGGTCGGCCTCGGCATTGCCCGTTCGCTTGGTGGTGCCGGCAATGGGGTCGATGTAGGCCCGAAAGCGGGGGGCGCCCGACGGAGAGCCGTCGGGCACGACAGCCTCAATGCGGCAGTGGGTCTCGGGGCTGGAGCCGAAGATGCGGAAGCCGCCAAAGTCGAAGTAAAACAGGTAGGGCGAGGGATTGATGCTCCTGAGCGCACGATAGAGGCGGAAGTCGTCGCCCTCGTAGCGCTGGATGAACCTTCTGGAAAGCACAATCTGGAACACGTCGCCGCGCAGGCAGTGCTGGATGCCCCGCCTGATGTTGGCCTTGTGCTCCTCGTCGGTGAGCGTTGAGCGCACGTCGCCCACGGGGTGGAAGTCATACTCACGCACGCTGGCGCGGTTCATGGCCTTCATCACGGCGTCAATGTCTTCTTGGTCGCCCAGCGTCACCACGCGCAGCATATTGTTGTGGTGGTCGAACGCAATCACCACCTTATATAATATATACAGCACGTCGGGGGCGTCGTTCTCGGCCTGCGTCTCGTCCTTCACGTCGATGTGCTCGAAATAGCGCACGGCGTTGAAGCTGGTGTAGCCGAAGAGTCCGCACAGCGAGGCATCGTCGCCCTGGACATAGATGCGGTCGATGAGCGCGTGAATGGCCTCGACCGAGCCAAAGGCCTCATCCAACGGGCGGCGCAACACGCTGCCGTCGGGGAAGTGGACGGTGGCAACGCCGTGGCCAATGGCCACCGAGGCCATGGGGTTGATGCCGATGAACGAGCGCGAGTTGCTCTGGTCGTGATAGTCCGAGCTCTCCATCAGCGCACTCTGGGGGTAGAGGTCACGCAGCCGCATGTAGACGCCCACGGGGGTATAGAGGTCGGCCAGGATTGTGCGACCTTTTGTTATATAATTAAAAGTTTCCATATTCTTTTGCCAGTTCTTTGTTTTTGAGATAGGTCTCTACATCTTTGTCGCCACGCCCGCTCACGGTCAGCACCACCACATCCTCGGGCTTGAAGCTCATCTTGCTCAGGGCCGCAATGGCGTGGGCACTCTCGATGGCGGGAACGATGCCCTCCATGCGCGTCAGCTCATAGCCGCCACGGATGGCCTCGTCGTCGTTGATGGAAAGCACCTGCGTGCGGCCCTTCTGGGCCATGTTGCAGTGCATGGGTCCCACGCCGGGATAGTCCAGTCCGGCGGAGATGGTGAACGCCTCCTGAATCTGGCCGTCATCGTTCTGCATGACAAGCATTTTGGCGCCGTGGAGTATGCCCACGGTGCCGCGATGGATGGTGGCCGCCGTGTGGTCGGTCTGCCATCCGTGGCCGCCAGCCTCGGCCAGCACAATCTTCACCCGCTCGTCGTCCATGTAGTGGTAGATGGTGCCGGCGGCATTCGAGCCTCCACCAATGCAGGCCACGAGATAGTCGGGATAGTCGCGCCCTATCTTCTCCTGCAGCTGCCATTTTATTTCCTCAGAGATGACGCTCTGCATCCGTGCCACCAGGTCGGGATAGGGATGCGGGCCCATCGTGGAGCCTACGATATAGAACGTGTCGCTGGGGTGGCAGCACCAGTCGCGTATGGCCTCCGAGCAGGCGTCGCTCAGCGTCATGTTGCCCGTGCGCACGGGGTGTACGGTGGCACCCAGCATCTTCATGCGCTCCACGTTGGTGTGCTGGCGCTCCACGTCGGTGGCGCCCATGAACACCTCGCACTGCATGTCCATCAGTGCACAGACGGTGGCCGTAGCCACGCCGTGCTGTCCGGCACCAGTCTCGGCAATGATGCGCGTCTTGCCCATCTTCTTGGCCAGGAGAATCTGACCCACGGTGTTGTTAATCTTGTGTGCCCCCGTGTGGTTCAGGTCCTCACGCTTCAGGTATAGCCGGCAGCCATACTTCTGGCTCATCCTGCGGGCGAAGTAGAGGGGCGAGGGGCGTCCCACATAGTCACGCAGCAGGGCGTGATATTCCTGCTTGAACTCGTCGGTTTCGATGATGCTCCTGTACTGGTCCTGCAGGCTCTTCACCGTGGCATAGAGAATCTCGGGCACGTAGGCTCCGCCAAATTCTCCGTAGAATCCTTTCTCGTTGACTTGATAATTCATGTATTTTTGAAGTTTTTGTTGGTTTACTTAAAAAAGTAAAGGGCTCGCCGCGTTACCGACAAGCCCTCATACTCTATGACAATACACTATGGCTTCGTACCCCGCGACTATTTGAATCCCGAGCTGCGCCACCACCATGTACTTGCTGTCATTTTCATGATTTTAAGCCTAATTTTGTTTTAATTTCGGTGCAAAGTTACGCACATTTCTTTTAATATGCAAATTTTTCGGCAGTTTTTTTCACCGTCGCTTCACTTTTTTATGCGGGGGCTGCGCCGCGTGAAAATTTCTCACGTGAGATTTTTTTCTGGGAGGCCTTCCCGTGAAAAAATCTCACGTGAGAAATTTTCACGGGAGGCCTCCCCCTCCTCAGCCGGCATACCGAAAGAAGGCTAAACTTGAATAATGTTAATTTTACGCGTGTTTTTTATGTACTCTGAAAATAAATTGTTACCTTTGCAGGAAGAATACCATTAACTACATATATATTATATGAGAATAAGAAAGCAACTACTGACATTAGCATTAGTCATGCTGTCGGCCCAGACTTGGGCTGCAAACACAAAAGAAACCGTAGAGCAGGTCACGACGCCCGTGACGCTAACCACCGATGTGGACTATATCATCACCTCCACCACCCCATTTGCCGACGAGGGTCTGGTGAACATCGAGAATACGGAGCACGCCGTGCTGATACTGCAAGGGCTGAAGCCCTCGAAGGCCAAGAGCCTGCTGGCCAGCCGCATCCAGATAAACGGGCAGAAGGCCGTTGACGGCACCAACTGCCAGCTGAAAATGTACAACCGGGGCGCCATCATCATGCCCTATGCCAAGGACCTGAAGCCGCTGACCGTCTATAGCGAGCCGAACTTCCAAGGCGAGAGCTGCAACGACTTCGGGCTGGAGAGCACCGGCGGCTTCATGAACACGCTGAGCGAGGAGAAGCTGAACAACCGCATCCGCTCGTTCAAGCTGAAGCGAGGCCACATGGTGACCTTCTCGCTGAAGGCCGAGGGTCGTGGCTACAGCCGCTGCTTCATTGCCGCCGACGAGGACCTGGAATTGGCCAACATGCCTGCCATCCTGGACCAGAGCATCAGCTCCTACCGCGTGTTCCGATGGTACGACGCCGGCAAGCCCCAGCTGGCTGCCGCCGGCGGCGACACGGGAGCCTGCAACGCACTGAACGTGACCAGCACCTACTCGTGGAACGCAGGCACCAACATGCTGCCCGACGTGGAGTGCGTGTCCCACCAAATCTATTCCTACTATCCCTCGGCATCGGCCTGCGGCGCACCGCAGTACACCTGCCACCTGAAGACCAGCAACGAGCCGCGCAACTCGGCCGACGACCATCCCGAGACGCTGAACGACATCCTGAACAACTGGGAGAACCTGATGCGCACGGGCATGCGACTCTGCACACCCTCGTCGTGGGACGGCAGCGACTACTGGAACGGCACGGGATTCCTAAAGCAGTTTCTCGACAGCATCGACGCCCGTGGATGGCGCTGCGACGTGCTCGACATGCACTGCTACTGGGCTGAGTCAAACTTTGGCAACCTGAAGAACTGGGTGAACGCCGTCCACCGCCCCATCTGGATTTCGGAGTGGTGCTGGGGTGCCTCGTGGAATACCAACGGCGCTTTTGCCAACGGCGTGACCGAGTCGCAGGTACGTTCGGCCCTGCAGCGCATCTGCAACAACCTGAACGGCATGGACTATGTGGAGCGCTACTTCTACTGGAACGGCGAGCGTGACCCGTCGCGCATCTACAAGAACGGACAGCTGACGCCTGCCGGACAGATGTATGCCCAGTTAGACGGCGGACTGGCCTATAACGGAAAATACGACTACGTGCCTCGCGCACCGAAGCAGCTGGATCCCACCGACCTGACGGTGGCCTTCGACAGAAACACCAAGACGGCCACGCTGAGCTGGCAGGAGCACAACGGCGAGATGAACGAATATATACACGTGGACTGCCGCAAGACCGGCTCCACCACCTGGGAAACAGTAGCCGAGGTGAAAGGCTCGGAACAGACAGGCCTCTGCACCGTCAGCGGCATTGAGGCCCAGCTGGGCTGGGAGTTCCGCATTGTCGAGAAAGACGCCAACGGGCGCGAGCGCACCACGAAGATAGTCATGGCCGCCAGCGACAACATGCAGGCCGGCGACGCCATCGAGATTGAGGGCGAGACATGGTATCTGGGCGGCAACCTGATGCTCAACGGCAGTTTTGAATTTGGTCTGAATGGCTGGTTGAACGGACAGCAGGAAAGCAACGTAGGACAGCCCTGGTTCCAGGCCATTCCCATGGGAGGCAGCAACGGCGGTCCCTACGTGCAGTGCTATGGCAACGGCACCATCAATTCGGTGGAGGCCTTGCGCTCGCCCGCCATCACCATCGAGCCCGAAACCAACTATTATTTCTCGGCCACCGTGGCCGGTAGCGACAACAGCACCAGCCGCCTGGCACTCAGCGCCGACGGCGAGGCACTCGACTCTGCGGTGATGCGACTGATGCAAAGCGGCGAGCAATGGCAGTCGCTCTTCACCACGTTCAACAGCGGACGTTTCAACAGCGCCATCCTCACCCTGAACCGACTGGGCAACAAGGCACGCTTCGGCAACCTGATGCTCTGCCAGCTGTATAAAGATAAGCATGCGGCTTTGAGTGATGCATTTCTCCATGAAGGCAAACGGGCAGAGATGGCCCTGAGCTATCTGCGGACTGAGCTGAGACTTGCCCTCGAAACCGCACTCAAATCATCGGAAACCAACCCTGACCCTGCTACGACTGAAGCTTCGTACAACGAGTTGCGAAAACTGACCGACGATGCCCTGAAGTCGCAACAGCTGTGGCCCCAGCTGGAACAGCTCGCGATGCAGGCAACCAAGGCGCTGGACTATCAGTTCCAGGGAAGGGAAGAGCTGGCCTCACTGGCCGAGGAAACGAGCATGCTGCTCGCCATTGAAGGAGCCGTGCCCAGCACCGACGCCATCATCAAAGCCTACGACAAGCTGAAGGCCGCCTACGACGCCTACCTGCCCATGACCACACTGGACGACAAGGTGTCCTCGTCCTCCTTTGCCACCATCAACGGATGGCAAACCAAGGCCGGAACCTACAAGGAAGGCGAACAACAGATAGGCTCGGACAATGGCAACAGATACTGGGGCGCCCTGTGGCAGCTGCCCTTGGAGGGCAACGAGCAGCAGACCATGGCCATCAGCCAGACCATCGACAACCTGGACCATGGTCTCTATGCCGTGGAATGCCTCGCCGCCACCGACCACTATTGCCTGAGCAACCAGCACGCCTACATCAGCAACGGCACTGACTCGGTAGCCTCCCCCACCCTCACCCACGACTTCTTCGACCTGCCCGGCATGGCCGATTCGCTGCGCTGGCAAACGCTGACGTCACAGCCCATTTACGTGGCCGACGGTAGCAGCATTACCATCGGCTTCGAGGCTTCGAAACAGGGTGCTACCGACATGGCATGGCGCGAAGTGGGCAACGACAAAAGTCGTGGCGACCATCGCGAAGGCTCCTGGCGCGCCACCTCGTTCCGCCTGCGCTTCCATCCGCTGTTCCAGCCTGAAAGCGCCGACGAGTGGGGCGTGGCCTGCCTGCCCTATGCCGTGACGCCGACAAGCGGCACCACTTACTACCAGATCGTCGCCATGACCAGCGACTACCAGAAGCTCTGCCTCAGCCCCTTGGAGCAGACCGAGGCGGGCGTGCCCTTCATCTACCACCACCCCGGTGGCGGCAAGGTGATGCTGCCCGAATATGGCGAAGCCGTGAGCAAGGCCTTAGAAGGCCCCGGCAACCTGCGCGGATACTTCAAGGCAGTGGGCCGAGCCCCCTTGGGCTACTATGTGCTGGCCGACGGCAAATGGAGCAAGGTCACCGACAGCAGCAACCGTCCCCGCATGAACTACTACACCGCCATCATGCGCCCGCTGAACGACAAGCAGAGCGAGCCCTTCACCATGGTTGACTCGTGGGCCGGCGCCACCATGCCCATCGAGGGCATCACCGACGAGGAGAAGACCACCGGCATAGACCAGCTCCTGTCCGGCGAAGAAGAAAGCAAGACGGTCTACGACATGCAGGGCCGCAAGATAGAGGACCTGCCGATGCGCAAAGGACTGTATATCATCATCAAGAACGGCAAACCAATCAAAAACATCATTCAATGAACAAGAAACCACTGGCCTTGACGCTCTTAGCCAGCGTCCTGACATTTGGCAACGCGGCCGCACAAGACGTCACCATCCCCTTCGACCTCAGTGCTGAAGGCCGCAGGTTCAACCCCACCTGGGGCCTGGATCAGGCCTGGATTAGCGAACAGAACGTGCGCAAGGGCATTAACCACATGGGCAAGGACAATATTGGCATCGGCCGCTCCTGCTTCCGCACCAACAAGCCGCTGACCAACGACTCGGTGCTGAACAGTGCCGAGATTACCCGCCTGCGCCAGCGCAACAACTGGCTCAACCTGGTCAGCGACACGCTGCCCATCGTGCTCACCGCCGACCAAGAAGGAGGCACCAGCGACTATTACGTGGTGAACAAGAGTTGCAACATCAACCACTGGGCCGCCAACATCAACAGCCACGTGCACTGGCTGCAAGAGAACTCCAGACACCCCGTCGTGGGCGTGAGCATCTTCAACGAGCCCGACTACTGGACCGTGGAGGAAGGCGCCACCACAGCCAAGCAGACACAAATAGCACGACTGCTGCGCGAGAAATATCCTCGCTTGGACGACATCGTCATTGCCGGCGGCAACACGCTGAACGACGACAAGGCGCTGGAATGGTATAACGCCAGCAAGGAATATATCGGCTGGGGCAACACCCACCAGCTGGCGGGCTCATTCGCCAACTTCGCCAAGTTCTACCAGCAGGTGGAGAAAGACGGCAAGGTGGGCTACGCCGACGAGATGCACAACGTGGGCGAAGCCATGATTGCCCTGGAGTATGGAGCAACGATTGGCATCTGGTGGGGATTCGACAGCCGGGCACGCGGCGAGTTCTGCGACATCAGCCGCCACGGCGAGCGACTGGCCTACGGCGAGCACCGCACCAACTGGACGGCTGCCAGCGTGTGGCGCCACGACAACGGACGTGCAAAGGCCTTCATAGGCAGCAGCGAGCGACAGGCCGCCACCACCACCTATCAGTTCATTTCGCTCGACCGTGACGTCTACTACGACGGACAAGGTCCTCTGCGCCAGTTCACCATGGAGATTCCCGGCGGAACCGTGGGCAGCTATCAGAAGGGACAGACCAACGCCGAACGCGTCATCGACATTACCTGGGGCGAAGACGTGGCACCGACGGCCATCACCGCCGGCGTGTACAAACTGGTGAACAAGGCCACGGGCAACGTGGCCGCCGTCTCGGGCGACAACATCGTGTTGCAGAAATACACGGACAAAAGAGTGCAGCAGTGGAACGTGGCGCTGAGCGACCCACGCATCGGCGGCGACTACAGCTTCTACGACTTCACCTCAGTGAACAACGTCCGCACGCGACTGAACCTGCGCGACTTCTCCTGCCTCGACAATGCCAATATCATGGCCTACTCTCAGAACACCAAGCCCACGAGCAACGAGCAGTGGTACCTGGATTATGCCGGCAATGGCTATTACTACGTGCGCAATCGCGAGAGCGCCCTCTACATGGCCTCGGCCAGCAGCAGCACCACCAACGGCATCAACGTGGTGCAGCGCGTGATGCAGACCGACGAGGCCCTGCGCGACCGGCTGCTCTGGCGCCTGCTGCCCACAGACGTGGCCTATGAAACCGAGGCTCCCGCCCAGCCCACGGGCCTCATTGCCGAATCCAACCCCAGCAGCATCAGCCTCACATGGGACAAGGGCGAAGAGGAAGACCTCGACGGCTACATGGTGCTGCGCTATGAGGAAGGCCTGGGATGGAATACCATTGCCCGCCGCGTCTATCCGCCCTATGTGGACAATAAGGTGCAACCAGGACACAGCTATCAATACAAGGTGAAAGCCATCGACCGCGCACAGAACCTCAGCCAGCCTTCAGGCGCGCTCCAGGCCAGCGTGTCGGGATGGCACGACCTCTTGGCCTGCTGGCCCCTGACCACCGACCTGCTCGACAACACCGAGAACCTGCGCCACGCCACCGCTGCCATCACGCCTGCCACCTTTGAGGAGGACGACCAGCGCGGTAGCGCGCTGAACTTCCTCAAGAACCAGTATCTGCAGCTGCCCACCAACCTGGTTCAGGGCGACGAGCTAACCGTCAGCCTCTGGGTGAAGCCCATGAGCAGCAAGGCCGGCCAGCACCTCTTCGACTTCGGCTACGATGCTGACCACCACCTCTATCTGGCATCCTACAACAACTCCTCACGCATCAGCTTAGGCATCCAGTCGGGCGACGACGAGCAGGTGCTCAACAGCTCCACGCGCCTGTCGCTGCTCAAATGGCGTCTGATTACCGTCACGATGAAGCCCGGCCAGACCGTCATCTATCTCGACGGCGAGCCGATAGCCCAGAGCGAAGCCATCACCATCAGCCCCGCCGAGGTGAAAGCCGTCATCAACTACATTGGCCGCAGCCACAATGGCAGCGACCCCTATTTCACCGGCTACCTGAGCGATGTGCGCATCTACAACCACTCCCTTTCTGCCGAAGAGGTGGCGCAGCTGTTCACCCAGACGTCGGGCATCACGCCCGCCAGCGACGATGCCGCCACGCCCGAGGAATTCTTCTCGCCCAGCGGCATGCGGCTCAGCAAGCCCCAGCCAGGGCTGAACATCATCAGAAGGAGCAATGGAATCAGCGAGAAAGTAATCTATTAAAAGTCAAATAAAAAACTAAAACCTGAAAGAAAATGACAGCAAAACAAACAATCGAGGCTGGAAAAGCCATCTTGGGAATTGAATTCGGTTCCACACGCATCAAGGCCGTGCTCATTGACGAGCAGAACAAGCCCATCGCCCAGGGCAGCCATGAGTGGGAGAACCAACTGGTTGACGGTCTCTGGACCTACAGCACCGAGGCCATCTGGTATGGTCTGCAAGACTGCTATGCTGAGCTGCGCAAGGACGTGCAGAAGCAGTACGACTGCGAGATTGAGAGCCTGGCCGCCATCGGCTTCTCGGCCATGATGCACGGCTACATGGCCTTCAACAAGGAGCAGCAAATCCTCGTGCCCTTCCGCACCTGGCGCAACACCAACACGGGTAAGGCCGCTGCCGAACTGTCGAAGCTCTTCAACTACAACATCCCCCTTCGCTGGAGCATCAGCCACCTCTACGAGGCCATTCTCGACAACGAGGAGCACGTGGCCGACATTAAGTATCTCACCACGCTGGCCGGCTATGTCCACTGGCAGGTGACGGGCCAGTTCGTCTTAGGCGTAGGCGACGCCTCGGGCATGATTCCCGTGGACCCGAAGACCAAGACCTACGATGCCGACATGGTGCGCAAGTTCGACGAGCTCATCGCTCCGAAGGGCTTCTCTTGGAAGCTGCTCGACATCCTGCCCAAGAGCCTAAACGCTGGCGACAGCGCCGGTTTCCTCACGCCCGAAGGTGCCAAGCGCCTCGACGTGTCGGGCCATCTGAAGGCTGGCATCCCCGTCTGTCCTCCCGAAGGCGACGCCGGCACCGGCATGGTGGCCACCAACGCCGTGAAGCAGCGCACGGGCAACGTATCGGCCGGCACCTCGTCGTTCTCCATGATTGTGCTTGAGAAAGAACTGTCGAAGCCCTACGAAATGATCGACATGGTTACCACGCCCGACGGCAGCCTCGTGGCCATGGTCCACTGCAACAACTGCACCAGCGACATCAACGCCTGGGTGGGACTGTTCAAGGAATATCAGCAGCTGCTGGGTGTGCCCGTCGACATGAACGAGGTCTACGGCAAGCTGTTCAACAAGGCCCTCGAAGGCGATGCCGACTGCGGCGGACTCATGGCCTACAACTACGTCTCGGGCGAGCCTGTCACCGGACTCAGCGAGGGACGCCCCATGTTCCTGCGCTCGGCCAACGACAAGTTCAACCTGGCCAACTTCATGCGTGCTCACCTCTATGGAGCCATCGGCGTGTTGAAGATTGGTAACGACATCCTTCTGAAGCAGGAGCAGGTGAAGGTTGACCGCATCACCGGTCACGGCGGCTACTTCAAGACCGCCGGCGTGGGCCAGCGCATGCTTGCCGCTGCCCTGAACTCGCCCATCTCGGTCATGGAAACGGCAGGCGAAGGCGGTGCCTGGGGCATTGCCCTGCTGGCCGGCTACATGGTGAACAATCCCAACAAGCTCTCGCTGGCCGACTATCTGGAAGAGGTAGTCTTCGCCGGCAACAAGGGCGTGAGCATCGCTCCCACGGCCGAGGACGTGGCTGGCTTCGAGAAGTACATCGAGAACTACAAGCGCTGCCTGCCCGTGGAGCAGTGCGCTGTGGAGAACAAGAAATAAGGGGAAACAAATCCTTATTAATCACTACGAATAAAACGGATTCCACGGTTTTGCCAAGTAATCGAAGGCTTGGAAAACCGTGGAATCCGTTTTATTTGCAGCAAAATATTCAAACATGAAAGCAAAGCCGACTTATAATTCCAACACAAAGATACAGAGACACAGAGTTTCTTTTTTTCTCTGTGTCCCTGTATCTCTGTGTTGAGCTATATAGAAGTTCTGAATAGCTGCACGCCATCTTCACTTCAGCACGGAATCTTGTCGATTCGGCGCTGATGGCGTCCGCCCTCAAAGTCGGTGGCGAAGAACTCATCCATCACCTTGCGAGCCATATCCTCGTCGATGAAGCGGCCAGGCATCACCAGCACGTTGGCATTGTTGTGCTGACGGATGAGGTGGGCAATCTCGGGAATCCAGCACAGTCCGGCACGGATGCTCTGGTGCTTGTTCAGCGTCATGTTGATGCCCTCGCCGCTGCCGCAGATGGCAATGCCCGGATACACCTCGCCCTGCTCGATGCCCTTGGCCAGCGCATGGCCAAAGTCACTGTAGTCGCACGACTCCTCGGTGTACGTGCCATAGTCCTTGTACTCATAGCCCTTCTCTTCAAGATACTTCTTGACGAATTGCTTCAAAGCAAAGCCAGCGTGATCGCTGGCGAGTCCTATTGTCTTAATTTCCATATTATTTCTTATTTAAACACAGAGATACAGAGTTACAGAGATTTTTTACTCTGTGTCTCTGTATCTCTGTGTTGATGAAAACTTAAGCCAGTAACTTCTTCACCTGCTCATAGACGTTCTGGCCGGTGTAGCCCAGCTTCTCGTCGAGCACCTTGTAGGGAGCAGAGAAGCCGAAGCTCTGCAGACCCCACACGCAGCCGTCGGCACCCACCAGTCCTTCGAGGGTGACGGGCAGTCCTGCGGTCATGCCGAACTTCTTCTTGCCTGCGGGCAGCACGCTCTGCTGATATTCCACGGGCTGGCTGCGGAACAGACCCTCGGAGGGAACGCTCACGATGCGCACCTTCACGCCATCTTCGCGCAGCAGCTTTGCACCAGCCTCAAGGGTAGAAACCTCCGAGCCAGAAGCCAGCAGGATGACATCATAGTCGGCATCGCTGCCTGCCACGACGTAAGCACCCTTCTGGGCCTGCGAGTAGTCGTTGCCCTCGGGCAGGTTCTCGATGTTCTGACGTGAGAAGATAAGTGCCGTGGGCGTATCGACGTTCTCCATGGCCATGCGCCAGCAGACGGTGGTCTCCTCGGCGTCGGCAGGACGCACGACGAGCATCGAGTTCTTGCCGTGGTGGTTCTTCAGCTTCTCCATCAGACGAATCTGTGCCTCCTGCTCCACGGGCTCGTGGGTAGGTCCGTCCTCGCCTACGCGGAAGGCGTCGTGGGTCCAGATGAACTTCACGGGCAGCTCCATCAGGGCAGCCATGCGCACGGCGGGCTTCATATAGTCGGAGAACACGAAGAAGGTGCCGCAGGCGGGGATGACGCCTCCGTGGAGGGCCATACCGATGCAGCAGCAAGCCATGGTGAGCTCAGCCACGCCAGCCTGGAAGAAGGCACCGCTGAAGTCGCCCTTCACCAGGTCGTGGGTCTTCTTCAGGAAGCCGTCGGTCTTGTCGCTGTTGCTCAGGTCGGCGCTGGCGCAAATCATATTGGGCACCTGCTCGGCCAGCACGCTGAGCACGGTGGCACTGGCGCCACGGGTGGCGGCACCGGCCTTCTGCTGCACCAGGCTCCAGTCAATCTTCGGAGCCTTGCCGCTGAACCACTCCTTCAGCAATTCGGCCTTCTCGGGGTTCTGCTTGGCCCACTCGGCCTTCTGGGCATAGCGCTCGGCCACAATCTTCTTCAGCTCCTCGGCGCGGCGGGCGTAAAGCTCCTTCACCTCGGGGAATATCTGGAACGGATTCTCGGGATCGGCACCCAGGTTCTTCATGGTCTGCACGAAGTTGTCGCCACCGAGGGGAGCGCCGTGGGTGGCACAGTTGCTCTCGTAGCTGCTGCCGTCGGCCTTGCGGGCACCCTTGCCCATAACGCAGTGGCCGATGATGAGGCTCGGACGCTCTTTCTCAGCCTGAGCGTTGCGGATGGCCTGGCGAATCTGGTCCACGTCGTTGCCGTCGATCTTCTGCACATACCAGCCCCATGCCTCATACTTCTTGGCGGTGTCCTCGCTGGTGACCACGTCGGTGCGGGTGGAGAGCTGGATGTCGTTGGCGTCGTAGAACATGATGAGGTTGTCGAGTCCCAGGTTGCCGGCAATGCGGCCACTGCCCTGAGAGATTTCCTCCTGCACGCCGCCGTCACTGATGTAGGCATAGATGGTCTGGTTCATCACGTCGCCCAGGCGGGCCTTGAGGAACTTGGCAGCAATGGCAGCACCCACGGCAAAGGTGTGGCCCTGGCCCAGAGGACCAGAAGTGTTCTCGATGCCACGGGCCAGCTCACGCTCGGGGTGTCCGGGGGTGACGCTACCCCACTGGCGCAGGTTCTTCAGGTCTTCCAGCTCATACTTGCCAATGAGGCATAGCTGGCTGTAGAGCATCGGGGCCATGTGGCCGGGATCGAGGAAGAAGCGGTCGCGTCCCTCCCACTCGGGATGCTCGGGATCATAGACCAGGAACTCGCTGTAGAGCGTGTTAATGAAATCAGCACCACCCATGGCTCCACCAGGATGGCCGCTCTTTGCTTTCTCAACCATGGCAGCTGCCAAGATGCGGATATTGTCGGCTGCACGGTTCATCACTTTGTTGTCGTTCATAACTTGGGTTTAAGTTTTAGAATAAAAATTGCAATTACGGTGCAAATATACAAAATAATGCTGACGTGGCAAAAATATTTCGGAAGATTTACGCAGTGAAGCACATAAAAATGCATTATACACAAGTCAACAAAGTTGGAAAAGATTTAAAAGATGGATCATGCTTTGACTACGAATTACACGAATTAAACGAATTATTCTTATCTTGGACTACGAATTAAACGAATTGGTGCCCGTTGTGTCCCCATAGGTTTTTTCTCTCCGCAAAACGTCATAACGTCATCGGGCCCAGTAACCTTCTTGTAGATAGCCATTTACGTTATGACGTTTTGTCGTTGAAACGTCATCGAAACGTCATACCCTTCTGCGGCCATGAGATTTTTTCACGCGGGGCCGAGTTTTTTTTCTGGGAGGCCGAGTTTTTCAAAAAAATCGTTGATTTTTTCTGCTGAACGATGCTCATGACGTTTCCCATGACGTTTCAAAACCAAACGTCATGCGTAACTTCCTGATGTATAGTATCTTCCGAAGAATATGACGTTATGACGTTTTATTTCAAGAAAAAGTGTGGTGGCATTTGTTTGTTTTTGCGCAAAAACCAACACCTGGTTAGAATGCCTTTCTATAGTTGGAATTATGGCCGCTGGAAAAGAGCTTTGGTTACTTTTTCACTGCAGAGGTAGGCGTTTAATCGCAAATAACGAAGAAATATTGCGAAATAATTAGAGGAAAAGTGTGCTTTTTCTTAAATAAATTTGTAACTTTGCACTCAATAAGTACGAAACGGAATGAAAAGAACTATCATTATTATTGCCTCGGCCCTGCTTTTGGGCTTCGGTGGCAACGTTAAAGCTCAGGAAGAAGTGAACATTGGAAAACAACAAGTGCAGCTGAAGAGCGACTTGATGACGCCCGAAGCCCTGTGGGCCATGGGGCGCATAGGAGGCTATGCGGCATCGCCCGACGGAAGCAAGATTCTGTATCAGGTGGGCTACTACAGCGTGAAGCATAACAAGAGCCACCAGGTGCTCTACATCATGAACGCCGACGGCACGGGCCAGAAGAAGCTGACCACTGGCACAAAGAACGAAACGGACGCCCAGTGGCTGAGCGACGGACGCATCGCCTTCCTCACAGGTGGCGAGATATGGGCCATGAACAGCGACGGCACGGGCCGCCAGCAGCTGTCGAAGACCGACGGCGAGGTGGAGGGATTTAAGTTCTCGCCCGACGGCAAGAAGGTGATCATCATCAAGAGCCTGCCCTTCCACGACATCATACAGAAGAACCCCGATGACCTGCCCAAGGCTACGGGCCGGTTGGTGACCGACCTGATGTATCGCCACTGGGACCACTACGTGGAGTCAATCCAGCACCCCTTCGTGGCCGAGGTGACGGCGGATGGCATCGGCCAGGCCACCGACATCTTGCAGGGCGAGCCCTTCGAGTGCCCCATGGAGCCGTTCGGAGGCATCGAGCAGCTGGACTGGAGCACCGACTCGAAGCAGATAGCCTATACCTGCCGCAAGAAGAAGGGACTGGAATACAGCATCTCAACCGACTCGGACATCTATCTCTATGACCTGGAGACGCGGCAGACGAAGAACCTCTGCAAGCCCGCCGGCTATGTGGAGCCAAAGATTGACCCCACGACCACGATGAGGGTGCAGGCCGTGAACGCCCCGGAGAACCTGAAGAACAACGTGGGCTACGACCAGAACCCGAAGTTCTCGCCCGACGGCCGCTATGTGGCATGGCTCTCGATGGAGCGCAACGGCTATGAGGCCGACCGCCAGCGCCTGTGCTGCTACGACCTGACGACCGGAGAGAAGAGCTACCTGACGGAGGACTTCGACTCGAACGTGGATGACTTCTGCTGGAGCGACAACACGAAGGACGCACTCATATATTATATAGGTGTATGGCACGCCACAGAAAACCTCTACGCCGTCACCCTCGACAAGAAAGGCACGAGCAAGACCGTGAGGCTGACCAACGACTGTGCCGACTGGGGTGGCGTGCAGCTGCTGAACAACGGCCGCCAGCTGCTGATGGAGCGTCACAGCTATACCGAGCCGGCCGACCTCTATGTGGTGACACCCAACACGAAGAAGCCCGAGAAGACTGCCATACAGCAAGTAACCCAGGAGAACAAGCACATCCTCGACCAGCTGGCCAAGCCCAGCGTGGAAAGCCGATGGGTGAAGACCACCGACGGCGGGCAGATGCTCTACTGGATTATTCAGCCGCCTCACTTCGACCCCACGAAGAAGTACCCCACCCTGCTCTTCTGCGAAGGCGGACCGCAAAGCCCCGTCAGCCAGTTCTGGAGCTATCGCTGGAACTTCATGATCATGGCCTCGCAGGGCTACGTCATCATTGCCCCCAACCGCCACGGACTGCCCGGCTTCGGACAGGAGTGGCTTGAGGAGATCAGCGGCGACTGGACGGGCCAGTGCATGAGCGACTATCTGACGGCCATCGACGATGCCGCCGAGAACCTGCCCTACGTGGACAAAGACCGCCTGGGAGCAGTGGGTGCCTCGTTCGGAGGCTTCAGCGTCTACTATCTGGCCGGCATCCATGAGAAGCGCTTCAAGTGCTTCATCGCCCACGACGGAGCCTTCAACCTGGCCTCGATGTATCTGGAAACGGAGGAGAACTGGTTCTCGAACTGGGAATATGACGAGGCCTACTGGCACCGTCCCCAGATGCCTAACGCCAAGAAGACCTATCACGACTCGCCCCATAAGATGGTGGAGAAATGGGACACGCCCATTCTCTGCATCCACGGCGAGAAGGACTATCGCATCTGCTACACCCAGGGCATGCAGGCCTTCAATGCCGCTCGCATGAAGGGCATCGAGGCCCAGCTGCTCATCTTCCCCGACGAGAACCACTGGGTGCTGAAACCCCAGAATGGCATTCTCTGGCAACGCACCTACTTCAACTGGCTCGATAGGTGGCTGAAGAAATAATTTGCGAAATATCGAAATGTCGAAACTTCGAAATATCGAAATCCCGAAATCTCGAAATATCGAAAAAAGAAATAAAAAAATGACTACAACAATTCAAAAAACACTTCGCGATTCAGCCGCCATGCGTTGGACGGCACTGCTGCTGCTGGCACTCGCCATGTTCTGCAGCTACATCTTCATGGACATCCTCTCGCCCATCTTCAAGGAGGTACAAGACACCCGTGCCTGGGACGGCACTGCCTTTGGCACGATGCAGGGCTCAGAGGTATTCCTCAATGTGTTCGTCTTCTTCCTCATCTTCGCCGGCATCATCCTCGACAAGATGGGTGTTCGCTTCACGGCGGTGCTCTCTGGTGCTGTGATGCTCACGGGAGCCGTCATCAAGTGGTATGCCATGACCGACTCCTTTGTGGGCAGCGGTCTGGAGCAATGGTTCACCAACAACCTGAACTATATCCCCGGCTTCGATGAGCTGGGAGTCAGCCCCTTCTATGAGGGCATGCCCGCCTCGGCCAAGCTGGCTGCTTGCGGCTTCATGATCTTCGGTTGCGGCTGCGAAATGGCTGGCATCACCGTCAGCCGTGGCATCGTGAAATGGTTCAAGGGTCGCGAAATGGCACTGGCCATGGGCAGCGAGATGGCCTTGGCCCGCCTGGGCGTGGCCACCTGCATGATCTTCTCGCCATTCTTCTGCAAGCTCGGCGGCGAGATCAGCGTTTCGCGCTCGGTAGCCTTCGGCGTGGTGCTGCTCTGCATCGCCCTCATCATGTTCATCGTCTATTTCTTCATGGACAAGAAGCTCGATGCTCAGACTGGCGAGGCCGAGGAGAAGGACGACCCCTTCAAGATCAGCGACCTGGGCAAGATTCTTACCGACAGCGGTTTCTGGCTCGTTGCCCTGCTCTGCGTGCTCTACTACTCGGCCATCTTCCCCTTCCAGAAGTATGCCGTGAACATGCTCCAGTGCAACCTCACGCTTCAGGCACCTGCCGAAGGTTCCTTCTGGGCCAGCTCCACGGTGCCCATCGTGCAGTATATCATTATGCTGATCGTGGCCGCAGCAGGTTTTGCCAGCAATTTCCAGAAAAAACCAAAGCTGCGCTACAGCCTGTTGGGCATTTCGGTCGTGGCGCTCATCATCTATTGCTACATGGGCTACATGCGCCAGTCGGCCGAGACCATCTTTGCCGTCTTCCCCCTGCTGGCCGTGCTCATCACCCCCATCCTGGGCAGCTATGTAGACCATAAGGGAAAAGCCGCCTCGATGCTCGTGCTGGGTTCGCTGCTGCTCATCGGCTGCCACCTCACCTTTGCCTTCATCCTGCCGCTGTTCAACGACTCTGCCGTAGGCGGCGTCATCGTGGCTTATGTCACCATCCTCGTGCTGGGAGCATCGTTCTCGCTCGTGCCGGCCTCGTTGTGGCCCAGCGTGCCCAAGCTGGTGGAGCCAAAGATCATCGGATCGGCCTACGCCCTCATCTTCTGGATTCAGAACATCGGCCTCTGGCTCTTCCCCCTGCTCATTGGCAAGGTGCTCGATGCCACCAACCCTGGCATCACCGACCCCACGCAATATGACTACACGGCTCCGCTGGTCATGCTGGCCGGACTGGGCGTGGCTGCCCTGGTGCTGGGCCTCGTGCTGAAGGTGGTAGACCGCAAGAAAGGCATTGGCTTGGAGGAACCGAATATTAAGAGTTAAGAGTTAAGAGTTAAGAGTTGATTATTAACCAATATAACAAAAACGCTATGAAGAAGCTATTTATCATTGCTGCCATGGCTGCCCTCACGCTGGGCGCTCAGGCACAGGAGAGACTCTTACTGAGTACGTACAATGGTACGAATCTGAACCGCTACGACGGCAAGGTTTGCAACGTCACGGTGAACCGTCTGGTCTATACGGGCTGGAATACCCTCTCGCTGCCCTTCAGCATGACCGAGCAGGAGCTGAACGACGCTTTTGGCAGCGACTGCCGACTGGAGCGCTTGGCCAGTGCCGAAGATAATGCTCAGGACATCACCCTGAACTTCGTGAACTGCAAAGCCGGCGGCCTGCAGGCTAACACACCCTATATGCTCTACTTCTCGGGCGAGACCGCCACTAAGAAGATTGTCAAGGAGACGGAAGTGAGCAATGCCCCGTCGGTCATCACGCTGACCACGCCCAACGGCGAGACGGTGACCATGAGCGGCGTACAGAAGCATATCGACGGCGAAGGACTCTATGGCGTAATGGCCCGCGATAACAGCGAGGTGAAGTTCGTGTCAGTTGGCCAGGAGAAGACCAGCGGCTTCTATGCCACGCGCTGCCACATCCGCCTCTCGTCGGGCACCAACAAGCTGCTCACCGCCCAGCATCTGGGCTACGGCGAGGCTACCAGCATCAACGCCATTGCCAACAGCGACGAACTCGTGGATGTCTATACCACCGCAGGCACGAAGGTGGCTTCACAGATCCGCGCTGCCGAGGTGAGCAATCTGCGTCCCGCCATCTACATCGTGAAGGGGCAGAAGATTCTCGTGAAGTAAGCGGGCTTCGCCCTAAATGATAAATGATAAATGATAAATGACAAATGACAAACGTTGAACCATGAGCTTCAAGAAACGAAAACTTACAGGTATTGGTAGACTGCTGAGGTTATCATTTAGAGTAAAGCTCGTAACGCTATCATTTCTCATTTTTCATTTATCATTTAGCCCCGTAGGGGCGCAAAAGATTGGACTGGTCCTGGGAGGCGGCGGCGCTAAGGGCGGTGCCGAGGTGGGGGCGCTGAAGGTGCTGGAAGAAGCCGGCATCAAGCCCGACATCATCGTTGGCACCAGCATCGGCGCCATCGTGGGCGGACTCTATGCCGCCGGTTATACGGCCAGCGAGCTGGAACAGATGTTCAGCCAGCAGGAGTGGCTGTCGCTGCTCACCGACCGCCGCGCCGACCTGAGCGGCGAGCCCTTCAAGCAGCAGGACGGCGTGACCTACATCTTCGGTTTCCCCGTCATCGACACCAACAACCAAGCCTTCGGTGTGCTGAAGGGTGGCCGCGTGGAGCAGGTCATCGACTCCATGCTCGCAGCGAAAGGCTGCGTGGAGTTCGAATGTCTGAAGACACCCTTCCACTGTGTGGCCGCCTCGATGATGGATGCCGAGGAGGTGGTGCTCAGCTCAGGCACGCTGCCACAGGCCATCCGGGCCTCGATGGCCATACCGGGCATCTTCAAGCCTGTTGACATCGACGGCCGACAACTCATCGATGGCGGCATGATGAACAACCTGCCCGTCGACGTGGCCCGCGAGATGGGCGCCGACGTGGTCATTGCCATCGACTTGCAACAGAACAAGCCCCAGAACCGCGACCCCGAGGATGGAAACATCATCACCGGCATTGCCGATGCCATTGGCCTCGGCGCCATTGCCAACTGGGTGTTCAGCCGTCCCGACATAAGGAAATACAACGCCAACCGCCAGTTGTGCGATGTCTATATCAACCCTCCCCTACCCGATGACGACGCTTCCAGCTTTGGCAACAAGAGCATGAAGCGCATGATTGCCATCGGCGAACAGAGTGCCCGCCAGCAGATGAGCCGTCTGCAGCAATTCCAAGTTCCATAACCAATCCCCATGAAGCGTCTCCTCCTTTCTTCCCTTCTGCTTCTGTCCTTCCTTTGCGCCATGTCGCGCCCAAGGGTTGGCCTTGTCTTGGGTGGTGGAGGCGCCAAGGGAGCTGCTCAGATTGGCGCGCTGAAATACATTGAACGCTACGACATTCCCATCGACTATATAGCCGGCACCAGCATCGGCTCCGTCATCGGCAGCCTCTACGCCGCCGGCTACAAGGCCGACGAGCTGGAGCAGCTGCTCTGCGACCGGCCCCTGCTCGGCACCCTCACCGACCGCCGTGAAGACCTGCGCTACAAACCCTTCATACGCACCGTCAACGGTCGAGACACCCTCAACTACATCTTCGGTTTCCCTGCCCTGAACTTCCGTCGGGGCTGCATCGGCCTGCTCAGCTGCGACTCTGTGGAGCACATCATCGACTCGCTGCTCAGCAGGAAGGGCATCACCGACTTCAGCGACTACGGCCGCACCAAGTTCCGCTGCGTGGCCACCGACCTCGACTTCTTCAAGCATGTGAAAGAAGCCGACCTCCATCAGGGCAACGTCGCCAAGGCCGTCAGGGCCTCGATGGCTTTCCCCGTGGTCATTAAGCATCAGGAGATAGACCATCAGCACCTGGTTGACGGCGGCATGATGAACAACCTGCCCATCGACGTGGTGAAACAGATGGGCGCAGAATACGTCATCGTCATTGACCTGCAGCAGGGAACCATCACCGTCGACGACGAGGAGCTGCGCCTCGAAAGCCTCTTCGACCTGCTGTCATTGGTCAAAGACCTCGGCAAGGATTTCGCCAACACCATCCTCAGCAAGGCCCTCAGCCTGGGCCGACAGGCTGCCGCCGCCCTCATCGACGCTGACGACCTGGGCATCATCGGCTGGGCACTTCATCGCCCCGACAAGCAACGATACATTGACAACCAGCGGCTCTACCCCGCCGAGAACATCATTTACCTCCATCCATACCTGCCAGGGCGCAATGTGGCCAGCTTTGGCCAAGAAGCCCTGCGCGACATGTACGACCGAGGCCACCAAGAGGCCAAGACCCACAAGGACGAGCTGCGACGCATGATGCGCAGGGCCAACGGCGCCATGCGTCAGCCCAGACATGGTCACAACACATAAAACAACATAGCAATGAACCAAAAGAAAAAAATCGTAACCTTCGGAGAACTTCTGCTCCGTTTCTCAAAGAACGACCACCTGCGACTCACGCAGGGCGACATGTTCACCAGCAAATACGGTGGCAGCGAAGCCAACGTGGCCGTCAGCCTGGCCACCCTGGGCGACCAGGTGGAATACGTCACCCGCCTGCCCGACACCCCCGTGGGCCGTGCCGGCGTGATGCGCCTGCAAGAGCTGGGCGTGGGCTGCCACCACGTGCTCTTCGGCGGACAACGCATCGGCACCTATTACTTCGAGCCGGCCGCTGGCATGCGCTCGGCCAAGGTGGTCTACGACCGGGCCTACTCAGCCTGCTCCGAGCTGAAGCCGGGCATGCTGCCCTGGCGCGACATTCTGCGCGACGCCCGCGTGCTCCACGTGTCGGGCATCACCGGAGCCATCTCGCGCAGCTCGCTCGACGCCACCCTTGAGGCGCTTGACATTGCCGACGAGATGGGCGTCCTCGTGTCCTACGACATCAACTACCGCAAGAACCTGTGGCGCTACGACGGGGCCGATCCCCGCGCCACCCTGGGCCTGCTGCTCAGCCGCTGCGACATGATGTTTGGCGACGCCATCGAGTTCGAATGGCTCTGCCAGCGCCGCCAGCCGCCCTTCACCGCCACCGACACCCATTTCCAGATGCAGATGGACGAATACCAGGCCTGGTTTGAAGACCTGCACCGGCAGTTCCCCCGCTGCCGCAAGTGGCTCATGGGCATGCGCAACATGGTGGCCTCCAGCCGCCACCTGCTCACCGCCCTGCTCTACACCAGCGACAACGGCCAAGACTACCAGCTGCTGAAGGCCCCCATCCACGACATCAATGGCGTGGTAGACCCATCGGGCGTGGGCGATGCCTTCATGGCCGGCCTACTGCATGCCGTTCAGGCCTACCCCGGCGACGACCAGCGCCAGCTCAACTACTCGCTGGCCGCCTCGGCCCTGAAGAACACCATTCCCGGCGACTTCAACCTGGCCACCGACGAAGAAATCATTCAACTACTATAACCACTTTTAATCACAAAAAACTATGAACCTATCAGAGAAAGACCTTAAACAGATTGCCCAGCGTGGCATCACGCCTGAGCAGATTGAGACACAGTTGCACCAGTTTGAGACAGGCTTCCCTTTCCTGCGCCTTGAGGCCGCAGCTGCCGTGGGCAACGGCATCGTGGCTCCCACGGAAGAGGAGCGCAAGAAGTATGTTGCCGCCTGGCAGGCCTATAAGGCCCAGGGCCGCCGCGTGGTGAAGTTCGTGCCCGCCAGCGGAGCCGCCAGCCGCATGTTCAAGAACATGTTCGCCTTTGTCGACGCGCCCTACGACGTGCCCACCACCGATTTCGAGAAGAAGTATTTCCAGGACATTGAGAAGTTCGCCTTCTACGATGCCCTCGACGCCGTTTGCCAGAAGAACCTGGGCAAGGACATCAAGACGCTCTTGGCCGAAGGCCAGTACAAGGCCGTGGCAGCCCAGATGCTGAAGCCCGAAGGACTGAACTACGGCCAGCTGCCCAAGGGCATGCTGCTCTTCCACAAATATGCCGAGGGCGCACGCACGCCCATGGAGGAACACCTTGTCGAGGGCGCGCTCTATGCCGCCTCGAAGGGCGAGGCCCACGTCCACTTTACCGTTTCCCACGAGCACATGGACTTCTTCAAGGCCAAGGTGGCCGAGAAGGCCGATGGTTTCGCCAAGAAGTATGACGTGAAATACGACATCACCTTCAGCGAGCAGAAGCCCAGCACCGACACCATCGCCGCCAATCCTGACAACACGCCCTTCCGCGAGGCCGACGGCAGCCTGCTGTTCCGTCCTGGTGGCCACGGCGCCCTGATTGAGAACCTGAACGAGATCGACGCCGATGTCATCTTCATTAAGAACATCGACAACGTGGTGCCCGACCGCCTGAAGCCCGAGACCGTGGAGTGGAAGCAGGTCATCGCCGGCGTGCTGGTCAGCCTGCAGCAGCAGGCCTTCGACTATCTGCGCCTGCTGGACCAGGGTGCCAGCGAGGCTCAGCTTCAGGAGATAGCCCAGTTCGTGGAGAAGTGCCTCTGCACCAATCCTAAGCAGCACAAGGTTGACGCCGACTATCTGCGCAGCAAGCTCTGCCGCCCCATGCGCGTCTGTGGCGTGGTGAAGAATGTGGGCGAGCCTGGTGGCGGCCCGTTCCTCACCTACAATCAGGACGGCACCGTGAGCCTGCAGATCCTGGAGAGCTCGCAGATTGACACGAAGAACGAGGAATACATGAAGATGTTCACCCAGGGCACCCACTTCAATCCCGTTGACCTGGTGTGCGCTGTGAAGGACTATCAGGGCAAGCCCTTCAACCTGCCCGACTTCGTCGACAAGACCACGGGCTTCATCTCCTCGAAGTCTAAGGGCGGCAAGGAGCTGAAGGCACTTGAGTTGCCCGGCCTGTGGAACGGAGCCATGAGCAACTGGAGCACCGTTTTCGTGGAAGTGCCCCTCGGCACGTTCAATCCCGTGAAGACGGTGAACGACCTGCTGCGCGAACAGCACCAGTAAGCTCAAAGACGAATGGTTTAAGGACTACGAATTATACGAATTAAACGAATTATTCCAGATACTGGATTAAAGACTACGAATTATACGAATTAAACGAATTTTTTCCGTATACTGGTTTAAAGACTACGAATTATACGAATTAAACGAATTTTTCTCCAAATACTGATTATCAGTGAGGAATAATTCGTTTAATTCGTATAATTCGTAGTAGAATACTCTTTTAAATAATTCGTTTAATTCGTATAATTCGTAGTAGAATACCCTTTTAAAAAGAATTCGTTTAATTCGTATAATTCGTAGTAGAATAATCTATTGAACAGAATTCGTAGTGGATGCTATTTCCTGTATTTGCTGAGCACGGGCACCTCCTGGCACATGGCATCGGCCAGTAGGCGGGCCACTACGTTGGCACCATAGACATTATAGTGGGTATTGTCCTGGCGGCCGGCCGGCACTGAAGGCTCTTCGCCCGGCAGGAACCACATGTGGAGCTTCTTCGACGCCTCGCGTCCCAAGCCCTGCTCCAGGTCGTGAGTAATCTGGTTGGCATCCACAAAATGGCAGTGCATGCGCTGGGCCACGTCGCGGGGAGCCACACGGTAGAGGCCGTGCGTGTCGATGAGGGTGTCGCCCTCAACCATCTTCACCCCGTCCTTGAAGGTGGTGGTGCGCAGTTTCTCGTCGTCATCGTTCTCGGGTGCCTGAACGAAGAAGTTGCGCCTCACCACGCAGTTCATCAGGATGGGAATGCCCCCCAGCTCACGCGTCTCGCGCACGAACTTGGCCAGGTTGTAGTCGAACGTCGAGCCAGGATCGGTGTGGCGGTCGGCCTTGGGCTTCTCGTCGTTATGGCCAAACTGAATGACCACATAGTCGCCAGGCTTCATCTTCTCAAGCACCCTGTCCCAGCGTCCCTCGTCGATGAAGCTCTTCGACGAGCGGCCGTTCACGGCGTGATTGTCAATGACGATGTAGTCGGGATTGAAGTAGTTTTGCAGCACCATGCCCCATCCGCGCTCCTGCTTGCCTCCCGTGGTGTCCTTGTTGGCCGCCGTGGAGTCGCCAATGATGAAGATGGTGGTGGTTTTGTTACCCGTTGCCGACGTGAAGAGCAGCATCAGGACGGCCGCAATGGCAAGGAATTTGATTCGTCGTAGTAGCATGATCGTAGTCTTTTGTTGTTTGCGTATTTGCACCTGCAAATATACAACATTTCCCCCACCCGTGCAACTTTCTCATGGAAAAAAAATTGCGGGGGGGCGAGCCATGAAAATTTCTCACGTGAGATTTTTTTCTGGGAAGGCCTCCCATGAAAAAATCTCACGTGAGAAATTTTCATGGGAGGCCTTCCCAGAAAAACGCGCCGCCTCAGCCGCGAACGCAGGCAATGAGTTCGCTGGGCGAAAGAAGCTGCTGCTCGCCGGTGAGCATATTCTTCAGCGTCACCTTGCCCTCGGCTATCTCGCCCGAGCCGGCCAGGGCCACAAAGGGAATCTGCTTGGCATTGGCATAGGCCATCTGCTTCTTCATCTTCACGGCGTCGGGATACATCTCGGTGCGGATGCCAGCCTGGCGGGCCTGGGCCACGATGGGCAGGCAATAGGCCGTTTCCTGCTCGCCGAAGTTGATGAAGAGCAGCTGCGAGGTGCGCAGCGAGTTCTCGGGATAGAGCTGCAGGGCGTCGAGCACGTCGTAGATGCGGTCTACGCCGAAGGAGATGCCCACTCCCGAGAGGCCTGGCATGCCGAAGATGCCGGTGAGATTGTCGTAGCGTCCGCCGCCAGAGATGCTGCCCATGGGGGTGTCGAGGGCCTTCACCTCGAAGATGGCTCCCGTGTAGTAGTTCAGTCCACGGGCCAGGGTGAGGTCGAAGGTAAACTCAGATTTGAGATTTGAGGTTTGAGATTGGAGAAGCGTAAAGATGTATCGCAACTCCTCCACGCCCTTCAGTCCCGTCTCGCTGCTGCTGAGCACCTGGGCTATGGTGTCGAGTTTCTGGTCGTTGGTGCCTTCGAGCAGGATGATGGGCTGCAGCTTCTGTATCTGCTCACTGGTCAGTCCGTCCTGCAGCAGCTCGGCGTTCACGTTGTCAATGCCAATCTTGTCGAGCTTGTCGATGGCCACGGTAATGTCAACAATCTTGTCGGCCGCGCCAATGACCTCGGCAATGCCAGTGAGGATTTTGCGGTTGTTGATTTTTATCTCCACCCGCACGCCTAAACGGCTGAACACCTCGTCCTCAATCTGCATCAGCTCCACCTCGTTGAGCAGCGAGTCGCTGCCCACCACGTCGCCGTCGAACTGATAGAACTCGCGATAGCGGCCCTTCTGCGGACGGTCGGCACGCCACACGGGCTGCACCTGATAGCGCTTGAAGGGCAGTTGCAGCTCGTCGCGATGCATCACCACATAGCGGGCGAAGGGCACGGTGAGGTCGTAGCGCAGCCCCTTCTCGCATATTTTCGAGGCCAGGTGCAGCGTGTTGCGCTCGGCAAGCTCCTGGTCGGTGATTTTCGAGAGGTAGTCGCCGCTGTTGAGAATCTTGAACAACAGCTTGTCGCCCTCCTCGCCATATTTTCCCATGAGCGTTTGCAGCAGCTCCTGGGCGGGCGTCTCAATCTGCTGGAAGCCGTAGAGCTCGTAGACCTCCTTGATGGTGTTCAGAATATAGTTGCGCTTGGCCATTTCCACTGGGCCGAAGTCGCGGGTGCCTTTGGGTATTGATGGTTTATTTGCCATTTCTCAAGATAGTTTGCTCACGGTCGGGACCGATGGAGATGATGGTGATGGGGGTTTCGAGCTGCTGTTCGAGGAAGCTGATGTAGTCGCGGAACTGCTGGGGGAACTCCTCCTCGCTGGTCAAGCCGGTCATGTCGATCTTCCATCCGGGCAGCTCCTCATAGACGGGCTCGATGCCCTCTTCAATGTTGTATGGGAAGTAGCTGATTTCCTTTCCGTTCTGCTTGTAGGCCACACAGGCCTTGATGGTGTCGAAGCCGTCGAGCACGTCGCTCTTCATCATGATGAGCTGGGTGACGCCGTTGACCATGATGCTATAGCGCAGGGCCACCAGGTCTATCCATCCGCAGCGGCGCTCGCGGCCGGTGACGGCACCATACTCGTGACCCAGGTCGCGGATGCGCTTGCCCGTCTCGTCGAACAGCTCGGTGGGGAACGGACCAGCTCCCACGCGGGTGCAGTAGGCCTTCATGATGCCATAGACCTCGCCAATGCGGTTGGGACCAATGCCCAGACCCGTGCAGGCTCCAGCGCAGATGGTATTGCTGGAGGTGACAAACGGATAGCTGCCGAAGTCAACGTCGAGCATGGTGCCCTGGGCACCCTCGCAAAGCACCGACTTGCCCTCGCGCAGCAGGCCGTTGATCTCGTGCTCGGAATCGACAATGGGGAACTGGCGCAGGTATTCCACGCCCTCCATCCATTTCTTCTCCACTTCAGTAATGTCGTAGTCGAAGTTCAGCGATTTCAGAATGGCCTCGTGGCGAGCCTTGGCGGCAGCATATTTCTCGGGGAAGTTCTCCAGGATGTCGCCCACGCGCAATCCAGTGCGGCTCACCTTGTCGGTATAGGTGGGGCCGATGCCCTTGCCCGTGGTGCCCACGCGGTTCTTTCCTTTCTGAGCCTCATAGGCAGCATCGAGCACGCGATGGGTGGGCATGATGAGATGGGCTTTCTTCGAGATGTGGAGCCGTTCACGCAGCGGGTGTCCGCTCTGCTCCAGGGCCTTGGCCTCGTCCATGAAGAGGTCGGGAGCCAGCACCACGCCGTTGCCGATGATGTTCACCTTGTCGCCCTGGAAGATGCCCGAGGGGATGCTACGCAACACGTACTTCTGGCCTTCAAACTCCAGGGTATGGCCTGCATTGGGGCCGCCTTGGAAACGTGCCACCACATCGTAACGGGGAGTGAGCACGTCTACCACTTTGCCCTTACCTTCGTCGCCCCACTGCAAACCCAGCAGGACGTCAACCTTTCCTTTGTTCATAGTTCTATTGTCATTTTTGATTTTTAAGCTTATTACTTCTTCTTGTCAACACCGACTGGCACGTGGAGCAGATTCCATAGATGTACAGGGTGTAACCATCCTTGCGGAATCGCTTCAGGTGCATCTGATTAATGGCATCGGTAATTTCGGGAGACTTCACCTCGGTCACCTTTCCACACACGGTGCAAATCTGGTGGCAATGGCTGTCGCCGGCATAGCAGGCCTCGTACTTGGTGGTACCCTGAAAACGATGGCGGATGACCAGCCTCAGCTCCATGAAAAGGTTCAGCGTGTTGTAGAGAGTGGCGCGGGAAACGGGAAAACGATCGTCTTCCGCCAGTTTCTGGCCCAACTCGTCGAGTGTGAAATGGCTTCCCATGCTATAGACGGCCTTCAAAATAGCATAGCGCTCAGGCGTCTTGCGATGGTTGTTCATCTCCAGATAACTATCCAGGATGCGCTCCACAGCCTGGAGCACATCGTTCCTTTTTTCACTTGTCTTCATAAACCAAGGGACAAAGTTACTACTTTTTCCCCATATAGAAGAAAAAAAAGGGAAAAAAATTAATCGTAGCACCCCAATCCGCGTGCAGTGGAGAGGGAATCGAGATGGAAGTCGTAGCGCATGTCGTCGCTATCGACCAGCTTGAAGTGCTTCTCGCCCTGAATGGAGTCGTCGGGCGTTTCCCAGATTATCTGCTTGCAGTTCACCGTGTCTTCCAAGGCCGGCGTGCGCAGCAGGGAGTTCTCGAAGTAGTAGCTGAAGGGAGTGATGCTGTCGCCTTCCAGGGCCTGGCCCATCACCACGTCCTCGTCGTAGCCGGTGACGATGGAGTTAGTCATGCGCATCTGCACCAGTGGGTAGGTAGCTTCGCCATAGAAGTTGGCAAAGCGTAGGGCTGCCCCGCGTTCCTGGCCCAAGGCCATGAACTGGGCCAGCGTGCAATGGTCGAGAATGGCGGCTCCACCATAGAAAGCCACGCAGTCGCCCGAAGCGTTGGAGAACTGGCAGCGCAGCAGACCCACCCAGGAATTGAAGGCGGTAAGGCCCGGGCCGGCACTGTTGTGCACCACGGAGCGCTCCATGTAGAGGCGCTGACGGTCGGACGAAAAGGTTGCAGAATCGCAGAGGATGCCATATTCGGCATTGCGTATCTCGGTAGCCACCAGCTCGTTCTCGAAGGAAGAGGGGAAAATGTGGATGCCGCGCCACTGGCCGCTGATGCGGTCGTAGGGCAGATAGTCGAACATGTGGTCCAGCCGGTCGCCCCGCATCACGGCGCTATCGGTCTTCAGCGTTCCGTAGACGTCCACGCCGGCCTTGTCGTGAAAATAAAGCGTGGTATGGCGAAGGGTCAAGGTGCAGGCACTGTCAACCCGCAGGCCTTTCATGATGACGATGGGCTGGGTGCTTTCAATGAGCGAATCGCGGCTGACGATGATGCTGTCCTGGATGAGGGCGTCCCATGAATGGGCGCTGAGCACCACTTGCTGCTGCTGTCCGCTCTCTAAGGTGAACAGCAGGAGGTCTTCCACCACTTGCGGCTCGGCCTGTTGGTTGCGGGGAGCGGTCAGCTCGACAAACACGCGCAGGCTGTCGCCCCGGCGTACCTCCAGTCCGCTGACCACCGAGCCCAGGTCGTTGTCGAGATAGGCCCCATCGACGTTGACGCGGAAGCCCGTCTGGTTGCCCTTTTGCAGGCGCACACTGGAAAGGCGCACGCCGCTCTTGGAACGATTGTACACCCAGAAGTCGTATGTGCGTGAGCCTACGGTAGAAAAGACCGTGTCCATCTTGACAGAATCGGTGGAGAAAGAAAGATGCGCAGTAGGTGACGTGGTGAACGTGTCGTCATCAGCACATGACGCCAGCAGCACACCAAGTAGGGTCAACAGAAAAGAAAAAATCCGTTTCATCTACTCGATAAAACGGATTAATCGTTGATTTATTGCATTTTTACTTGCCGAAATAACGCTTCAGCAGTCCGGCGAAGCCTGCTCCGTGGCGTGCCTCGTCCTTGGCAGCCTCGTGAACCATGTCGTGAATGGCATCGAAGCCCATGGCCTTGGCCTGCTTGGCCAGCTCGAACTTGTCGGCGCAGGCACCCTCCTCGGCAGCGGCGCGCTTCTCCAGATTGGTCTTCGTGTCGAAGACCACCTCGCCGAGCAGCTCGGCAAACTGGGCGGCATGAACAGCCTCCTCCATGCCGTAGCGCTTGAAGGCTTCGGCTATTTCGGGATAGCCCTCGCGGTCGGCCTGACGGGCCATGGCCAGATACATGCCCACCTCGCCGCACTCGCCGCGATAGTTGTTACGCAATTCCTCGATCATCTCCTCGGGCACGCCCTCAATCTTGCCGTCGCCCAGGCGGTGGACGGTGGCATAGGTGACGTCGCCAGTCTCCTTCATCTCAGAGAATTTTGAGGCGGGAGCCTTACAGATAGGACACTTCTCGGGAGCAGCATCGCCTTCATAGATATATCCACAAACGGCGCAAATAAACTTTTTCTTCATAATTGGAATACTTATTTTTAGGTATATGAAATGTTTTTGCAAAGATAAAGAGAAAAAACAAATCCCGCAACTTTTTTGCGGGATTTGTTTTGTAATTTATATTTTGTCTATTGAAAGGCAGCGGCCGGCACTTAATCGTCGATCATGGCAAAGGTGGCGATGGTGCTCATCAGTGCCTGGGGATTTCCCATGTCGTAGCGCTCGCCACGCAGCCGGATGCCAAACATGCCCGAGCGCTGGCGCACCTTGTCGAGCGCGGAAGTCAGCTCAATCTCGCCCTTCTGCTCAGGATGCTCATCGGCAGCCTTGATGTCGGTCTCAAGCTGCTCAAAGACTTCGGGCGTGAGGATGTATTGCCCAAACACAGAGCAATATTCCTTATGACCCTCGGCATCGCGCACGCCAAGGAACTCCTCGGCATAGCTCGACTTGGGCTTCTCGTGAAGGGTGGTCACACGAAGCGCGGTGTTCTTCTTGTCCTCCCACACGCCACTCATGATGCCAAAATGGCTCACTTCCTTCACATTCACAGGGTAGAGGCCAAGTGTGAGGCAGTTGGTGCGCTCGTAGGCCTCAATCAGCTGCAGGGCGCAGGGCTTGTTGGATTTGGAGCGATAGAGCGTGTCGCCCAGCATCAGCAGCACAGGCTCGCCATGGGCAAACTCAGCAGCCTGGTAAACGGCATGGCCAAAGCCTCGCTTCTCCTTCTGATAAACGTAGTGCAGGCGTTTGCCAATACTGAGGATGTGGTTCTCATATTCCTGGCTCTCGGCATTGAGCTTCGAGAGATGTTCATCGGAAAGGGGACGCTCGAAGAAATCCATGTAGAGCTGGCGTTCCTCCTCGCTGCCCAGCACCAGGCAAATGTCCTCGATGCCGCTCTGGACCAGTTCTTCCAGCAGAATAAGGATGACGGGGCGCACCATGCCATCGGGGCAAGGTATGGGGAAGAAGTCTTTTTTCAGGCTGCGCGTGGCGGGATAGAGCCGAGTGCCAAAGCCTGCCACAGGGATGATGGCTTTGCGCACAGTGTGGACGGGATGGATGGTGAACTTATAGGCCATGAGTCCACGGCCATTAAGATAGTCTACCAACTGCTGCTGGCTTTCAGCATCGCGGGCGAGGAACTGAACGGAGCCGTCGCCATGAGAGCCCACGCCCTTGCCACCATAGGTCAACTGACGCACATAGTCATCGGCCAGCACCTCATGGAGTTTTGGCGCAGCCAGCTCATCAATGCACATGGGGGCAACGTCCCTGTCAAAGAGCTCTTCGGCTTCTGTCATCAGGCGGCCCAGCGCTTCTACCTCGCCGCTGGCCATATACTTGACGGCCCGGTCCACAATGTCTTGGTTCTTCGCACCCAATGCCTCGTGCTCACGTCGCTCTTGCTCGTTAGAGGGGAAGGGGTAGGCCTTGTTCAGGTCTGCCAGAATCTTGATGGTGTTCTTCTCGCCCATCAGGTCGGCGAAGACCCAATGCAACGCTCGCTTCACATTAAGCGGCTTCACTTCTATCTCGTCGCCATCGAAGGTCATCAGGTTGGGCTTCACGCCGAAAGCGCAGGCCTGATCCAGTCGTCCGCATCGGCTGCTGGTGCGCAGCTCGCCCACATAGGCAATATTCATCTCGCCCATGGTGTTGAGGTTCAGATTGTAAATCTGGTTGAAGGCTCTGGCCACGAGCACGCAGATGGCAGCTGAACTGCTCAGTCCGCTCTTCATGGGAAGCGTCATGTCTGTAATCTTGATACGCACGCCACCAACCTTGTACCATTCCAGCATATAGCTGGCCACGCCGGCACAATAGCAGAAGAACGATCCTGAACGGGCCACACGTTTCAGCTCCTGCTCGTCCATACGGCAGGCGAAGTCGTGCCACTCGTTTGAAATCTGAGGAGCAACGCTCTGCACTTCAAATATAGAGGAGCGTTCAACTTCGGCCGTTATTCCCTGCTCTATTCCAGTCACGATGGCAGCACCAGGCGCAATCTGTGCGTTCATGGTGCGGTAGTGTCCAGCCCAGTCGCTATGCTCGCCAAAAAGGCACAATCGGCCCGGGACGAAAAGCTTTATCATAGTTAGAAATACTTATCGTTGTTATTAATCATTGCAAAGGTAGCAAAAAAAAAGGAACCAGAAAAATTTTCCGGTTCCTTTTTTCATTCAAGCTTATTTTATCAGATCGATTGACCGCTTGAGGAAGGCATCGAGCGCGGCTCCCTTCAGCATGCCGTTCTGCAGCAGGGCCAAGTCGATGAGCTGATGCACCACATCCTGCTTCTGAGCATAGTCGCTGATGAGCTGTTGTTTCTTCTCCTTCTGCTCGTCGATGGCTTTCTGCGTGGCGGCCTTGTCGTCCTTCTCTTCCTGAGTGATTTCCTCAGCCTTCTTTTTCTCCGTCTTCTGGTTCAGGGCTGCCATGCGGGCCTCCTGACCTTTCAGCTCGCTCTCAATGGGCTTCAACTGGTCGGCCAGTGCTGCCTTGGCATCGTCGAGCACTTGTTTCACCAGCCGGTGGTCACTGTTCAGCACCATGTTGAACGAATCGGGCATCTGTCCATAGAAGGCCATGCCACTCTGATAGCGGCTCATCTCCTTCATACGACGCATCCACTCATTCTGGGTGATGACCACAGGACGCTGCTCGCTGCCCAGGGCATTCACTTCGACAATGAACTCGGTCTTTTCCAACTTGGGCAGCTGCGACTGGAACACTGCTGACAAATTGTCACGCTCGTCCTCGGCAAGCATGTTCTTCGGGGCCTCTTCCTTCTGAATGATATGGTCGATGGTGTCGGCATCAACACGCGAGAAGCGGCTCTTCTCGAACTTCTGCTCCAGCGTCTGTATGCAGGGAACGTCCAGCTGGCCGTCGAACAGCAGAACGGAGTAGCCCTTGTCCTCAGCAGCCTTGATATAGCTGTACTGCTCGTCCTTGTCTGTGGCATAAAGGTATATCAGGTTGCCGTCTTTGTCCTTCTGGCTGGCCTCGATGAGCGTTTTATATTCATCGAAGGTGAAATACTTGCCTTCCGTGTCCTTGAACAGCGAGAACTCCTTGGCGCGGTCGTAGAAGTTCTCCTCGGTCAGGATGCCATAGTTGATGAAGAGCTTCAGGTCGTCCCACTTCTGCTCATAGGCCTTGCGGTCCTCGTTGAAGATGGCCTTCAGGCGGTCGCTCACCTTCTTCGTGATGTAGGTGGAAATCTTTTTCACCTCACGATCGCTCTGCAGATAACTGCGGCTTACGTTCAGCGGAATGTCGGGCGAATCGATGACACCATGAAGCAGCGTGAGGAACTCAGGCACAATGCCCTCGACCTGATCGGTGACGAATACTTGGTTGCAGTAGAGCTGAATCTTGTTTTTCTGGAGCTCCAGCGAGTTCTTCACACGGGGGAAATAGAGAATACCCGTCAGATTGAAGGGATAGTCCACGTTCAGGTGAATCCAGAAGAGCGGCTCGTCCTGCATGGGATAAAGTGTGCGATAGAACGACTTGTAGTCCTCGTCCTTCAGGGTGGAAGGCGTCTTCATCCACAGCGGCTCTACATTATTAATAATGTTGTCCTCCTCTGTGTCCACCTGTTTGCCGTCTTTCCACTCGGTCTTCTTGCCAAAGGCCACGGGCACGGGTAGGAACTTGCAGTATTTATTCAGCAGGCCCTCCAGCTTGTACTTGTCGAGATACTCCTTGCAGTCATCGTCGATGTAGAGGATGATGTCGGAGCCACGCTGATCACGTTCTGTATCGTCAATCTCATAGGCCGGGCTACCGTCGCAGCTCCATTTCACAGCCTTGGCACCTTCTTTATAGCTCTTGGTGACAATCTCCACCTTCTTCGACACCATGAACGAGCTGTAGAAGCCCAGTCCGAAGTGGCCGATGATGTTATTGGCCGTATCCTTGTACTTCTCCAGGAAATCCGTAACGCCCGAGAAAGCAATCTGATTAATATACTTGTCAATCTCCTCCTCGGTCATGCCAATGCCGTGGTCGCTGATAGTGATGGTGCCTTTGTCGGCATCGAAGTTCACGCGCACCGTCAGGTCGCCCAGTTCGCCCTTGAACTCGCCCTTCTCGGCCAGGGTTTTCATTTTCTGCGTAGCATCGACGGCGTTGCTCACCATCTCGCGCAGGAAAATCTCATGATCACTGTAGAGGAATTTCTTAATAACCGGGAAAATATTCTCAGTTGTTACACCAATGTTACCTTTTTGCATAGTCAATAATTACTTTTTTGTTTTTTATTATTACACCCTTATTCCGCAAATATCGTGCCAAATCGTTTTTGGCTGTTATTCGTGAATAAAAGGGGATTTCGAAGCGGATTTTGACAATATCTAACATGTAAGTATAATGAATGACAATTAGGAAAATACGACGAAATAGGTCAATATTGAGGACAAAATGACTTAAAATAATCAAATATCTTATGCTTTTCCGTCAAAACTCTTGCAGGAAATCTCAAAAAGGTGTATATTTGCACCGTATAAAATCTCAAAAAGGTGTAAAATATGGAAGTTCAGAAATCGCAAAAAGGTGCGGATGACATCATTATGAAGCGTAAAATATATCAGGAACTCCTTGATTGGAAGGGGAAAAGAAAC
>JAFPTC010000139.1 GCA_017400455.1 Prevotella sp. | reverse complement strand
GCTGTATTTTTTGCGCGTAAGTACCAGCATGAGTGTATAGACGGCAAACAACATGGCTGCAAACATCAGCAGGATGTGGGGCACAAGGATGCCGGCAGGAACATCATTCCTGAATCGCATCACTACCGGCTCGTCAGCCAGGTAGTCGCGACCTCCCACCGTGATATAATACTGCAACTTTCCGCCCACCGGCTGCACGGGCAGGAAGGCCTGCCATTGGTTGTCTTTCCACTCGAAATCAACCGTCGTGTAAGCGTTATTCGTGGGATACTGGCGATAATGCAACTGAGCCAAAGTGCTTTGCGGAATATCCTTCAGCTTCAGGACCTCATCGCGTTGCACACCACTTCGGGGCAGTTTCTGCTGATAGCTCGTCCCATTCAGCTCTACAGCCACTTTCTGGGGATGCGTCGGACCTGTCATGCGCTGGTAGACGCTCAGCGCAATTGTAATAACCACGGCAAGAAGCCAATACAAGAATTTTCTCATCTCACGGGAGGTGTTAAGTGAACTTGAAAGGTAATGGTCTCCTCGCCCCGGAGCACCTTCACGGGAATGGTTGTACCGGCCTTGAGCTCTGCCAGCCGCTCCATGTATTCGTTGATGTCCTTCACGGGCTTGCCATCAATCTCCTGAATGATGTCGCCACTCCTGATACCAGCCGTATGGGCTGGTTTCCCAGCCACCACGATATCGGCGCGAAGGCCGGGCGTGCTGCTTGCACCCATCACATCGGGCATCAGTCCGAGCGTCACCTTAAACTTGGCATGCTTCATCGATTGCGTGCTAGGCACGTTGATGTAGTCGGGAGTTTGGGGCATGGCCGCAAGCTGGCTGATCAGCAGCTTCGAGAAGTCGAGCGTCTGCTGCATACCTTCGTAGTTCAAGGTTGAGGGCACGTCGGCAGGCGTGTGATACTCCATGTGTCCACCCGTGGTGAGGAAGAGCACAGGGATGTCTTGCGCCACAAACGAGGCCTGGTCGCTGGGACCGTAGCCATCGGGAATGCAGCTGACGTGCACGCCCGTCTCCTCTCCCACTCGCTCGACCATCGCCTTGAACTGGCTGCTGGTGCCTGTGCCCGATACGCTCATGGCATGGCCACGCATGCGCCCTACCATATCGAGGTTCACCATAGCCACAATTCCGCCTTTGTCGGCGGGGAGGTTTACGCGGCGGCCGTCGGCTTTCTTCATCCAGTCCAGAAACAGCTTCGAGCCCACCAGTCCTTGTTCCTCCGCACCGAAGAAGGCAAAAATGATACTTCTGGGCGAGCCGGCTTTCTTGAAGTGCCTGGCCAGTTGAAGTACCACGGCGTCACCGCTGGCATTATCGTCAGCACCCGGATGGACACCAAGCGTGTCTGGGCGGCGCGAGCCAGAGCCTTTGCCGCCCATGCCCAGATGGTCGTAATGCGAGCCGATGACTATATATTCGTTTTTGAGTTGTTGGTCTTTTCCCGGGAGCACAGCCATGATGTTGTGGGTGGTGCGCTGCTCAGTCTTCCCATACGTGAAGTCGTGATAGAACCCCTTTTTCTTCTTCCCCTTGACGATGGGCTTGAGCTTCAGGCTGCGCAGTTGGCTGGTAATATACTCAGAGGCAAGCGTGTCGCCGCGGGTGCCCGGATATCTGCCGCCCAGCTCTTGCGAAGCCAGATATTCCACCGTCTTTCTCATCTCGTCCTGCCGCTGCTCTGAGTTGGCAGCGCTTTTCTGCTTTTGGGCATAGACAGGCACAACGAGCGCGAAAGCAAGTGATAATAATATGTATTTATTTCTCATAAATGGATTGAATTTCTAAATTTGGGTGCAAAGATACAACATTATTCTGGGAAACGCAATCCACATTTATGATGATTTTTCTGTCTGCACAAACAAAAATGAGTATCCTTGCAGCCAAATATAGAAATTCCCGTAAGCATGATGATTACGCATAAAAGCAGTTTAACCTGTCTCTATCCGGCTCTCGCTAATGCGTAGCCTTTAGATATTGCAAATCGCCATTACTTTATTTATTTTGCCAGTTCTGCTATCTCCTGCGCCTCGCGGTCGGCATGGGCAGCCTCGGCACCGTGGATGGGCGTGCCGTCCATGACGTTGGCACCGGGACAGAGTTTCTTGATGAAGCGGACCGACGAGCCCATGCCCGAGCCCTCGTTGGTGCAGAAGGGAATGATGGTCTTGCCCGTGAAGTCGTACGACTCGAGGAACGTGTAGACGACCATC
>JAFPTC010000013.1 GCA_017400455.1 Prevotella sp. | reverse complement strand
GAATCTGCACGTATGGTTTGACCATGTGAAGAAAAGCAAGTCGCCTGGCATGAAGACCTTCATGAGGACTATCAAGGAAAGAGAGGAGGATTTACTCAACTATTACGAGACCTTTGTCACCAACGCATCGGCTGAGTCGCTTAACTCTGGCATCAAGGGCTTCCGGGCAGAACTGCATGGCATCTCTAACCTGCCGTTCTTCTTCTACAGAGTCTGTAAGATATATGGATGACTGGTTTTGCCTTTGCTTATGCAGTCGTGCATGGTCTGTGGAGGTCAGCCACAGAAAAATCCGGGTGCGCCCAAAAGAAGTTCTATTATTTATCGGTAGCTCTGATAGCTACAATGTTCTTCGTGTCATGCTCTGACAGTGATGACAAGGGAAACATATCTATTCCAAGCCCGATGAGAATCAGGACTACGCGCTGACCTATAGCGTCACGCTGGGTGCAATGATGGATGATGACAAAAAACCGGCTATCCGTGTTCACGACTACGATAAAGAGAAAAACAAATACTACTATATGTATAATGCCGAAGACGGTGACCAGCTTGTCTATTGGGTCGGCGAGAAAGATTATGATATTAATTATAGCAGCAATAAGTCCCACCAGACGTTTGCCAACACCCACTATAAGACCGAGTTCGACCAGAAGGTGAAATGGAGCCGTCTCTTCAAGCTGAATCCCTACTTCCCACAGAATAATCCTCCCACGGACGACGAGGGCGACCACCTGCGCGGAAGTTCGCTGATTCATCTTTAACGCCCTTGATTATTCATTAAAAGCAGATTGCATATAACCGTTGGATGCGGTTTTGCAATCTGCTTTTCATTTTCTATTAATCACTCAGCACATGACCCACAAACTGCCATAATTCCGTAAGAAAATCAAAAAAAATAAGCTTCGAATGCCTGCAATGAGGAATATATTTCGTATTTTTGCACGCAAAAGAAAGAAAAGACACGAGGTGGAAGAGACGAGGACATCCATATTCCAGCGGCCCGGATGGGTGGTGGTGTTTGCGCTGACGGCAGCAATAGCGTGGGGATGGGCTTTCCCGCTGATCAAGGTGGGATTCAGCGCCTTTGGCATCACGGCCGATATGACGGGCAGCAAGATGCTGTTTGCCGGCATCCGGTTTATGGTGGCGGGACTGATAGTCCTGTCGGTAGCCCGTAGCAGCGGACGCCCGTTCAGGACGGGCAGGGGCAGCGACTGGTGGTTTATCCTTGCCTTTGCACTGATGAACACCACGCTGCACTATTTCTTCTTCTATGTCGGTATGTCGCACAGCGAAGGCTCACGGGCGGCAATCCTCAACTCGCTGAGCACCTTCCTCGTAGTGCTGCTGGCCTGCGCCTGTTTCAAGAGCGACATGCTGACGCCGCGCAAGCTTATAGGCTGTGCCGTAGGGTTCTGCGGCATCCTGGCACTGAACCTGGGCGGCGACAGTAGCGGGCGGTTCACGTGGCTGGGCGACGGAATGATAGTCCTCAACGCCTTCTGCGGAGCTGCCGCAAACCTGATGACGCGCGGACTGAGCCGCCGCGTGGACGTGTTTGTGGGAACGGGCTACAGCCTGGCTCTCGGAGGAGTGCTGCTGATAGTCCCCGGACTGGCGCTTGGCGGCACGCTGCCCACCGCCAACACGGTCGGCATAGTCTGCCTGTTGCTGCTCATCGCCATCTCTGCCCTGGGCTTTACGCTCTACAACAAGCTGCTGAGCCTGAATCCCGTGGGACGCGTAGCCATCTACAATTCGCTGATACCCATCGTGGGTGCCGTCACCTCGTGTCTCTGTCTGGGCGAGACGTTCTACGCAAAATACGCCCTTGCGGGAGGTCTCGCGGCAATAGGCATCTACACCATTAACAAAGGAAAGAACTGAAAAAAAACACAAACAAGAACAATAGCTATGTCAGAAGATATGATGCTGCGGATGCAACAGCTAATCCGCGAACTGAACCAGGCGTCGGAGGCCTACTACAACGGCAGGGGCGAGCTGATGACGGACTACGAGTGGGACCAGCGCTTTGACGAGCTGCGGCAGCTGGAGCAGCAGACAGGCACTACCCTGCCCGACTCGCCCACGCAGCGCGTGTCGGAGGACCATACCGCCGGCCAGAAGGAGGCGCACGAATATGCCGCCCTCTCGCTGGCAAAGACCAAGCAGGTGGCAGAACTCGTCAAATGGGCTGAGGAACGTCCCGTCTGGATATCGTGGAAGCTCGACGGTCTGACGCTCGTCGCGACCTACGACGGCGGCAGGCTGCAGAAGGTGGTGACCAGAGGAAACGGCCACATCGGGACGAACATCACCCATCTGGCTGGCGCCATACAGGGAATACCGCAAAACATTCCCGCCACAGGCCATGTGGTCATCCGCGGCGAGGCCGTCATCTCGTACAGCGACTTTGAACGGTTTCTGATAGAAAGCGGCGAGGACTATGCGAACCCCCGCAACCTGGCATCAGGCTCGCTGACGCTGAAGGACGCGGACGAGGTGCGCCAGCGCCACATCCAATGGATACCGTTCACGCTGGTATATACCGACGAGACCATCGGCAGCTGGGGCGCACGCATGGACTGGCTCGACGGCCAGGGGTTCACGACGGTGGAACGCCGGCTGGTAACAGCCCCCACGCTCAGCCAGGTGGAGGCGTGCGTCAAGGTTTTCACCGACGAGGTCGTCTCGAAGCGTAACCCGTTCCCCGTGGACGGCCTCGTGGTATGCTACGACGATACGGACTACGCCCAGACGGGCTCTGTGACGGGCCATCATGCCACCCGTGCGGGACTGGCCTTCAAGTGGCAGGACGAGTCGGCCGACACCGTATTGAAGGAAGTAGAGTGGTCGTGCGCCGCCAGCACCATATCGCCGGTAGCCGTGTTCGAGCCCGTCGAGCTGGAGGGTACGACGGTCAAGCGTGCCTCGCTTTGCAACATCAGCGAGTGTGAGCGGCTGGGTATCGGCGGTCCCGGTACGGCACTGAGCGTCATCAAGGCCAATAAGATAATCCCCAAGGTCATTGAGGTCCGACAGGCGGCGGGCGTGTTCTCCGTGCCTGACAAATGTCCCGTATGCCATGCACCCACCGAGGTTGTCGTCAGCGAAGCCAGCGGTACCAAGACCCTGCATTGCACCAATGCACAATGTCCCGCCAAAGAGCTGAAGAAGTTTGCCCGCTTCGTCAGCAAGGAAGGCATGAACATTGACGGTATCTCGGAACAGACGCTGGCGAAATTCATCAACCTGGGCTGGGTCGGCGAGTATGCCGACATCTACGAGCTGCGCCAGCACATCCGCGAACTGGCCCAGATGGAGGGCTTCGGCGAGAAGTCGGCCGCCAACATCATGCGCTCCATTGACAACAGCCGCAAGGTGGAGGCGCACAGGCTGCTGTTTGCCCTGAATATCCCCCTGTGCGGACTGGATGTCTGCAAGCGCCTGCTGTCGGCTTATCCGCTGGACGAGCTGGTGGCCGAGGCCGTCAGGAAGGATGACGACCTGTTTGCCACCCAGGCTGAGCCGCAGGATGTCTTTGCCCATGTGGCAGGCATCGGACCGGAGAAGTCGGCACAGTTTGTACTGTGGTTCCGCAATACGCACAACCTCACGCGCTACCAGCGGCTGCTGCCCCAGCTGACCGTCGTAGCCGCACAGCTGGCCCCCACGGGCAACCGCTGCGAAGGACTGACATTCGTCATTACCGGCGACGTGCATCACTACAAGAACCGCAATGAGCTGAAGGCGTATATAGAGCAACAGGGCGGCAAGGTGGCCTCAGCCGTAAGCGGCTCGACGTCCTTCCTCATCAACAACGACGTCGCCTCCACATCGGGCAAGAACAAGAAAGCCCAGCAGCTGGGCATACCCATCCTCTCGGAGGACGACTTCATAGCGCGCTATGTCACCGAGTAACCCGCTGCGCATCATTCCGCTGCTCTGGCACACCCTGCGCCCCAGCCGTACGACAGACATGGAAGCTGTGGCGCTGCCCTTCTGGATTCGGAAGGGCTACGACGGGCTGACGCTCTTCGGACACATCATCACGCACAGCAAGCAGGAGGCCGAGGTGTTCAACACACGTTTCGACGCGCTGAAGAACCACGAGATGATTCACCTCTACCAGGCACGTGCCACCCGCGACTCCTGGATATGCTTCTACTGGAAGTATTTCGTGTTCTGGATGAAGGCACGACGATACAACAAGCACCTGAGGAATGCCGGATACCTGCTGAACCCATTTGAGATGGAGGCCTACAGACACATGAACGACCTGCACTACCTGGACGACAAAGAAAGCGGCACCACCGGGTGGCACCGCTATGCTGAGATGACGCTGGAGGAGCGTCTGAGGGAATATCAACGAGGGCTTACTTCCTAGTCCAGGTCTGGGTCTTGTGGAAGATGGCCACATGGCCGCGAACCTTCAGTTCCTTGCCCTCGAGCCACATTGTGCTCTTGTAGGTCTTGCCGTCCTTGGGATTATAGATACGGCCGTTCTCCCACTTGTCCTTTCCTTTTGTGAAACCCGTCAGGATGTTGGTACCCACCAACTTACGGCTGCGCAGCTTCTCGTCGGGATTCTTGCTGTCCAGCTTGTCGTCGCCGGCCTTCAGCCACACAATCCTACCGTTCAGCTTGTCACCGCTCTTGTAGATTTCCACCAGCGATTCACCACCCTCGGTGTACCACTTTCCAATCACGTCCTGGGCATAGCCCACTGCTGACACTACTATCAGCGCCAAGGTTAATAACAGTTTCTTCATCGTTTATATAGGGTTTAAGTCGTTTTCCTTACTTCGCGCGAAAGCGCTCTGCCTGACTCCGGATCAGTTCCTCGTCCTCAAAATAGTTGATCTGCATGGCCTTGCGCACCTCATCCATCGTCTGGACGGCCGTTTCGCGAGCCTGTGCCGTGCCTTTCCTTAATATATTATAGATTTCAGGAATGTCCTGCTCGAACGCGTGGCGGCGCTGGCGGATAGGCTCCAGCATCTCGTTGAGAATCTGGTTGAGGAACTTCTTGCACTTCATGTCGCCCAGTCCGCCGCGACGGTAGTGGTCCTTCAGCTCGTCCAGGTTCTGGTATTCGGGCAGGTAGTTGGCAAAATCCTCGGGCTTCGAGAAGGCGTCGAGGTAGGTGAACACAGCATTGCCCTCCACATGACCCGGGTCGTTGAGGTTGATGTGCTCAGGGTCGGTGTACATGGAGCGTACCTTCTGCCATACGGTGTCGGCGTCGTCGGAGAGGTAGATACAGTTGCCCAGCGACTTCGACATCTTCTCCTTGCCGTCCGTGCCTGGCAGGCGGCGCGCTGTGGCATTCTCGGGCAGCATGATGTTAGGCTCCACCAGGACGGGAGCGTAAATCTGGTTGAAGCGGCGCACCAGTTCGCGGGTCACCTCCAGCATGGGCTCCTGCTCAAACATGGACTATGCCCAGGTGACCGCAGCCGTAGTGGTGCAGGAGTTCATTGACGGCATCCAGAACGACTACCTGGCCGACGTTCAGAAACGCTACCCCGACCGCTTCAT
>JAFPTC010000138.1 GCA_017400455.1 Prevotella sp. | reverse complement strand
TGAAAATTGGTCACGGAGGATGCTTTTTTTAGTCATTTTTACCGATTTAATCATATAATTCTGCATGAGAGGCGCCGGACAGAGTGCCTTCACGCATGCGAAGTTACAAAAGACAACACAAAAAAGCTCTCGGCATGGTTCGGAAACCGGCCGCCGAGGGTGAAAGTCTTTACTCAGGTTAAGAGTTTTAGTAAAAACTGGGCGTAGTAGTCGTTCGGAGGTTAGTTAGTTCAGAAGGTTAAAATCGTTCATTACTGCGCCAGCATGTCAAGGAACTGCTGTGGTTCATAGACTTCTATCTGCGCGGCATCAAAGTCTTCGCTGTTACGGGTAATGATAGCGTCAGCACCCTCGCGGATGGCAGAGTAGTACTGCATAGCATCTTCGAAGTCGGAAAAACGGGAGGCGATGGCCTCGTCGATGATGAGCGAATCGACAGGCGTGACGTTGCACATATTGACGAACTGGGCGAACTTCTGCACAATGACCTTCTTCTTCAGTTTGTGGTGCGACTCCAGAATGAAGCTAGCTGTGGCGAAGGAAAGGGCCGAAACAAGCAACTGACATTGGTAATCTTGGCCGAGCTGGACTATCTGCGCGGCAGGCTGGAAGAACTGTTCGCGACGAGCGAGATAGTCTATCAGAACGTTGGTGTCAAGGAATACTTTCTTCATCACCCGTGCTTCTTTAAAAGGTATTCCAGCCGTGCCTTATCGTAGTCGAAATCTTTGGGCAGCGGCTCAATGTCTTCGACGAGTTTCATCACTTCAGGAGAAATGTGCAAGTCCTCTCGGCGGATTTTCGGCCATCCGCTGGTAGTTGTGGCGGCGGCCTTTCTCTCGGCTTTCACTTCCTCATATAGGTGGTCGGCAAGCCACTGCTTGTTACTCGTCGAGAGCGCCATCGAGTGCAGGAAATTCAGCACCGTGTTCATTGAAATTGTCAAGTTCATAAGCATCTTGTTTTATATTTCTCAGCTGCAAAGTTACGACAAGTGTTCCAATCATCCAAATATTTCTGCGAAAAACTATGTCTCGACATAGCATCAGGGCGCAATGGGGTCAGGAGGTCCCGCATGCCCTCACCATAGATAGAATATATGGAAACGTGGGCAAAGATAATGCTTTTATTTGATACCAGCAAACAAAAAAGGTGATTTTTGTTCGATGTCAGCAAACAAAGCACAATAACAGGCATGTAAATTGATCATTGTTGTTTTGTAAAATCTGTGGCTAATCCTTGCCGAAAGTGATATCCTTTCGGATCATGCTGATGGTCTTGGGAGTGACGTTCAGGAACGAGGCGATGTCTTGTAAGTCAAGATGTTCAACAATGCCGGGACAACGCTGCAGCAGCCGCTCGTAGCGCTCGCGGGCTGTGGCGCAATGAAGGTCGATATATCGCGAACGGAACTGGAAGAGAATGTGCTCGGCAATGATGCTGCGCAACTCCATCTTTTCAGCGTCTTGACGGAAAAAGTCCACCAGCTGCTCACCGCTCACACGGAGCACGCGGCTGGGCATCATCGCCTCGATAGTAGTCTGCGCCGGCTGGCCGTAGAGGAATGTCGGATAGTCGGCCACGAATTCGCCGGCGAACGAGAACCACGTGATGTGTTCCCTGCCGTCACTGCTATGATTCACATACTTGAAGCATCCATCCGTCACAAAGGCAACCCACCGCGCCGGGTCACCCTCGCGCTCCAGCTGGTCGCCCTTGCGGTACTCCACCATCTTGCCCTCGCGCTCGCAAAACTCGCGCAGCGCCTCAATGTCAATACTGTTTTTCCCGAATATCTGTTCCATCGTCAGTGGCTATTTGGTTGCAAAGTTACTAAATTTCCCCCTACCCTACTTCGCCTGCATGACTATTCGCGCTGGGCCGCCAGGGGTTCTGACGATGTTCAGACCTGGCTGGAGCGACTGGCGCGGACGACCGTCGAGGCCGAAGACTTGGGGCTGGGCCTCGGAGTCCGACGGCTGAAGGGCGACGACGGACGACGAAGACTGGTCGTAGTGGAAAGGCTGGGACGACAGCTGGCCCCAGACATACTGCTCCAGGCCGGGATAGTCGATGAAGGGATTGCGGTTGTGCTGAATGGAAGCAACGGCCATGTTGCGCTCCACCTCCTTGGGGCTGACGGGATCGGCCTCGGCCCACTGCATCAGCAGCTCCAGCTGCCAGATGGTGAAAGCGGGGAAGGCGGTGCCGTCGATGGTGGGCCTGACGTCAGCGCAGTTGGCATGCCAGTCGGCCAGCTTCTCCTCGTAGCAGGTGACCATATAGAAATAGGTTCGTGCGAAGTCGCCCTTATACTCGTCGTTGGGTTCAAAGACGGTACCGTCGTAGCCAGGGAAGGTGCACTTGCCCAGCTTGCTGAAACCGCCTGCGGAGGTGAAGGACTCGCCCGAGGTGGTGCCGAAGGGATGGTTGCCCCGCTTGTTGTTCACCAGTTTGTCGGTGGGGTACATGTGATGCAGGTCGGTGTACATGGGCTGCACCTTTCCGCCAAACCAGCTGTTGGGGAAGGAGTGCTCGCGATTGTAGAACTGTCCCTCCTGGTTGCCGCCGCTGCCACGGTCCTGATCGTCGCCGAAGGTATAGTGGCTTAGACCCGAGTACATGTCCCATACGCTGCCGTCGGGACGGGCGTCGGTGAGCCGGAAGTCGGTCCAGAGGTCGCCATAGGTGCGCTCGGTGCGGTTGTAGATGATGTGGCAGAGGGCGGTTTTCAGTTCGGCGCCCTGCTTGCCGTCGGCGGCCTGATAGTAGGTGCCCGAGTCGTTGGGCCCTTGTGCCCAAAGGGTGAGCGACAAGGCCGAGAGGCAGATGGTGAAGAAGGTTCTCATGGGCTTTGGTTTTGTTAGTACCACTGCACGCTGTTGGAGTAGCTGCTGCGCTTGTCGTACTTCAGCGCGTCGGTCAGCGTCGAGGCGTTGCAGCGGAAGGAGAAGTTATAGCTGGTGTAGGGTGCCAGCACCACCGAGCACGACATGTTGAAGCAGTGGAGGTCGCGGCTGAGCGAGGCGGTGGTCATGGATATTTTCTTGTTCTCGAAGTCGTAGCCCGAGGAGAAGCTGATGTTCCAGCCGTCGCTGATGCGGAGGTTGCCGCTGATGTTGAGGTTCTGCGTGAACTTGTAGGGGTAGCGCATGGATTGGTAGTTGAAGCGCTTCACGTCGTTGTCCTCGCGCATGGTGATGCCATAGCCGAAGCTAAGGCTCCACGGCAGCGAGAAGGGCATGTAGCCGTCCTCGTCGGTGTCGGCCTTGCCGGCGCTCTTCCGCTCGGCTCCGTGCTTGCCTTTCTCCAGGTCACGGTCAATGTTGGTGTCCACCTCGTTCTCCTCGTCCTCCTCGTCTTCAGGATTCTTGCCTTCGTCCTTCTTCTTGCGCTTCTCGCCCTTGAGCCAGCTGATGATGTCGCTCACCTTCTCGTTGCTCAGTGTATAGCTGAAGTTCTGCGACATGCCCTGGAAGCGGCCCAGCTTGCCTTTCTCCCAGTAGGTGGTGTGCTCGCTGAGGCGCGGCGTGGCACCCACGGAGTCGGCTTCATACATATAGCTGGCGAAGACGGCGCTGAGGTTGAAGGTGTAGGACTTGGTGAGCTTCAGGCGCAGGGTGGCGTTGACGTCGCTCAGCGGGCGCACCTTGGCGGCCATGTTGTAGCTGGCCGAGAGTCCCAACTCGTCGATGAGGCTCACCAGCTTCAGCGAGTCGTTGCTGTCGCGCACCTTCATCTCCAAGTTGTTCGATAGCGACATGGAGAGGCTGCCCGTCTTGCCCTTGCCCGGCGCATAGCCCTGATAGGGGGTGTACTCCACCAGCGAGACGTTGCCCTCGGCATCGGTCTTCTGGTAGGTGCGGTAGTAGCCATAGCGGCTGGCGCTGAAATCGGGAGCATAGCTGAAGCTGAGCGTGGGCGTGAGGACGTGGCGTATGCGGTCGATCTTGTCGCCGAAGAGCTTGCGCGAGGGAATATAGGTGCCATAGAGCTTGGTGGAAGCCGAGAGCGACATGTTCCAGTTGTAGACGTTATAGACGCCATAGGTGGTGTCGACCACTTCCTTCTGCGCCTCGGTGTCCCAGTGGCGCATGGTGCGGTTGGTCAGCGTCTTGTCGCTGAAATTGAACGAGGGATTGATGTTGATGTAGCCCAGGAGCGAGAAGTTGGCGCTGATGGGAATGCTGTGGGTCATGTTGTTCTTCCAGTCCTTCACCAGGCTGGAGTGCATCAGCTTATCTTCCTTGGTGTTGATGGAGTTGGAGAAATGGCCGGTGTAGCTCATCGAAATCTTCTCGTACCAACGCTCCTTGCCCGCCATCTTCTTGCGCTTGAAGGGGTAGAAGCGCGAAATACTGATGTTCAGGTCGGGCAGGGTCATGGCTATGGTGGAGTCGCGCATGTTCTGGTTGAGGTTCATCGTGGTGGAGATGCTCATGCCGATGCTGGAGAAGTTGGTGCTGTAGCTCACGGACGACGTACGCGTGGACTGGGTCATCGCCTGCGGGTTGTACATCGACGTGAGGTTATTGCGCTCGTAGCTCGACGTGGCGAAGTTCACCGAGGCCGAGAGGTTTGAGAAGGGGTTGGCCTTGGCGTCCTGACGGTGGCTCCACTGAACCTTAAAACTGGTCTGCTTGGAGTAGTCGTACATGTTCTTCTCGCCAGTGACCGAGTTCTGGTAGCTGGCAAAGAACGAGCCGCTGAACCGATAGCGCTTGCGGTAGTTGCTGGCGGCCGAGATTCCCCACGAGCCCTTGGTGTAGATTTCGCCCAGGAGCTTCAGGTCGGCCTTGTCGGACAGGGCGAAATAGTAGCCGCCATCGCGCAAGTAAAAACCACGCTCGGTCTCGTCGCCATAGGTGGGCATGATGAAGCCCGAGGAATAGTTCTTGGTGAAGGGGAAGAAGCCGTAGGGCACGGCCAGGGGGATGGGCACGTCGCACACCACGAGGTAGGCGGGTCCGAAGACCACATCCTTGCCGGGGCGCACCTTGGCTCTCGACATGGCTATGTAGAAGTCGGGATGGGGGTCGTCGCAGGTGGTATAGCGCCCGTGGCCCAGGAACATCTCGCCGTTGGCGCCGCGCTTGGCCTGCTCGGCCGTGAGGAAGCCGTCTTCCTGCTCAGTGTAGACCTGCTGGATGAGGCCTTTCTTGGTCTTGAAGTTGAAGGCCATGGTGTCGCTCTGATACTCGTCACTGCCCATCTTGAACACGGGTGTGCCGCTCTTGACGCCCAGCGAGTCTTCCTGGCCCGTGGCATGCACCAGCGAGGAGTCGAGGCGCATGTAGATGCGTGCGCTCTTGAGATCCATGTTCTGGTACTCCACGTGGCTGTCGCCGAAGAGGTGGGCCATGCCCGAGGTGGCATCATAGATGAGCGAGTCGTTGGCCGAGAACACCACGGGGGCATCGATGCCGTTTTTCTTCTGCCGGTTCAGGGAGTCGCGGCGCAGCGAGTCGTCGATGACCTTATTATATTTATAGATGGCCAGTTCGAGCGAGTCCATGGTTGTGGTGTCGCGCTTCAGGGCGGCCTTGGCCTGCCCGTCGGTGGGCAGCAGTGTGTCTTGGGGGGTGGTGTCCTGGGCAGCGGGCGACGGCTGCTCCACGCTGGCAGCGGCGGCCAGGGTGTCGGGCTGGGCGGTGGTGTCAGCAGCGGCCACGGCAAGGGTGTCGGGCTTCACGGCAGGCTGTTCCGCCACGGCGGCGGGCGTTTCCTTCATCGAGTCTTTGGGCAGAACGGGCGTCACCATCGGCTCTTCCTTGGAACGATGGAAGAGCGACGTCGGCGAGCAGGCCCACACCAAGATGAAGGTCAGCACGAAGGCCAAAGAAACCATTTTCTGTCTCACGGCTGCAAAATTACATCAAAAATCCCGAATATCTCCCCGTTTACGATAGTTTAACGTTAAATGCCCCGCATTCTTGACGCTCAAGCGCCAAGGAAGGCCCGTTGCCGGGACGAATGGAGGCCTGCTACTCGAAGCGGGCAGCCCAACGGAGGAACTTGTCGACGCCTTCCTGCCCGAATTTGGCCAGGCTCTGGGCGGCCTGCTCCACGCTGAGCACGCGGTCGGGCTGCGACTTGGAGTAGAACTTGTCGGCATAGCACACCAGCTGCTCTTCCAGCGTTTCCGGCTCCAGGCCCGGCAGACCGGTGCCCGTATGCCGTTCGGCCACGCGGGCATGGCGCGGATAGCCCTCGGCGCGCAGAATGTCGCCGCCAATGGGGCCGTGCTTGAGATAAGGCTCGGTGCCCACACAATGGATGGAGGGAGCGTGACACCAGCGTATGCCAATGTCGTGGAGCATGGCGGCCTCCTCCAGGAAGGCCTCGTCGGCATGCAGCTCGGGATGACGCTTGGCTATGAGCAGACAGCGGCTGGCCACCTGGCATGAGTGTTTCAACAGGAGGCGACGCAGGGCATCGTCCTCGGGGTAATACTTATTGATGATCGATTCGTAGTTCATAATGGTTCAATGGTTAGTCCTCCGTCTGCGTGGCGGGCCAGTTGACAAGGAACACCCGCTCGGTGGCACGGGTCAAGGCGGTGTAGAGCCAGTGGAGGTATTCGGGCGTCAGCATCTCGTCGGTCATGTAGCCCTGGTCTATGTAGACGTGGGCCCACTGCCCGCCCTGAGCCTTGTGGCAGGTGACGGCATAGCCATACTTCACCTGCAAAGCGTTGTAGTGGCCGTCGGTCTTGAGGGCTTTCAGCCGATCGGCCTTCAGCGGCAGGTCGGCATAGTCGGCCATCACCTGCTCATAGAGGTGCTCCTGCTGCTCGCGGGTCAGCGCCGGCGCCTCGGCAGCAAGGGTATCGAGCAGCACTGTGGTCGTCAGCTCGTAGTCGTCGTAGTCGGGCAGCACAATGGTCACCTCGGCAAAGCGGAAGCCATAGAGCTCGTGCTGATGGCGCACGCGCTGCACCACACACCGGTCGCCGTTGGCCAAGAAGGGCAGCTGGCCCTTGGTGGTGCTGGTCCAGTGGTAGTTGTTCTTCACTATCATCAGCTGGTCGCCCCGGCACAGCTCTTCCTCGCGGTCGAGGATGGAGTTGCGGATGCCCATGTTGTAGATGTTGGCCCGCTTGTTCGAGCGGGTCACCACCATGGTCTCGTCGATGCCGACGCGGCTGAAACTCGACGCCAGCGACTCGATGAGCTCGCCACCCGTGACGTTGACAATGTCGGCAAAGCCCCTGAAGCGCAGCTTTGGCAGGACGACGTCCTGGAGCTGCCTCACCATGGTGGCGTTCCACAGGATGCCCGAGGCCTGGCTTTGCCGCAGCACCTCGCGGAGGTCGGCTTCATAGACCGTCAGGCCGTAGCCCCTCAGCACGTCGGTCATCAGGGCAGGACTCTCCTCCTCGCCCACAGGGGGCAACTGGGCGCTGTCGCCAATGAGCAGCAGCCGGCAGTTCTGGCCCTGATAGACGTAGTGGAGCAGGTCGTCGAGCAGATTGCCCGAGCCGAAGGTGCTGTCGGCCGAACGGGCAGAGATCATCGAAGCCTCGTCGATGATGAACAGGGTGTCGTGGTTGAGGTTGTCGTTTAGGTTGAAGGCCGACAGGTCGCCGGCAGCGCGCTGGCGGAAGATGCGGCGATGGATGGTGTAGGCCGGCTGGCCGGCATGAAGCGCGAACACCTTGGCCGCCCGCCCCGTGGGGGCCAGCAGCACCTGCTTCAGCTTCAGCGAGGCCAAGGCCTGCACCATGGCGGCAGCCAGCGTGGTCTTGCCCGTGCCGGCCGAGCCACGCAGAATCATGCACGTCTGCAGGCGGCGGTCGGCCATAAACAGGGCAAACGTGTCCATGGCCCGCTGCTGCTCGGCTGTGGGTGCATGGGGGAAGTGCTGGCGGATGCGCAGCGTCAGTTCGTCGCTAATCACAATGCAAAGATAGTCATTTATCGCAAATTCTTTCATCCTTTAACTCCCTTTAACTCCTTAATCTTCCTCAACTGACCAAAACTTCGTACCTTTGCAAGCGTTATGAAGCATACCGACCTGTGGACAAACGCCTTGCTGGCGGTGCTGGCAGCCGTGCTGCTGGCCATCTGCGTCAGAAGCGTGATCAGCGAACAGCAGGCGGGAACAAAGACCCAACCAAACGAGATATGGCAGGACCTAATAACCCCATGAAGCGGCTGACCATTCGCATAGGGCGCGGCAGCCTTTCGATGCTGGCACAGGAAGAGGGCAGCAGCGACATTATGTATGAACCATACGTGGTGAAAAGCGGCGTGTCGATGGCAGCCAACCTGCGCGAAGCCTTCAAGACCAGCGACCTGCTGCTGCAGGCCCCGCCAAGGGTGCGCCTGCTGGTGGACTCGCAGGTGCTGACCGTGCCCGTCGAGCTGTTCGACGAGGCCGACATGGAGGAGCTCCACCGCCACGCCTTTCCCCGACAAGAGCAAGACATTGTCTACTATAACGTGCTGCCCGACCTGAACGCCGTGGCCGTGTTCTCGATGAACAAGGACCTGAGGCTCGTGCTCGACGACCATTTCCAGGACATCCGGATGATCACGGCCATACAGCCCGTGTGGCGACACATGCACCAGCGCAGCTTCACCGGCGTGAGGCCCAAGCTCTACGCCTATTTCCACGAGAAGCGACTGGAGCTGTTCGCCTTCCAGCAAAACCGCTTCCGCTTCTGCAACTCCTTCGAGGCCAGCCGTTACAAGGATGCCATCTTCTACATCTGCTACGTGTGGAAACTGCTGCAGATGAGCGAGGAAAACGACGAGATGTACCTCATGGGCGACCTGCCCGACCAGGACGACCTGCTGAAAGAACTGAAAACATTCCTGCAAAAGGTCTACGTGGTCAACCCATCGGCCGAATTCAACCAGCACCCCGTGACAGCCATCGGCGGAGTGCCCTTCGATCTCCAGGCCCTGGTGGCAAAGGGAAGATGAGCGAGGAGTTTTGAGTTTAGAGTTAAGAATTAAGAGTTTAGAGGTGAGAATCATTACAGGACAATTCAAAGGGAGGCACTTCGACATTCCCCGAACCTTCAAGGCAAGGCCCACGACCGACTTTGCCAAGGAGAACATCTTCAACGTGCTCACCGGCCACATCGACTTCGACGGCGCCACCGCCCTCGACCTCTTCTCGGGCACGGGCAGCATCACCCTTGAGCTGCTGTCGCGAGGCTGCCAGCAGGTGGTCAGCGTCGAGATGGACCGCGACCACCACCGCTTCATTCAGCAGTGCGTACAAAAGCTGCAAGGCGAAGGCCACAGCCTCAACGTGCAATGCGTGCGTGCCGACGTGTTCCGCTTTCTCAAAAGCTGCCACACGCCCTTCGACTTCATCTTCGCCGACCCCCCCTACGCCCTGAAAGAGCTGCCCCAGATTCCCTCCCTCATCTTTGAAAAGGCCCTGCTCAAGCCCGACGGCATCTTCGTCTTCGAGCACGGCAAGGATCACGACTTTTCCGCCCATCCCCGCTTCATAAACCACCGTCAATATGGCAGCGTAAACTTCTCGCTATTTCGGTAGTGCCCGCCCCATGAAAAAATCTCACGTGAGAAATTTTTCTGCGGAGGCCTCCCGTGAAAAAATCTCACGTGAGATTTTTTCACGCGCCGCAGGATGGTTCAACGAATAGGCTTGTCACAAGCTTTGTCACTAGTCTTGTCACAAGACGAAGAAAAGGATGCAAGTATTGATGCAAAAGAGGTAACCTCCAGTTCAAAGGTTGCAACTTTGGATGAAAAGGTTGTAGGTTTGGAACCAAAGGATGCAAAAGTGAAGAAAAAGGAATATAAGTGATTGTATTTTGCAGAAAAGATGATTTTCCTTCGTTATTT
>JAFPTC010000137.1 GCA_017400455.1 Prevotella sp. | reverse complement strand
AGCATCTCGTTTGATATGGATGGCTATGAGCAGTCTTACCTTGACGATGTGCTTGAGAACGGCCGTCCGCGCTATACTCAAGCACAGAAAGAGGAAGTGAAGCAGTCTATCCAGACGATGCTTAACTTGATTCACCAGAAAGACTATTTCACGATAGCAAAGGATGTACGTAAAAGCCGTTTTCGTCCTTACATGATGAACTTCCTGAAGTTTGCCACTGAGCAGGACGAGCAGCTCTGTGCTACCATCCGTAAGCAGAACATTTTAGTGATGGACGATGTTACAACCAGCGGCTCAACCCTTAATGAGGTATTAAGGGTGTTGCGCATCCTTAACGAAGACAACGACGTGACTGTTTTCAGCCTTATAGGCCGTAAAGACCTTATGGCCGAGACCATGTAACAGGCAGTACACTCTCGTCTCCACCGCTCCGCCGGTGGCAGGATACATTATTAATATACAACCTAAAACAACACAAAAAACGAGAAACTTTCGATTCTATTTACTAGTGGCCTTAACGGGAAGGTACATTTTCTAATTTCAAAGAAAGGATTACAAGGGGTGAATACGAATAATTGAGGTTTCGAAGGGATTCGTCTAACAGTTCGTATTCATACGTGAGCGTGTTTTATTAACAAAAAGGAGCTACTGTTGCCCAGTGGAGAAGCACTGGGCACGGCGGCGTGTTTTTGCGGGGCCGAGATTTTTTTCTGGGAGGCCTCCGCAGAAAAAAATCTCACGTGAGAAATTTTCACGGGAGGCCTCCGCAGAAAAAAATCTCACGTGAGAAATTTTCACGGGAGGCCTCCGCAGAAAAAAGGGGCATTATTCGCGGGAAACAGCAGAATTAGTTTCTCATTTTTGGAAGGTTCGTCTTTTTTTCCTATCTTTGCAACAAAGATGTAGGCCCAGCGGAAAGGCACAGGGCACTACAGGAGCTTTTTATCATGGAGATTGAGAAGACGAAGGGAATACCCGCTGCTTACAACGGACCAGCAAGACGCGAGACCATCCACAACCAGCACCGGCGGTCGTATTGGCACGACTACCGCGAGGCAGGGCTGTATATGCTGACGATGGTCATCGAGGGACGGCATCGGCTCTTTGGCACCATCGTGGGCAGCGCCAATGCCAGGGCGGGAAGCAACGAGGCGCCCCACATGGCTCTGTCGGAACTGGGACGGAGGGTGCTGCAGGAGGAGGTGCCGAGGATAAGCCAGCACTACCCGATGGTGGAGGTATGGCAGGTGGCGATGATGCCCGACCATATCCACCTGTTGGTGAGGGTGAAGGCGCCGCTGCCTGAAGGGAAGCACCTGGGCATGGTGGTTCGCGGGTTCAAGACTGGGTGCACGCGGGCCTGGTGGCGGTGGCAGGACGAAGCACGTGGGCTTGGCGGAGAAACGCCAAGCACAGCCGCCCAAAACAAAAGCGCCGCCGTGGCCAAGGCTTTTCCCTTGGCTGAGGACAAAGGGCTGCGGCCCGTGCTTTACGAGAAGGGTTATCACGACCGGATCATCAACCGGCCGGGCATGCTGGAAAACATCAAGCGCTACATGAAGGAGAACCCGCTCCGCGCCCGAATACGCGAGGAGTGCCCGCGCCTGATGGAACGACAGCTGCACCTGTGGATCGGGGGCCGCGAGTATGCCGCCTTCGGTAATCTCTTCCTGCTGAAATACCCCATCAAGGAACAGGTGTTCTTCCACCGCAGGGACAGGCAGACCGGCCTGCCAACGGAGGAGACCGAAGCCTACCGCGAAGCCCACCACCGCCTGCTGCGCCAGGCCGAGGAGGGCACGGTGCTCATCACGCCCAGCGTTTCAAAAGGCGAAAAGCTGGTGGTTGACGCAGCCCTCGATGCCCGTCTGCCGCTCATCCTGCTACAGAAAGAGCCCATCACCCCCTATTGGAAGCCCTCGCAACGGCGCTTCTATGCCTGCGCCGCCGGCCATCTGCTCATCCTCGCCCCCTGGCAGGTAGACGACTCGTCCGACTATGCCAGCTTCCACCAGCTGAACGACTATGCCCGCGAGCTATGCAGCGCTGCCGAGATGCGCATCCTCAACTACTCAGAACTCAGGCAGTGAGGCATACTGCCGTTGATAATACTAAAAAATAAATGACAACAAGAATATCACGCTCCTGCTGCTGGCTGCTGACGACCCTGGCCCTGCTCATGGCCTCGTGTGGCGACAAGGCGACGCCCACCAGCCAGCCCCAGCCGCGCAGCATCGAGGAGCTGCGGGTGGAGCACAGCTGCTGGCTTGACAGCCTGTCGCTGCGGGCCATCCTCGACCCCGACACCGTGCCCGGAGCCGACTGCATAGACACGCTGTCGGCCGAGGCCTGGCTGCTGGTGGACGACGCCACCGGCCTGGTCATCAGCCAGCGCAACGCCCACCAGCGCATGTTCCCCGCCAGCCTGACCAAGATGATGACGGCCTTGCTCTGCCTGGAGCATGGCCACCTGGACGACACGATAACGATTACCCGCGAGATGCAGACCACCCGCGACTGCCGCGTGAGGCTGGGCGACAGCTATGAGGCCCGCCACCTGCTCAGCGAGATGATGCTGCTCAGCGACAATGTGGCGGCCGTGGCCCTGGCCTGTCATGCTGGCGGCGACACGCTGGCCTTTGCCCAGATGATGAACCGCAAGGCCGCCTATTTAGGCATGGACAGCACGCACTTTGCCAATCCTAACGGCATGCCCAACGACAGCAACTACAGCACGGCCCGCGACCTGCTCTGCCTGGCTCGCTATGCCATGCGCGACTCGGCCTTTGCCGCCATCACAGGTACGCCGTTTGCCGACCTGCCCCTGACCGACGGACGCCACATGCCCTGCCAGAACACCAACATGCTGCTGCAACGATATGAGGGCTGCATAGGGGTGAAGACGGGCTATACGCGCAAGGCCGGCTCCTGCCTGGCCTCGGCCGCCACTCGCGACGGCACCACGCTGTTTCTCGTCCTGCTGAAAAGCCGCAGCTACGCCACGCGATTCAGCGAATCGGCCGCCCTACTCGACTATGGTTTTCAGGTGATGAAGCGCTTCCGTCAGCACCCCATCTGCCGGTGGCTCAAGGGGTTTGAGTCTGCTGTGAGGGAAGGTACTCCAGCTGCGAGCCGCCAGCCCCAACGCTGAGCCTCACGCGGCAACCTTCAATCAAGGGGAAGTTTGGCCGCCGATGGCCCACGGGAAAGCCGTAGCAGACGGGCAGGCTGAGGTGCTGCAAGTATTCGTGCAGCATGTGGTACATATCGTCAAAACCATTCTCGGGGTGCTTGTATTTCGTGAAGTGCCCCACCAAGATGCCCTTCAGCTTCTTCAGCACGCCGCGCACCTCTAAAAGGTGGAGCATGCGGTCCACCTTGGTCATGGCCTCGTCGGTGTCTTCAATGAAAAGGATGAGGCCCTCGTCGGCACGGTTCAGACAGTCGTAGGGCGAGCCTGCCAGTCCGCACAGCACCGAGAAGTTGCCGCCTACGAGCACGCCCTCGGCCGTGCCCGGCTGGTCGAAGGGATGCGGGTACACCTGGTAGGTGGGCAGCTGGCCTTCCAGTATGCGGCGCAGCGTGACGCTCACCGTGTCGGTGCCTCCCTGGGCGCTGATGGCATGGAGCATGCTTCCGTGGATGCTCATCACGCCCGCCTGCACCGACGCGCTGTGCAGGGCGGTAATGTCGCTGAAGCCAATGAGCCACTTGGGGTTGCGCCGAAAAGCCTCCAGCCCCAAGTGGGGCAGCAGCTGAACGGCACCGTCGCCGCCTCGGCTGCACATGATGGCCTTGATCGTCGAGTCGGCCAAGGCCCACTGCAGGTCGGCCGTGCGCTGGGCAATAGTGCCGCCAAAGCCGTGATACTCCGCCTGGGCATGCGGTGTCACCACCGGCTCGTAGCCCCATTGGCGCAGCATCTGGCAGCCCTCCTCCACCGTCTTGGCCTCTGGCGAGCTCGACGGCGACACGATGGCTATCCTGTCGCCCGCCTTCAGCGCCGGCGGCATCACCATAGGCTGCTGGCCGCTGGCGCTGATGACCGCCAATAAGCCACAAAGCCACAGAAAACATCTCCACATGCTCATTTATAAAAATGTATAGAATGGTTAAAACACTTGTGCAAAATTACCCATTTCTCTTGAAATAATCAAATTTCGCGTAACTTTCTTGCAAAAGTGTAGGCCGTTCAGAAGAAAATGTGTAATTTTGCTTCCGATTTTTCACATTAACAAAACAAGATTATTATGAAAAAGGTATCATTCAAAGTTGCTGCCGTGCTCGTAGCCGGCACGTTGGTATGCAGTTCATGCATTGGTTCGTTCGGACTGTTCAACAAGTATGAGAAGTGGCAGTGCAACATGACCAGTAATAAATATGTCAACGGCATCGTTGGCCTCATCCTTCAGCCCATCGTGGGCGGCATCTGCCTCACGGTGGACGCCCTGGTGCTGAACACCATTGAGTTCTGGACAGGCGACAACCCCGTAGCTGCCAACACCACGCAGAAGGTGATGGGACAGGACGGCCTCTACTATGCCGTGACCACCACGAAGCAGGGCTACGAGGTGAAAGCCCCCAGCGGCGAGGTGACCCGCTTCATCCACAACGACAAGAACGACTCCTGGAGCATGGAGCAGAACGGCGTGACGAAGGAAATCTTCCGCTTCAATGCCGACGGCACCATCCAGGCCACTCTGCAGAACGGACAGACGCTGACCGTGGGCGCCGACCAGGCCGGCCTGGACCAGGTACGTGAGGCTGTTGATGCTAACTACTTTGCACTGCGTTAAGCCATGGAGCGCTATCTGGCTGCACCCGACCGTTACGACAACGGCATGACCTTCCGCCGCTGCGGTCAGAGCGGCGTGCTGCTGCCCGAGCTGTCACTGGGCTTCTGGCACAACTTCGGAAGCGTAGATCCCTACGAGCGCAGTCGCGAAATCACCCGCTATGCCTTCGACCACGGCGTGACCCACTTCGACCTGGCCAACAACTACGGCCCGGCCTACGGATCGGCCGAGGAAACGATGGGCCGTCTGATGGACGACGACTTCCGCCCCTATCGCGACGAGCTCTTCATCTCAACCAAGGCAGGCTACGACATGTGGCCTGGTCCCTACGGCAACTGGGGCTCGCGCAAGTATCTCATGGCCTCGCTCGACCAGTCGCTGCGCCGCATGCATCTGGACTACGTAGACCTGTTCTACAGCCACCGCTACGACCCCGAGACGCCGCTTGAAGAGACGCTCCAGGCACTGGTCGACATTGTCCGCCAGGGCAAGGCCCTCTATGTAGGCATCTCGCGCTGGCCCTTGGAGGCCCTGCGCACGGCCTACGACTACCTGCAGCAGCGCGACGTGCCTCTGCTCATCTATCAGGGCCGCCTGAACCTGCTCGACCGCGAGCCGCAGCACGAGGGCATCCTCGACTTCTGTGCCGAAAAAGGCGTGGGCTTCATCAGCTTCTCGCCCTTGGCTCAGGGACTGCTCACCGACCGCTACCTGAACGGCGTGCCCGAGGACTCACGCATGTCGAAGGGAAAGTTCCTCAAGCAGTCGATGCTCACGCCCGAGCTGCTTGCCCAGCTGCGGCAATGGAATACCGAGGCCGCAGCCGAGGGACGCACGTTGGCCGAGAAGGCCCTGCGCTGGATTCTGGAGCAACGCGGCGTTACCAGCGTGCTCGTTGGTGCCAGCAGCACGGCCCAGTTGGAAAAGAACCTCAAAGCCGTGAGATAACAAGAAAAGGCAGCCAGGACCGGCGTGACCGTTTTTCCGCCGTCCTGGCTGCCTTTAAAACAATTGCGCATGAAGCAAATATTACTCGTGAACGACATTGCCGGCTACGGCAAGGTAGGCATGGCAGCCATGCTGCCCGTACTGTCATATATGGGCATTCCCGCCTTCTGCCTGCCCACGGCGCTGGTGTCAAACACGCTGAACTACGGCGAGTTCACCCAGTTGGACACCACCGACTACATGCGCCAGACATTCCCCATCTGGCAGCACCTGGGCTTTCATTTCGATGCCATCTGCACCGGCCTGATGTTCAGCCGCGAGCAGGCCGAGCTGGTGGAAGCCTATTGCCGCGAACAGGCGGCCAAGGGCTGCACCGTCTTCGTTGACCCCGTGATGGGCGACGGCGGCGAGCTTTACAACGGCATCGACCAGCGACAGGTGGAGCTGATGCGCCGCATGGTCAGCGTGGCCCATCTGGCCAAACCCAACTACACCGAGGCCTGCTACTTAGCGGGCGTCCCCTGGCAGCGCGGCGGCGTCAGTCGCGATATTGCCTGCCGCCTCCTCGACAGCATCATCATGCTCGGCGCCCATTCGGCCATCATCACCAGCTGCCTCATCGACGGCCAGAACATGGTGTGTGGCTTCGACGGCGATACTTCCGACTATTTCTTCCACGAATACGAGGAAATTCCCGGCCAGTTCCACGGCACGGGCGACATTTTCTCGGCCGTGCTCATCGGCAGTTTGCTGGGCGAGGCCAAGCCGTTGCCCCTCGCCACCCGCAGGGCCATGGATGTGGTGGCGCAGATGATCGAGCGCAACCGCGACGTCACCGACCACAACTGCGGCATCTTCATCGAACGCTGCCTCGACCTGTTGTAGGATGAGGCAGCGCTCTTTTCTTCATCGTATCCAGTTAGTTATGTTACTTTAGCAAGTTAAGTTATGGCAAGGGGCATCCCCTATGCTGCAACAGTGTTGCAGCAAAGAGAAACGGCGGTGGTTTTTTAACCCACGGTGCCCTCCAGCGACACCGAGAGCAGCTTCTGGGCCTCCACGGCAAACTCCATGGGCAGCTTCTGAAGCACCTCCTTGGCATAGCCGTTGACAATGAGACCTACGGCCTGCTCGGCCGGTATGCCACGCTGCTGGCAGTAGAACAGCTGGTCTTCACTGATTTTGCTGGTGGTGGCCTCGTGCTCGAAGATGGCCGAGGGGTTGTGTACGTCCATGTAGGGGAAGGTGTGGGCGCCACAGTCGCTGCCCAGCAGCAGCGAGTCGCACGACGAATAGTTGCGGGCGTTCTCGGCCGTGGCAGCAGCGCGCACCAGTCCGCGATAGCTGTTCTGCGAGTGGCCGGCCGAGATGCCTTTCGAGATGATGGTGCTGCGGGTGTTGCGGCCCAGGTGAATCATCTTGGTGCCGGTGTCGGCCTCCTGGTAGTTATTTGTCACGGCCACGCTGTAGAACTCGGCCGTGCTGCCCTCGCCGCGCAGCACGCACGAGGGGTATTTCCAGGTGATGGCGCTGCCCGTCTCTACCTGGGTCCACGACAGCTTCGAGCCTTCGCCGCGCAGGTCGCCGCGCTTGGTCACCAGGTTCAGCACGCCGCCGCGTCCCTGCTCGTCGCCGGGATACCAGTTCTGCACAGTGGAGTATTTCACCTCGGCATGGTTCATCACCACTATCTCCACCACGGCGGCATGCAGCTGGTTCTCGTCGCGCATGGGGGCGGTGCAGCCTTCGAGGTAGCTCACGTAGGAGTCGTCGTCGGCCACGATGAGTGTGCGTTCAAACTGGCCGGTGTTGCGGGCGTTGATGCGGAAGTAGCTGCTCAGCTCCATGGGGCAGCGCACGCCACGGGGAATGTAGACGAAGGAGCCGTCGCTGAACACGGCCGAGTTCAGGGCGGCATAGAAATTGTCGCGATAGGGCACAACGGTGCCCAGATACTGGCGCACCAGCTCGGGGTGCTCCTTGATGGCCTCGCCAATGGAACAGAAAATGACGCCTTTTTCGCGCAGCTTCTCCTTGAACGTGGTTTTCACCGACACGCTGTCCATGATGGCGTCCACGGCGGTGTTGCCGCTCAGAGCCAGCCGCTCTTCCAAGGGGATGCCCAGCTTGTCGAAGGTCTTCTCCAACTCGGGGTCGATGCCCGTAGGCGAATTGCCGGCGCCCGAGGCCTTCTTGGCTGTGGGGTCGGCATAGTAGCTGATGGCCTGATAGTCAACGGGGGGCACGTGGACATGGCCCCACTTAGGCTCGCTCTGTTCCTGCCAGTAGCGGAAGGCCTTCAGGCGGAAGTCCAGCATCCAATCGGGCTCGCCCTTCTTCTGCGAGATGAGGCGCACCACATCCTCGCTGAGCCCCACAGGAATAACCTCAGTGTGTACGTCGGTGGTGAAGCCGAATTCATACTTCTGCTCAGCTATGCGGCGCACCAGCGCGTTGCTTTCGTTGTTTTCTCTTTGTTCCATTGGTTCTTTTGAGGCCGCAAAGGTACGCATTTTTTGCGAGAAACGTTCATAAAAGCGGCAAAATATTTCTGAAAAGATGGCAAGGTTATTTGTTTTTTTAGTACCTTTGTAACCCAAAACGATTTATACCAAGAAACCAATGAAACTGAAGAAGAACACATTGCTGCTCTGCATGGCCGCCACGCTGGCGGTCCCGATGCAGGCACAAGGTACCGATGAAATGGCCGAATTTCGCACCTGGGCCATGACGCCACCCATGGGGTGGAACTCGTGGGACTGCTACTACTCGTCGGTCACCGAGAAAGAGGTGCTCCAGAACGCCCAGTACCTCGTTGACCACGACCTGGTGAAGCATGGCTGGGAGTACGTGGTCGTTGACATTCGCTGGTACTGCAATCATCCCTCGCTGGGCGGCGGCAACTACAACCAGAACGGCACGCAGGACTATGTGCTCGACGAGTACGGACGCTACCTGCCCTCGCCCTCGCGCTTCCCCTCGTGCATGGTCAACGGCGTGAACGTGGGATTCCGTCCCCTGGCCGACAAGCTGCACCAGATGGGACTGAAGCTGGGTATACACTTGATGCGTGGCGTGCCGAAGAGCGTCGTGGGCAGCAACTACAGGCTGAAGGGCGCCGAGGAGGCGAAATGGACGCAGGTCTACAGCAGCGCCACGCCCGCCTGCACCTGGCTGAAGGACAACCTCACCGTTCGCAACAACGAGTATGGCCAGCTCTATTATAACAGCATCATGGACCTGTATGCCGAATGGGGCGTTGACTTCCTGAAGATCGACGACCTGAGCCGCCCCTTCTACACGAACGAGGTGAAGATGATCCGGCGCGCCATCGACCAGTCGGGCCGCCCCATGGTGCTCTCGCTCTCGCCCGGCAAGACGCAGCTGCAATATGCCGCCACCTGCTTGGACAACGCCAACATGTGGCGCATGATGGACGACCTGTGGGATTCGTGGAGCGCCGTCGATGCCGTCTTTGCCGAGGCCCACGAGTGGAGCAAATACGCCCGTCCGGGCAACTACGCCGACTGCGACATGCTTCCCCTGGGCCAGATTGCCATGACCATAGCCGACCAAGGCTACACCGCTGCCGACCGTGGACGCTGGACGCAGCTCACCAAGGACGAGCAGCTCACGATGATGACGCTCTGGGGCATCTGTCACTCGCCGCTGTTCTTTGGTGGCGAAATGACAAAAAACGACGGTTTCACCGACAGCCTCCTCACCAACGAGGAGTATCACCTGATGCACAAATATGGTCAGCAGGCCCATCAGGTGCTGAACGACAAGACGACGGGGCACACCGTCTGGACATCCAACGTGGGCGATACGCGCTATCTGGCGCTCTTCCAGCGCGATTTCACGCCCGGCGAGCCGGTGGCGCGCACGGGACTGATCAGCCGTAAAGGCACGCGCTCGAAAACGCTCGAATGTGACGTCACTGGTGCCTCGCAGCTCATCATTGTGGTGAGCGACTGGGGCGACGGCTTCGCTTACGACCGCGCCGACCTCATCAATCCTGTGCTCATCGACGCCAACGGTCAGGAAACCTCGCTGACAACGCTCACGGCCGCCTCTTACACCAGCGACTGGGGCACGCTCCACGTCAACAGGAACGTGGAGAATGGCGCCCTGCGCGTCGATGGCCAGACTTACGCCACGGGATTGGGACTGAACGCCCAGTGTACGTTGACCTACGAGCTGCCCGAGGGTCACACGTGGACCACTTTCCGCGCCCTGTGCGGCTACGACAGCAGCTGCGACACCGACAATCCCTCGTCGGGAGGCACCACCATGGAATTTCTCTTCTACACGATGAGCGGACAGCCCGAGTATGACTTCGACCTCACGCTGCTGGGCTACGCCGAGGACGAGCCCGTGGCACTGCACGACGTGTGGGCCGGCAAAGACCTGGGCACCGCCACAGGACGGCTCACCACCACTGTGCCGCGCCATGGCGTGCGCCTGCTGCGCCTGGGCCAGCCCGTGCCCGAGGGCATCAGCCCCGTCACCAGAAGGCCTGCCACCGATGGCGCCGCGCCCCTCTTCGACTTGCAGGGCCGTCCCGTCGCTCATCCCACACGCGGTTTGTACATTCAGAACCAACGGAAAATCATTGTCAAATGAGAAAACTGCCATTACTGCTCGCCGGCCTCTGCTGCCAGCTATCCATGTTTGCCCAGCTCAGCACCCTGCAACCCATTCTGGGCGGCGAGCTGAGCAACTCGGCCGCCACCAGCGTGGCCGACATCGACGAAGTGATGCCGCGCATGGCCCGGCTGGGCCTGAACACAGTGCTCGTGCCCGCCTACTGGGAGCTGATGGAACCCACGGAAGGCCATTTTGACTTCACCCTTATCGACCGCACCATCAGCCGCGCCCGTGAGCAGGGGCTGAAGGTGGTGTTTCTCTGGTTCGGTGCCTGGAAGAACAGCATGAGCTGCTACGCGCCCGCCTGGTTCAAGCAGGATGTGCGCCGCTTCCCTCGCGCCATGAACGCGGGGGGCAAACAGCTGGAGATAGCCAGCTGCTTCAGCGACAACGTGCTGCGAGCCGACCTGAAAGCCTTCTCCGCCCTGATGCGCCACCTGTCCGAGCTGGACCCGCGCTGCGAGACGGTGGTGATGATGCAGGTGGAGAACGAGATTGGCATGCTGGAGAGCGCCCGCGACCACTCGCCCCTGGCCGAGAAGGCCTACAAGGCCGAGCGATGGGCCGAGCTGCACGGCACGGGCGACCAGTCGGACGAGCAGTTCATGGCCAAATACTACGCCCGCTACGTGGAGCAGCTGGCGCAGGCCGCCCGCCAGGTGAGCCCCATGCCCCTCTATGTCAACGCCGCCATGAACAGCCGAGGCCGCAAGCCCGGCGAATATCCGTCGGCCGGCCCGCTGGCCCACCTCGTTGACATCTGGAACGCCGAGGCCCCCACCATCGACCTGCTGGCCCCCGACATCTACGACACGGGCTTCAAGCAGTGGGCCGCACAATACGCCATGCCCCTGCGGCCGCAGGACGGCGGCAAGGTGAAGAACCGCCTGTTCATTCCCGAGAGCCGCTGCTGCGAGAACAGTGGCCAGCGCGCCCTCTATGCCTTTGGCGAGCATCAGGCGCTGGGCTTCAGCCCCTTCGCCATTGACCAGGCGCGGCCTGAAGAGACGCAGTCGGTCACCCAGGCCTACGCCCTGCTGCGCCAGGTGTTCGCCCTGGAGCAGGCCCACAAGCCCCAAAACTCCTGGGGGCTGCTTTTCGACCAAGAGGACAAGGAACGCATCGTTGAGGACGCGGCTGACGACGTGGTGATGACCTGTCGCCACTTTTTCACCCTGCCGTGGGATGCCCGCGCCACCGACGGCAGCACCTGGCCCGAAGGCGGAGCCATGCTGCTGAAGCTGGGAAAGCACGACTACCTGCTGGCAGGCAGCGGCGTGGTGGTGGATTTCAAGACCCGTGGCGAGAAGGCGCAGGAGGAGCAGCGCCGGCTGGGCGAGGACGGCTTTGCCGAAGCGGGCAAAGACGCCGCCACCCAGGCCAGAAAGTTCCAAGGCTCGCGCTTGGGGCTGCTCTCCGTGGACGAGGTGACCATCGATGAAATGGGCCGTTTCTGCTATCAGCGCCGCCACAACGGCGACCAGACCCACCAGGGCCGCCACGCACGCATCAGCGTGGGCGACTGGAAAATACTTCACATAAAACTTTATCGTTACTGATGACGACTGCCACGGACCGTCCCCTGCCCGTGGGGCGCTTCGCCCCGTCGCCCACAGGCCGCATGCACTTGGGAAACGTGTTCAGCGCACTGCTGTCGTGGCTCTCGGCCAAGAGCCAGGGCGGCCACTGGCTGTTGCGCATTGAAGACCTGGACCCCGGCCGCTCGCGGGCGGAATATGCCCAACAGCTCATGGACGACCTGCAATGGCTGGGGCTGAGCTGGGACGGCGAGCCCGTTTGGCAGAGCCAGCGCAGCGACATCTACGACCATTATTTCCGCCAGCTGCAAGCCCAGGGACTCACCTACCCCTGCTATTGCACACGGGCCGACCTCCTGGCCACGCAGGCGCCCCACGAGAGCGACGGCCGCGTGGTCTACCCGGGCACCTGCCGCCACCGGGCGCCAGAGCCAGGGCGGGCGGCTGCCTCGCGCCTCATCGTGCCCAACGAGGTGATAGCCTTCACCGACGGCCACTATGGCCCGCAGCAGGTGAACCTGGCCACCCACGTGGGCGACTTCATCGTTCGGCGCAAGGACGGGGCCTGGGCCTACCAGCTGGCCGTGGTGGTGGACGATGCGCTGATGGGCGTGAACGAGGTGGTGCGCGGCCGCGACCTGCTGCTCTCGTCGCCTCAGCAGATGTATGTGGCGCGGCTGCTGGGCTTCCCCTCGCTCCGCTTCATCCACCTGCCCCTGCTGTGCAACGAGGCCGGCCAGCGACTGTCGAAGCGCGACAGCAGCCTGGACTTGGGCTCGCTGCGCCAGCACTTTGCGCCAGCCGACATCATTGGCCTGCTGGCCCACGCGGCCAGTCTTTTAAGCGAGTTTCAGCCCATGACACCCGACGACCTGCTGCCTCTTTTTTCGTGGGAGAAGGTGCCCCAAAAAGATATAGTGGCTCCGCGTGAAAATTTCTCACGTGAGATTTTTTCACGAGAGGCCTTCCCAGAAAAATTTCTCACGTGAGATTTTTTCACGGGAGGCCTTCCCAGAAAAAAATCTCACGTGAGAAATTTTTATGCCGAGGCGCGTGCTTAGAGCAGGCGCTCAATTTCCTTTTCTACGTCGTCCATTTGCGACGAGCGTTTCTGCAGTGCGTTGTTGCGGTCGATGAGGAAGAACTCGGGCACGGCCTGCACGTTGTAGCGCACGCACGATTCGCCCGACGGGTCGTAGACGGCCACCCACGGCAGCGCCTCCACGGCCTGCTTCCACAGGTGGGCGTCCTGGTCGATGCTGACCTGATAGATTTCCAGCCCACGGTCGTGATACTTGTCGTAGAGCTCGCGCAGCTTAAGGATTCGGGTGCCCGATTCCTCGGCCGCAAAGAGATGGAAGTCTAGCAGCACCACCCGTCCGCGCAGCTCGGAGAGCGTACGCATGTTGCCGCGCAGGTCGGGCAGGCTCAGGTCGATCAGGTCCGACACGACAATGCGTTCCTCCTCCTGCATGCGCTGCTGGCGTGCGGCGGCAATGCGGCTGCTGGTGATGTCGCGCTCCACCATGTTGTAGAGCTGTTGGGCGCGCTCCGACTCGGGGTAATATTCCTTCCAGCAGGTGGCCACTGCCCTGTAGGCCCTTCCGTCCAGGCTGTCGTCCATCTGGAAGATGCTGGCCGTGGGCCAGTAGAGGTGGCTCAGCGTCTGCGACAGGGCGAAGTAGGCGTAGGCGCTCTGCGGCTCCTGGAAGATGTACTCGGCCATGATGCTGTCTTTATACTGGCGCAGCATCGCGTTCAGCGAGTCGGCCATGAGCTGCCCCATGAGCTGGGTGTTCTGCTCCACGCGGAACACCCGCTGCTGCAGCAGGCTGTGGCGGCGGGCCAGCTGTCGAATCTTCTCGCACTCGTCCGACCCCTCGACCGTGTAGTTCTGGCCCATGCCGGGCATGGAGGCCTTGATGGTAATGGTCTCGGTAGAGTCGATGGCCAGGTTGATGACTTGGCTGTTGATGTTCAGCACGTAAAGGTCGGGCCCCGTCGGAGCCTGGTGGCTGAAGCTGAACTTCCCGTCGTCGCCCAGCTTGGCCGAGTCGAGCAGCACGATGCCCGTGAGCGAGCGGTTATAGAGGTAGAGCGTGGAATCTTGCGCCCCCTCAATGGTGCCCTCAATCGTGAATGTGTTTTGTTTCTGGCAGGCTGTCGTGAGTAGCAGTGCCATCAAGCCATAAAAGAGTCTTTTCATATTATCTTCGTTTCAATTTGCATGCAAAGGTACAAATAAGCGGGAGAAAAACAAAAGAAATAAAGTCTTTTCTTTTGTTTTTCTCCCGCTTGATACCGTTCAGCGCTGTTTATCGCTTAAGCACCTTGGTGCCGAAGACACCCTGATCTGTGTAAACCCTGACATGATAGACCCCTGCGGGCAACAATCCTGTGTGGATGGGCTGGCCAGGATTCAGGTGGGTAACACTGATACACTCAACACCGCGCATATCGGTAATTTCAACGCGTTTTATGTCGTTGAAGTCTCCGTTCACAAAAAGCAGAGACGACATCGGCGACAGGTGTAACTGTCTGTCTTTTTCCGACACGCCTTTCAGATCGTCAATCTTTACAGGGTCGGCATCCTTGTCGAAGTAGAGTAGCCATGTCTCCGTGCCGCCCAGCGATTCTGTGACATAGTGCAGGCGCCGTTCATGCACGGGATCCTTGCCGTCGCGCAGCGTCACAGGTGTCTGCCAGACATTGTCGGCTGGCAATTGTCGGCCGTCGCGCTGGCGTATGATAGCTGTCAGCAACTGCTGACCGTCGGTGGGATCGGGCAGCGAGCCATAGTTCCAGCCTGTTGCCGACGGATTGATGGTGAGCAGATACTGGTCGTCGCTCAGCCGGCTCACGGTGGCACCCGCAGCTCGGTACACTATCTGCTGAGTGCCGTCACTGAGGTACACCTCGTCGGGCTGGTCATTAGCATCGGCGACATCGTTCACCAGGAATCCACGACCTGTGATGCCAGCATAGAGCATGGAGGGCGGCGTGAAGCCGTGAATCAGCTCATGGATGCTCACTTGGTCGAGTAGCGATAGGTCTTCGTTGCCATAGCTTGTGACATGGGTAGCCGTCACATCGTAGTTGATGAAATGGCCTAGCAACGTGCTTGTCAACCACCACTGAGCGTAGGCCTGACTGCGGGCGGAGATGGTGCCGAAGTCGTTGGCAATGCTCTGGCCGAAGCTGAGCACGGCGGGTTGGCCGTTCACCTGCGAGCTGATGAGCTGGAAATCGATGAGCAGCCCCTTCTCGTTCTCTATGATTTCCGGTTGCTGCGTCACCATTCGTACATTATTGGCATCGCCCAGTCCCTTGTTGTTGATTACCAGCGCAAACTCTGCCGGGACGATAGGCTCTACCTCCTCCGTCAGCGGGTCATCGCCATAGATGTCGCGCTGCATGAAGTAGGTCAAGTCGAGCTCGGGAGACGGGTTTACCGTAAGCACCACAGGATAAAGGTCGTGCGTCACCTCTAATCCCGTGAACGGATCAATGTAGGTAATGCTACCACCAAAGCTGTACTGTACAGGCTCCGCTGGAGCAGCATACTTCGTGGGGATAAACAGGATAGTGGCCGTGCCTGTCTGCCCGGCATCGAGCGTCCACCCGCCTTTCAAATCAAGTGCACCATTGAAGCCGTCAAGGCTTTCGGCATTGATTTGGAACTCATGGGCAGTGGCCACACGGCCTTGCATGTCGCGTACCAGCAGGTTTAGTTTCAAATCCTGCATCGGCGTATCCTCATGGCCGTTGAAGACCTTCAGACGACCACGGAAAGCCTGACGGGTCATGGTTGTAGAACCCTCAAATCCTAACGAGATTGTGGCACACACGGACGACGTTGACAATTCTCTGAAATTGTTAATATATTCATCAAAAGAATGATAGAAGAGATGTGTCATCGTAGAGAATCCTTTCTCTTTTGCCATTGCATCCTCGGCCAGTAATCTATTAGTAATCTCATCAAGTTGCTCATTAGTAGGGGAGTTTGGCCCTTTTCCATCTACATGATCAACAAATGCCCGCATGTCTTCAAGTGTAACCGATGAAGGTTTATTGGCAAGCAGTTCTTCATTACTTGGATTATAGTTAAAAGGAAGGTTCAGCACATAGTTCATAAATGCCATTTTTTCTTCATCTATGTCCTCAAGCCACATTCTGTCACCAAAGGCATATAATTGCAGTGTATCCATCCTCAAAACATGATCAACATACTGTTTTGCAATACTTTCAAAGACTTCCATCCAGCCATATTTAGCATTGTTACGGCTAAATGCAGTCTTTTCTCGTGCTTTCAGCGCAGTCTCTTCACAAGGAATAATCAGCCCGACAATTTCTCCGGCCTCCTTAATCTTGCTATAGGCTTCATTTGTTGCATTATCTAATGCAGCTTCACCTACTTCTTTCAAGGTGTCTTTAATCAGACCACCGGCGTCTGAATCTCCCTTGTTGCCCTTGTCTGGATTCTGTTCTCGTTCGTTTCTTTCCTTTTGTTGTTGTTCTGCAGCCTTGTCTATTCCTTCATTAAATTTTCCAAAGAAGGGGATTGGCAATTTACTAGCAGCAAAATTAAAGGCATCATTAGCCTTCTTTGCTTGGCAGGGGTCGCATATGTTGAACACTTCTTTTATTTCGCCATACATAGTGTCTCCTTCTTCTCCAAACGGATCATTGATTGTAAGCGGACTTCTATCTCCTCTCATTACTTGGCCTAATATATATATCAAAGCACTGGCTGTGGCTTCATAAGCACATATCTTCATGGCCAGTCGCTCAGCATATTCATTAGTTTTCAGCTCTAGACCGCACTTTTCTTTGTATCTTTCCTTAATATAACGCATGCAGTTGGCATAGTCATCAAACATCTCCTTAACGGCATCTTCACCCAGCCCTTTCTTCTTTCTAGCCTTTTGTGAAGTGTTGCCAATGCGCGTAATTTTTATGGGGAATATAACAGAGTCAGAAGGCATAAGCGTAAATGGTGCCAAGTCTGTAAGTGCATCAAAGTGCCATTCTTCTGTATCCTCAGGGAGTTCTAGTGTTACTTCTTCAGCCTGTATGAGACCTATATTTGTTAGTTTTGCTTCTATTAACACGGCTTCTCCCACTGCCATGTTGTCTCCGTCAATTTTTTCTGGCAGTTCCATTTTCACAACAGGCATGGGCACATTGGTTTCATACACCACATTGGTTACAATGGTATACTCATCTTCAACCTCAGTTTCTTTCACATCCCAAGAGATGGTGATGGGCTGATATCCAATGTTTACGGTGATTCGTTCTGTGGATCCCGGATTCACAAACACATAGTTGGCGTAATTCTCATGCTTTTCAGCGGCAACCTCCAGCCGATAGTATCCTTCAATGAGTTCTACCTTATACTTGCCGTCTTTTCCTGTCTTTCCCTGAGCAACAATTTCGTTGGTGGCGGGATGCCTGACAGTGACATTAGCCCCCTCAACATGAGGAGCCTCTTCGGTATTGTAGGTGTATTCGTCGCATGCATCCACTATAAGGAATCCCTTTTCCTCAGACACAAGAGTCATACTGAAAGGTAAGGTAATACCATTTCCACCAGGACAATTCAGACCAATGGTGCCCGTCATTGGCACATTAAGCTGCATCCGTTCCGTGGGGGAGAATCGGAGCACGAGTGTTGCATCCTCGTTCTGCTTCAGCGACATGCTGCCGCTAAGTAGCTTAAAGCCATCAGGTAGTGCAGGAGTTATGATTCCTGTTTCACCTTTGCCTGTGTTGGTCAGTTGAAGGGGGATGTCGCGGAACGTTCCCTTGGTCACGGTCATTCTCAAACTATCTACATTGCATGTCAACTTTGCCTCGGCATTGCGACAGAAATAGTATAGGAGCAGGTTGAGCTGAGCACCTTCAGATGAACTGACGCGCACCTTCAGGCATTCCCAATCAGAACCAGAACTGGCAACGTTTCCATTCAGTGTGTAGTCAAGATCAATAGTCTGTCCCCCATTGATAGTGGCAGGAATGTTGAAAGAAGCAGTACAACCTTCTGGTGCCGACAGAATTTCTGTCTTAACGTCTGTGAGCGGCAGGTTGCCCGGATTTGTCAGTTCTATTTTCCCTTGATATGGCTCACCAATGGCTACATCGCAAGTAATATATTTGCTATCTGTACGCTGCAAGCCATAGACATTGAAAGAAGCCAGTTCCTCGCTGCTTCCCTCGTCAGGATAGCAGGCACCAACTGCAAAATGTCCAGCCTGTCGTGGCAAGAGTTGCCATGTTGTCTGGAATCTGCCATCGCCATCAGTTTGAACACGTTGCACTTGGCGAGCACCTTCATTAACCAGATAAACATCAACAAAAGCCTTATTGATATCCCGGCCTGCCAGTTGTCCGGTCACAATGACCTCGTCTCCTTGGCGATAAGAGGACTTGTCGGTGCTCACTGTAGCACGGAAGGACGGTAAAGTGCGGATCACTATATCGGCGGAAGTGTTATTGCTATATGACAGCTCTTGAATCTTTTTGCCTTCATTCACCACAGCATAATAGTAGTTCTCTCCAATGATGGGGGCTGTCATTTCAACCTCACCGACGAGCACCTGCTGCTGGCCGGCAGGAGTAGCTCCGGCAGTATATAGCCGTGCAACAGGAGCCCTGCGGTTACGAAGATAAACATACACAGGAGTAGCATCGCGCAGGTCGGCCACACCATTGTTGGCTACCACTACTGTGAAACTCACTTTGCTGCCCAGTTCAGCCTCGGCGTGGTCAGCAGAGAAGCTGACGATGCGCGCATCAGGGAGCGTTTGGTCAGTGACGAACACATAGCAGGTACCGCTGCTAAAGCCGTCGGCCTGAGCAGTGAAAACGATGGTCTGCGAATCGTCCTGAGTGTCGTTGGCGGCAGGCGTCACTTCCACATAGGCCGACTGTTGACCTGCAGGAATGGTGAGCGTATGATTATAAGTGAGCATCTCATCATGATTGCTCGACAAATACACCGTAAGGGGTCTTGAAGTGTCAGTGTTGCGGTTCACAGTGATACGGGTGGTGACTCCTTCGCGCACAGTTCCCTGACTGGTAGTCAGCGCAAGCGACGGCCCGTCGTCATCGAACACCTGCAAGCGTGCCTGCACACTACCTGCTGACTGTCCGCTGGCGCTGCAACTGCACGATGAAAGCCACACAGCAGCAGTGACTGTATAGGTTCGGTCACCATCTACCTGCCCATTGTCCACGGGACCAAGATTGAAAGTAGCACTTTGCACGCCCTTAGGTAAACTGAATTCTTTCTGCGTATAATATAGATTTCCATTGGCATCGTCGCTTAGACGCACAGTGATGTTCTTGTCGATATTTGTGGTTCGGCACAATACGCCGGTCACGCTCACCGGACCGTCGTTTTCTTTCACCTGATTAGGTGTAAACGTCAGCTCTAAAACGGGGCGGTCATCATCCTTGAGGATTACAAGGGTCTCTGTTGGCTCATAACCTTCTGCATGTGCAGCGAAAGCACACGACAGGTCGGCATCGGGTATTTCATCGTTGTTAGCTGTCACTTCGGCGTTGGCCTCTGTCTCACCAGCAGGGATAATAATGGTAGCTGGCAGACGAAAGCGTTTTGGCTGTTCTGCGGTAATACTTACTGCCAATGCCTGGCTTGTGGCATTTGCCACGCTCACCGTAAGTTCAAAACTTTCTCCCTCGGTGACCTCGGTCTTTGAGGCGGTGAGGCGCAGGGATGGGCGCTCATCATCGCGTACGGTGACGGTGCCCTCCACAGCATCATAGCCGTTGCCATCAAGACGGAGGGTGACGAGTGAATCGGTGTTGACGGCTTCGTCATCAGTCAGGGTGAGATAGAAGTAGGCAGCGGCTTGTTCACGGGGGATGGTGACCGATGGCGGCATGGTCACCCGGTCGTCGCCGCTGAGCTTAGCCTGCGCAAAGGTCTGGTCCTTGTTCCAGCTGCCACTGCGGGCCAGCTGGCAGCGGATGCTGGTCACTTCGCCCTCCTGCTGGGCTATGGTTGGTACGGTGAGTACCAAGTGCTTGCCCACAGCGAGTGGGCGGCCTGCGGTCTGAGCAGTGTTGTTGGTAGCAAAATCGGTAGCCTCGCCGGCGCTGACAACGGGCACCACGGTGACGGCCACGTCGACCTCGCCGTCGATGCCGGGCAACTGCGGCAGGCTGACCGTGGCATTGCGGTTGACGCTGGCACCCACCTTCAGCTCTTGCGTGTCATAGCTGGTACTGCCGATGCTGACACGACGCCCATCGGCATCTACCAGATAGATGCGTTCTGTCCAACCGCCCAGGCCAGGCAGCTTGCCTTGATTCTTCACCATCCAGCTGAGACTGATGGCTCCACCGGGCATGACGCTGGCAGTAGTGGTCTGCACGTCGGTCACGATGTAGTCAGGGCTGTCGGGCACATCGTCGGGCGACCGCTGAATGCTGAGCGAGCCACTACGTACCCTGACGCTGCGCTGGCTGCCATCGTTCAGGAAGACGAGGCCCTCTTTCAGCGTAATGGGGAACACATTCCCCACCTGTGCCGTGTCGGGCACCAAGACGGGAATAGTGAGCACAGCACCGCCAACGCCATCGATAGCCTCGGCACTGCTCACAGTGATGCGCCAAGCGTCATCGGTGATATGTTCCGTCTGTAGTGAATGATTCTTGGCACGGTCGGTGAGCATGGCGGCGTTCATGTCGGCCACAAAGCCGAGCGGCATGGTGACATCGACCTGCATGCCAGTGGCAGCGGTGCCACGGTTCTCCAGATATATGGGATAGAGAACGGTTTGTCCGGCCAATGCTCCTACGCGCGTTCCATATATATTATAATACTCCTGCTGACTTTCGCCGGGTTCACTGGGACTGTCGGGCTGATAGTCGTAGTCGAAGTTGGCTATCAGTGTCACATCGTTGCCGGGCATGGTAAAGTCGAACTCCTGCGAGGTGCTGACCACGCTGCCTTGTTGCGTCCAGTTGCGGAAGGTGTAGTTTCTGTTGGCGTAGACATGGAGGTGCACCAGCTCGCCTACTGCGATGCTATTATCGCTGCTCAGGTTGAAGCTGCCGCCTTCGGCGGGACTGGCCTGTAGGCGCAGGTGTCGCCTGATGGTGACAGGCATGGGCTCCTCGGGGGCGCCGGGATTGTACTCATAGCGGGCCACCAGCGTGGTGTGGCGGGCAGGCATGGTGTAGCTGAGGGGGTTCCCAGTGGAGAGCACATTGCCCTGACTGTCCTCCCAACGCACAAAGGTGTAGTTGTTGTGCCCGTAGGCCCATATCGTTAGCTGTTCGCCAGCTGCGTGGCGCGTCAGCTCGCTCAGGCTGAAGTAACCAGCGTCGGCTGGTATGGTTTTCAGCGTGAGCTGCCAAGGCTGAGAACCTGGCTCGTCGGGATTGACGGGGTCGTATTGTGCCCATGCTGCGGGGCAGAGCAGCAGCACCAGCAGCAGGATCAGTTGTCTATTGTGTTTCATGCTTCATCATGTGTTAGGAGATTATTTCACTACTTGCTTCTTGCCGTTCTTCACGTAGATGCCCTTCGTGAGCTGGCCCTTGATGATACGGCCCTGGAGGTCGAAGATCTGGTTGCTCTGTTGTTGCTGTGGTACAGCAACAAGCGAAACCGCAGTGGTGCCGTTAGCAATAGTGAGGGTGAAGCGGTCGTTGAGTGTGCTGGCCTCATTAATGGTGAAGGTGTAGTCGTGTTGGCTCAGGTCAGTGGTTACTCCGGTCGTAGCGTCGGTGAGCAGCAGGCTGTCTGCGTTGCCCCGTGCAAGGGCGATGGTGAATGTTCCGCCCTGGTTGGCTTGCAGGCCCAGTTGGATGACACCGTCGGCCAAGGGCCGTTCGTTGATGGCCAGCGGCGTGCCGTCGGCATCGAGGGTGTAGATTTGTGGCACGGCGGCCTCCTGGCTGAAGAAGCGTGCGGCATCGCGTGCCGTCTCATAGCGAAGCGATGATTGCTCGTTGAGCACCAGACGTGTCTGGTCGGTAGCAGTGCCGTCGGTGATTGTCAGATCCAGCAATTGACGGCTGTCATCCTTTTCGCGGCGTGCAGCAGCAGGTCGCTGGTTCTCATTACTGAACTGGCGTCCTTCCTGTTGGAAGCGAATCTGGCTGAGGTTGGCCGGTTTCTGCACGAAGAAAGCCTCCATGGGGCGCAGGATATAGTCATCGTCGATGGGCGAGTAGGCCCGATAGGTCCAGCTGTTGCGGTCCCAAACGATGATGGGTGCATCCATGTCCATATAGTAGGCATCGTAGCAGCAGGGGTAGGGATTCCCTACGAAGTTCCAGCTGGCATCGGCACTGGAAGCTGCATTGTAGGTTCGAAGCGTGGTGGTGGCATCGGAGCTGAGCAATGCGGCTGCCTTGCCGCTCTGCGTGGCGGGCAGAGTGATCCATCCCTCACGGTTGGTCTGCAGGATATAGCCCTGACCGGCATGCAGAGTATTCTCCGTCAGGTTCTGCCAGCTGCCTGTGGGGCCGTTGGCAGCGCGGTTCTGGCCGTTGTAGTAGCGGAATATGAACGATGCTTCGGTATCGCTGTGGCTCACGTCGCCAACGTTGACATCGTGCAGCGGGGTGATGTAATACCACTGGTCGCTGTATACATGCAAGCGAGTCTGCATTTGGTCGGCACTGACGGCAGCAGTGTTATTCAGTAACTGCCCGGCGGGCCACCCGTTATCGTGGTTCCAGTGAGCGGGATTGACGGTGAAGGTGAGCATGCTTATGGGCAGCGGTGCCGAACCGCCAACGGTGAGCTGTGCTCCTTCAGAAAGAATGATGTCGGCCTTCTTTTCCGGTCGGCGGTTGTTGGTCAGCGTCAGTGCCGAGCCGATGTTCAGCACCGACGGCTCGGCACCCTCAACGATGGTACCGAACTGATGCCAGTAGTCATCCAGTTTATAGTCTACGATAGCAAAAGCGGGTACAACGAGCGTGGCCTGGGACATGGCATCGTTGCTGAAAGGATCGCCTTGCACCAGCGGGGGCGTAGCCGAGAGGCAAGTCACCTTTTCAATGGAAGGGCAATCGCTGAAGGAAAAAGAATATCCCCAATTATTAGTATACAAATTATCTATATTAGGAGTGGCTGGCAACACCACAGTCTTCAAGCTATAGCAACTTGCAAAGGCCTGAGAGCCCATGGCCTCCAGGTTCTCAGGGAGCAATACACTTTCTAATCCAGAACCGGCGAAAGCACCATCTCCTAAACGGGTCAACGTTTGTGGAAAGTCAATGTTCTTTAATGATGGTGTACCGTAGAAGCAGGAACTGCCGATGCTTTTCAGTGTAGCGGGTAGAATGGCAGAAGTTAGCGAGGAACAGCCATAAAACACTGAGCTTTTGAGTTCCGTGATGCCATTGGGCAAAGAAATGCTGTTCAGGGCTGAGCAATAGGCGAACACGTCGTAGCCCATTTCGGTCAGAGCAGAACCGCCGGCAATGTTGGCGGTAGTCAAAGACCAACAATCACTGAAAGCATAGTTGCCGATGGTGGTCACCGTAGCAGGGATGGTGACTGTCTCGATGGCCGTTCCGGAGAAAGCTCTGACGCCAATGCGCTTGACGCCTTGCGGCAGATTGATGACATGAAATTGCTTCAGGTCTCGGAACTGATCGTCGGGTACGGCCTCGGCCTTGGCCTGGCTCAAGTCGGCTCCTTTTAGGTTGGCCATGTTCTTCAGTGTCTGCCAGTCGTCGGTGTTCATGGTGCCTTTCACGCGGATATACTCCACGTCGCTGAGCATGTTTACTTGATAGAGTACCTCCTGCCCCAGCGTGCCAGGGCTGTTGACCTCTACAGTTAGCCACTGGACGTTGTCGTTGGTGGCAGCCAGTGCACAGGTCTGTTCTACATGGGGATCCATGCTACTTGGGGTGGTGGCAACGGCAGGCATGGCTGTCATCATCAGCCCTGACAGAAAGATTATTGTTCGTTTCATAGTTATAAGTGTTTAAAATTTCTCCCCGCAAAGGTAATACATATTTCACAAAAAAACAAAAAACTTTAAGCTTTTTTCTTTTATTATTATAATAATGTGTACCTTTGCACGATGTTTTTGCGCAACGTGTGCGCACTTTTATTTATTTTTAGATGTTTTTTTAAACCAAGATGAACGTAATTACAAAGACCCTTCAACTGGCTGATGGAAGGACCATCACCATTGAAACCGGGAAAGTGGCAAAGCAGGCCGACGGCAGTGTGATGCTCCGTATGAACAACACCGTGCTTCTGGCCACCGTTTGTGCCGCAAAGGATGCAGTTCCCGGAACCGATTTCATGCCTTTGCAGGTAGATTATCGTGAGCAGTACAGCGCTGCCGGGCGCTTTCCCGGCGGATTTACCAAGCGCGAAGGCAAAGCCTCTGACTCGGAAATCCTCACATCGCGCCTCGTGGACCGCGTTCTCCGTCCACTCTT
>JAFPTC010000136.1 GCA_017400455.1 Prevotella sp. | reverse complement strand
GGCTCACCCTTCTTGGCACGCAGCTTATTGATAGAGCTGTGGATGCCGCCGAGGTCGGCCATCATCGAGCCCATCATACCGCCAGGCAGTCCGCATCCCAGCAGGAGGCTGGACATGTGCTTGTTGGCAGGATTGATGAAGTAGCCCAGCCAGTCGTCGATGAATTCCTGCGTAAGCGTGCGTGCCTGCATGTATGCGTTCATATTAATATCGGCCACCTCGAAGCCCTCATTCTTCAGCATCGACTGCACAGAGATGATGTCAGGATGCACCTTGCCCCAGCTGAGCGGCTCGATAGCCGTATCGATGATGTCGGCTCCGTTGTTGCACACCTCAAGGATGCTGGCCATCGAGAGGCCGGGGCCACTGTGACCGTGATACTGGATGATGATGTCGGGGTGCTTGGTCTTGATGGCCTTGGTCAGCTGGCCCAGCATGGCTGGCTGGCCGATGCCGGCCATGTCCTTCAGACAGATTTCCTCGGCTCCGGCAGCAATGACCTCATCGGCAATGGCGCTGTAGTAGTCAACGGTATGTACAGGCGAAGTGGTGATGCAGAGGGTGGCCTGCGGAATCATGCCAGCAGCCTTTGCCCACTTGATGGAGGGGATGATATTACGTGTGTCATTCAGTCCGCAGAAAATGCGGGGTATGTCCACGCCCTGGGCGTGCTTCACCTTGTACATCAGCTCACGCACATCGTCGGGCACGGGATACATGCGCAACGCATTCAGGCCTCGGTCGAGCATGTGGGTCTGGATGCCTACCTCGTTGAAGGGCTTGCAAAATGCACGCACGGCAGCATTGGGGTTCTCGCCAGCCATAAGGTTCACCTGCTCAAAGGCTCCGCCATTGGTTTCCACGCGGGCAAAACAGCCCATGTCGATGATGACGGGCGCGATGCGCTCCAACTGGTCCTTACGAGGCTGGAATTTTCCGCTCGACTGCCACATATCGCGATAGACGAGGCTGAACTTAATTTTCTTCTTTCCCATAGTAATAATAAGTGGTTATTGATTGTGAATTGGTTGCAAAATTAATAAAAAGATGCGAAAGGGGCGTAGCCCAAATGATAAATAATGTGAAAAAAGCCCTCAGCCTACAGATTTTTCGTACCTTTGCAACCAATAGCAACAAACACTCTGCAAAATGAAGCTTTTCCCCTACTCCATCATACTGGCCCTGCTGCTTGCAGCTTGCGGCCAGCAGCAAAAGGAAGCACCGGCGGTCTTGCCTGTGGCTGCTTCTGACGACACCACCATCTACGGCTTGGTCTGCGACGGCAGCAACGACACCATCATCATCTATCTGCGCGAGCCCTACGACGGCTCTGATCCCGACACGCTCGACATTCTGGAAGCGTCGAAGCAGCAGCAGGTGTTCGGCACGCTCCGCGTTGGCGACCGAGTGGCCATCAGGCGCGACTCGGCCGACGCTCACAAAGCCAGCCAGATCATCGTTACACAGGACCTGCTGGGACAGTGGTGCTATCGCGAGAAACCTACGCTGAAGCCTAAAGCCAGCATGAACAGCCAAGACTCGCTGCAACTACCCGACTCGCTCCAGCAGCTGCTCAACACCCAGCTGGAATATGGCTTCACGCTGAAAATCGACAGCGTGGCCCAGCCTATTTGGCCAAGGAACGTTTCCATCAGAGCCAACGAGGACAGCCCCATCCGCTTCCACCAGCCGAAACGCTACAGGCTCTGGGCCATCAGCGACGGCCAGCTGTTGCTGACCGAGACGTCGCTCGACTCATTGGGCAACCATGTGCCTATAGCAACCGACACCGTGAGCCTCGTGCTGCTCACCGCCGACAGCCTGGTGTTGCGCTACAACGACGGCGACCACGGCTTCTACAGAAAGTCGGAAGCCAGCGAGTGAACCCGTCAAGCCCGCCCTCCACAAACCGGCCGATAGGCTAAATTCAGTTAATTTTCTGCCAAAATTGCAGCCGTTTGAAAAAAAATGCGTAATTTTGTCAGCTGTTATGAAAGTGAATGAGCTGCAAAGCATCAAACAGAAGTATAACATCGTGGGCAACTGCGATGCTTTGAACCATGTGCTCGACGTAGCCCTGCAGGTGGCGCCCACAGACGTGAGCGTGCTCATCGTAGGAGAAAGCGGCGTGGGCAAGGAAATCATACCACGCGTCATTCACGACAACTCGCCACGACGCCGCGAGAAGTATTTCGCCATCAACTGCGGCTCCATCCCAGAAGGAACCATCGACTCCGAGCTGTTCGGACACGTGAAGGGTTCCTACACAGGAGCCATCAACGACTCACCAGGCTATTTCGGAGTGGCCAACAAGGGCACCCTCTTCCTCGACGAGGTGGGCGAGCTGCCATTGGCCACGCAGTCGCGACTGTTGCGTGTGCTGGAAACGGGCGAATACATTCCCGTGGGAGCCACCGAGGTGAAGAAAACCGACGTGCGCATCGTGGCCGCCACCAACGTGAACATCCAGAAAGCCATCAGCGAGGGGCGCTTCCGCGAGGACCTCTACTACCGTCTGAACACCATCAGCATTCAAATGCCGTCGCTGCGCGAAAGAGGCGAGGACATCGTGCTGCTGTTCCGACTGTTTGCCATGCAGACAGCCGAGAAGTATAAAATGGAACGCGTACAATTGACAGAGGAAGCCAAGATGATGCTGATGCGATATAAGTGGCCGGGCAACGTCAGGCAGCTGAAGAACATCACAGAGCAAATCTCCATTCTCAGCAAAGAACGCACCATCACCCCGGAAATACTGGCCAAGTTCATTCCCCAAGACCGCGAAAGCACCCAGCTCACCGTGATGCCCCATCCAGGAGGCGACCACTCTTTCGAGAACGAGCGGGAAATACTCTACAAGATTCTGTTTGAACTGAGAGGCAACGTGAACGACATGCGGCGCGAGATGAGCCAGCTGAAAAAGCAGCTCGACGACGTGCAGCAGGCCCCGCCCACCATCATCGGAGCCTCGTCGCCCGTCCCGACCATCACTCCCCAGCTGGAGGATGCCGAGGCCGAAGAATATATCGAGCCTTCCACCAGCCAGGAGAACCTGAACTTGAACGACCTCAGCCGGCAAATGCTGGAGAAAGCCCTGGAACGCAACAATGGCAACCGCAAGAAAGCCGCCCAGGAGCTGGGCATCAGCGACCGTACGCTCTACCGGCGACTGAAGCAGTACGGGCTGATACTTGTCATGCTGCTCACGCTCTCGCTCCAGGCCTGCAAAGTAAGCTACAGCTTCAACGGAGCCAGCATCGACTACACCAAGACAAAAACCATACAGATTGCCGACTTCCCCATCCGCTCGAACTATGTATGGGGCCCCATGGCCAGCATTTTCAACAACCAGCTGAAAGACCAATACGCCAACCACACCAAACTGACTCAGGTGAAACGCAACGGCGACCTGAAGATTGAAGGCGAGATTACCCGCTACGAACAGCGCAACAAGTCTGTTTCGGCAGAGGGCAGCTCGGCCCAGGTGGAGCTGTCGATGACCGTCAACGTGCGCTTCACGAACAACGCCAAGCACTCCGAGGACTTTGAACGCCAGTTCACCGCCACACAAAGCTACGACTCGAACCTCAGTCTGAACGCCGTGCAGGAGGAACTGGTCACCCAGATGGTGAAAGACATTACCGACCAGATATTTAACGCAACGGTGGCTATCTGGTAGGCCATCCCCCACCCGAATGCAGCCAGTAATCTTAGAGTGAACAATGGAACTGAAAGAACTCATCAGAAACCCTAAACTGCTCGATCGTGACACGCTTTACGAGTTGCGCTCGATGCTGGCACTCTACCCTTACTTTCAGAATGCACGCCTGCTGCTGCTGCAAAACCTCTTCATCCTCCACGACCCGTCGTTCGACGAGGAACTGAGGCGAGCCGCCATCTACATCACTGACCGCAAGGTGATCTTCCAGATGATAGAGGCCGGCCACTACCAGCTGAAGAGGAACAAGGAAAAAGCAATCCCCCACCGCAGCAAAGACGAGCAAGACAGCCGTACGCTGTCGCTCATCGACGATTTCCTGGACTCCATCCCCAAGGAAGACGAGCCTGCCAGCGAAACGGCAAGGCGGAAACCCACGCCGGCCGACGCCGCAGTGGACTACGTGGCCTACCTGTTGGAGAACGAGACCGCCGAGGAGCGCCAACAAGCTGCCGAGGCTCCTCAGCTCATCGGCCAGGAACTGATTGACTCGTTCATAGAAAATGACAACTGGAAGCTGGTGCTCAACGAGAATCCCACCCTCAAACCCGAACTCGACTTAACGGGAAAAGACACCGAAGAAAAGGCCGAAGACAGCATTTATACCGAGACTTTGGCCCGAATTTACACAAAACAGGGCAATTATTTCAAGGCTTTGCAAATTATTAAGCAATTAAGTTTGGATTATCCGAAAAAAAATGCTTACTTTGCAGACCAAATTCGTTTCCTTGAGAAATTGATTATTAATAACAACAAAAATAATAAGTAAAAAAAATGTACACACTGTTACTGATTTTAATTATCATTGCCGCCATTCTCATGGTGGGCATTGTGTTGATTCAAGAGTCAAAGGGCGGCGGTCTGGCATCGAATTTCGCCTCCTACAACCAAATCGGAGGCGTCCGCAAAACCACCGACTTCATCGAGAAGATGACATGGGGTCTGGCAGCCGCAATGGTCATCATCAGCGTGGCCTGTGCCTATGTGGCCCCCAAGAGTGGCCAGAAAGGCGCCATTGTAAACGAGATCCAGGTGCCTGCCGTGAATCCTAACAACACGCAGGGCATCGAAGCCGCTCCCCTCCAGGCTCCTGCCGAGCAGGCTGCTCCTGCTGCCGAGGCTCCCGCTGCTGAGGCTCCCGCCGCAGAAACTCAGGAATAAAAGCCATCAACCTTCTTACAGGTGACAAAAAATGCTGTCACCAGCCCAAAATGCCATAAAAAGCAAAAAAAGGGGCTGGTGACAGCATTTTTTTTTATTTTCACGCTTCTGTTTTCACTTTTTTTCGTACCTTTGCAGCCGCTATCGAGATACGCCATAGCAGCCGCGATGGTGGAATGGTAGACACGAGGGACTTAAAATCCCTTGACCAGGAATGGTTGTGCGGGTTCGAGTCCCGCTCGCGGCACTAACGTATCTCCTCGCCATTCACCACCACCTTGTTCAGCTTCAGGTTCTCCACCGGCCGCTCGGTAAAGGCCTTCACCTTTGCGTTGTCCTTCACGTCTACGTCGTCGAAGCTGAAGTTTCTCAGTTTATACTTGTCGCTGCCCGTCACGTTGAAGAACGTGCCACACTCCATGCGAATGTTGCGGAAGGAGATGTCGTTACACTCCGAGAGGGGCATGTCCTCACGCTCCTGCTTCTCGTAGAACTGCGTCCAGGGCCTTACCAGCAGGAACGAGCGGCATTTGCCGGTGAATCCCTCCACGTGAACATACTCATAGTGCTGGGGCGTGTCGGGGCGCATCTTCAGCCAGAGCACGTTGTTGGTGTCGTCGGCATGGCAGTTGCGCATGATGACGTTCCAGTCGTGCAGCGACTCCGAGCCCAGCGTCATGCAGCCATGAACGGTGCCGTAATGGCAGTTCTCCACCAAGATGTTGTAACAAGGACCATTCTCGGGAGCCTTGTCGGCAAAGGTGCCCTTGCCGCCCTTGAGCACCACGGCATCGTCGTTCACGTTCATGTAGCACCCGCGCACCACCACGTCGTGGCACACGTCGATGTCGATGGCATCGGTCGACGGGCCTTTGATGCCCGTGGTGGAGGAATAGATATAGAGGTCGAGATAGCGCACGTGGTCACAGCGATAGATGTGGTTCGTCCAGAAGGGAGAGTTGATAAGCCTCACGTCCTGCACGGTGACGTTCTTCGAGTTCGAGATATAGGTCAGCCTGGGTCGCTGGGCATCCTTGTTCGTGCACTGCGGGTTCCACCTCCGCCTGATCCAGAACTCCTCCCAGTAGTCCTGGCCGTTGCCGTCGATGGTGCCCTTGCCGCATATAGTAAAACCGTCCAGTCCGTCGGCATTGATCAGCGCCACGAAGTATTTGCAGGTCTGGCCCTCGATGCGGGTCTCGCGAATCTCGAAGTCGTGAATGCGGTCGCTGCCCTTCAGCACGGCCCCCTCCTCCAGATAGAGGTTCGTGCCCTGCTTGAAAAAGAGGCTTCCGCTATAGAACGTGCCCTTGGGCACCACCACCACTCCCCCGCCCTCTTGGGCGCAGCGGTCGATGACGGCCTGAATTTCGCGAGTCTGGATGTCGGTCGTTCCCTGGCGCACGCCATAGCTGGTGAGCACATACTGGCGCCCCAGCGAGGCCACGTCGACCTTTGTCGTGTCCTTGAACCACGCGTCCATCACTTCGCCGTTAGGCCACAGTTCGGGTTTCTCCACTTTTTTCTTTCCCACGGCCACGGTGCACAGCATCAGCGCCACCAGGCCCATCACAAGTTTCTTCATCATTGTCGTAGTTTTAGTTATTATGGTGCAAAGTTACGGAAAAATGGGAAAAACGCAAAAGAAAAGAGGTTTTTTCTTTCTTTTTCCAGGCGGTGGGGCGCTTGGGGCGGGGCTGCAACAATGTTGCAGCATAGGGGGGACAGGGGAGGGGGAAAAACTCACGTGAGAAAAATTTCTGGGGAGCCTCCGCGTGAAAAAATCTCACGTGAGAAATTTTTCTGGGAAGGCCTCCCGTGAAAAAAACTCACGTGAGAAATTTTTCTGGGGAGCCTCCCCATATTTTTGCGGTATTAGCGGACCAGAATTATCCGTCCGTTTTTGAGGAAAAGACCATGGCGGGGACGACTGACGGGCTGACCGTTCAGGTTGTAGAAGCGGTCGTCGGTGGCAGGCGATGGGGGCGTGACGGCGATGATGCCGGTCTCGTCCACATGGACATAGTCCGTTATCTGCCGGAGCACTCGGGCGGTCCTTACGGGGAAATAGCTGGTGAGCAGGCGCTTACGCTCGGCGGCGTAGTGCTTGTCCACGGTGTAGAGCTGACCTGCGCTCTGCCAGCGATGGACGTCGCGCCGATAGTCGCCCCAGCGGGCAGCCTCGGCATAGAGGGCGTTGGCAATGGTGGCATGGAGGCTGTCCCACAGCTCGACCACTCGCGCCGGGCCCAGCAGGCCGTCAGGGGCCAGCACCTCGCGGGCCCGCTGCAGGTAGCGACGGGCGAAGTCCTGGTTCTTCAGCAGGTTGTGGAAGATGCCGGTGGGCGAAGCCTTGCCGTTGTTGGTGGTGAGCACGTTCTCGCGCTCGCTCTCGAAGATGATTTCCGTGTCCCAGCAGAGGAAGCGGAAGCCCTGGCTGTCCTGGCCCCGACGGCGGATGGCGAACCAGTTGTGATGATCCCAGTCGGTGTTGCCGCCATACTGGTTGATGAGCATGTAGTCGATGAAGGCGTCAATGTCGAGCAGCGAGTCCTGGAGCTGGCGGTAGGCCTCGTCGTCGGCCGCCCGCGCCGCCACGGAGGTCATCAGCTGCCAGGCATCGAGCGTTCCCTCGGTGGCCTCGATGTGGTTGCCGCCATCCTCCTCGATTTTCACCACGTCGATGTCGCTCTTGGCCCCGCCCAGATGGTCCTTGCCATACTGGTCGTCCACGCGCTCGGCCAGATTGTAGAGCCCCCAGTACATGCCGTTGAGAAAGAGGTGGACGTAGAGGGCGTCGACGCTGCTACGCCCCATCTTGCGCTGCATGCGGCGTGCCCACACGTCGCGGGCGTACTGCGCCTTCTGGCGGTTGCCTTCGGACCAGTGCTGCCAGGAGTTGCCAAAGTGGCACCTTGCCACCAGCTGGTCGAACTTCTGCATGCCGGCCGGCCCGAAGACGGGATACTGCAGCGTGGACGGCCCGTACTCCTTCTTAAACACCAGGCGGAAGGAGTGCTTAGGGTTTTTCTCGGCCAGCCGACCATGACCGCCATGGAGCCTGAGCCCGCAGCCAGTGGTCAGGTCGTGCTGCTGGGGGCCGCCCATGAGCTCGATGCTGGCAGGCCGCGTCCACCCGTGGCCCGTGGGATCGCCCACGGGCGGACCGGTGAAGATGTAAATGCCGCCCCGATCAGGGTGGTTTTCGTGGCTGAAGAGGAGGTCTTTGTCCGTCACGATGCTGAGTACGGGCAGTTCCCACAAGCCCTGCACAATCTTCGGGCGCAGCACGGGGTCGGCGGTCATCTCGGGGTCCATCTCGTAGTCGGCCTTTGCGCGGCCACTGATCTGGCAGTAGCTGCCCCACTGGCTGGGGTAGCCCTGCGGCGAGTTGCCCTGAGCGAGCACCGAGCCTACAAAGAGATAGGAGGCCGTAGCCACGGGCGAGGCAGGCTCGCCATCGCTCACCTCCACGGCGCGCAGGATGGTGGTGGAAGTGAGGGTGAGCGGCTGGTTGTAGAGTTGTGACTGCGGGGTGGGAACGGAGCCGTCGGTGGTGTAGTAGATGTCCGACTGCCCGTTGCTTGGGGTCATCGTCACCGTCAGGCTCGGCTGGTCATAGAGGCCGTGGGGCTGGCTGAAACGGGGCTGTGCCGTGGCGCCAACCGCCACAGCAAACAGCACAAGGGAAAGCGCCGCCCATGGCCTAAGCAGACGCAAGGAAAACATCCGTCGTTTCATTTCAAGGGCAAAATTACGAAAAAAAAGCCAATCCCGGACCACTTAACTGTGCCAATCTTTTCGCTGACCGTTCCAAATATAGCTAAAGATATGAAAAAATAACGGTCAGTAGGCCCTATCCTTAAAAAAAATGTGTAACTTTGCCGTGAAATTTTAATTCTAAAAAACAAAACGATGAAAGATTTCTTTAAATACATGATGGCCACCATCTGTGGCATCATTGTACTCAGCATCCTGGGCATCCTGCTACTGGCCTTCTCGTTCATGGGCATCATGGCAAGCAGCGACGCCCAGCTCAGCGCACGCAAGAATTCCATCTTCGTGCTGAAGCTCAACGGCATGGTGGAGGAACGCTCAGAGGACGAAGACCCGTTCAGCGTGCTCCTGAGCCAGACCGACATGGAGGTGATGGGACTGGACGACATTCTCAGCGCCATCAAGAAAGCCCGCGACGAGGAGAACATCAAGGGCATCTACATCGAGGGCGGAGCCACCGTCTTCGACTCGCCCGCCACGGCGCAGCAGATACGCGACGCCCTGCTCGACTTCCGCAAGAGCGGCAAGTGGGTCTATGCCTACGGCGACCAGATGATGCAGGCGTCCTACTACGTGTGCACGGCCGCCGACTCGCTGTTTCTCAACGCCACCGGCATGATCGACTTCAAGGGCTTGGGCGGCAAGCACGAGTATATGACAGGACTCTACGAGAAACTGGGCATCAAGTACCAGGCAGCCCGTGTGGGCAAGTATAAGAGCTACGTCGAGAGCGTCACCCGCAAGGACATGAGCGCCGAAGACCGCGAACAGCGCGAGGCCTACCTGAAGGGCATCTGGCAGCAGTGGACGGAGCAGATGGCCAAGTCGAGAAAGGTCACCGCCAGTCAGCTGGACCAGCTGGCCAACGACAGCATCATGCTCTTTGCCTCGACCGACGACTATCTGAAGGCCCACCTCGTTGACCGCGTGTTCTATCCTGAGCAGATGCGCGAGATCATCGCCAAGAAAATGGGCCTCAGCGACGACGAATGGATCGTGCAGCTTACGCTGAACGACATGAAGAACCTGCGCCCGGCCAAGAAGGTGAGGAAAACGGGCGAGCAGATTGCCGTCTACTATGCCTACGGCGAGATTGTAGACGAACTGAGCAGCCCCTTCTTCGGAGGCCACAACATCGTGGGCGCGGAAACGGCGAAGGACCTGCAGCGACTGGCCAACGACGACGAAGTGAAGGCCGTGGTGCTGCGCGTGAACTCGGGAGGCGGCAGCGCCGTCGCCTCGGAACAGATATGGCACGCCACACAGCAACTGAAGCTGAAGAAACCCGTGGTAGTGTCCATGGGCGGCGCGGCTGCCTCGGGCGGATATATGATCAGCAGCGGCGCAAGTTACATCTACGCCGAGCCGTCGACCATCACCGGCTCCATCGGCATCTTCGGACTGGTGCCCAACATGAGCGGACTGGTCACCGAGAAGCTGGGCATCACCTTCGACGGCGTGGCCACCAACAAATACTCTGACTATGAGACCGAACTCATCTTCGGACAGGAGAACAGCGACGAGCTGAAATATCTGCAGGGATATACCGACCGAGGCTACGAGCGCTTCCTGAGCATCGTGGGCAACGGCCGCAACATGACAAAAGAACAGGTGGACAGCATTGCACAGGGACGCGTATGGCTGGCCACCGACGCACTGGGCATAGGACTCGTGGACAAGCTGGGCTCGCTGGACGACGCCGTGAAGAAGGCTGCCGAACTGGCCCATCTGCAGGAGTACCACACCCAGAGCTATCCCGAGAAGTCAAGCTGGATCGACCAGCTGCTCAGCGTAGAGGAAAAACCTAACACTTACATCGACTCGCGCCTGCGCCAGATGCTGGGCGACCTCTATGAACCCGTGATGCAGCTGAAGCTGGATCAGCATCGCAACAGGCTGCAGGCCCGCCTACCCTACGACGTATCGGTGAAATAACAACGACATGGAAGGCGACTTCATCAAAATCAGAGACAGTCTGCTGCCGCTGAGCTGGATCTACGGCGGAGCGGTCAGCCTGCGCAACTTCTGCTTTGAAGTGGGGCTGCTGAAAAGCCATGCCTTCAACGTGCCCGTCATCTCGGTGGGCAACATCACCGTGGGCGGAACGGGCAAGACGCCCCACGTGGAGTATCTGGTGAGGCTGCTGAAGGAGAAATGCAAGGTGGCCGTGCTCAGCCGAGGCTATAAACGGAAAACAAGGGGATTCCTGCTGGCCGACAGCCACACCACGGCACGCGACATTGGTGACGAGCCGTTCCAGATGAAGCAGAAGTTCCCCGACATCAGCGTCGCCGTAGACCGCAAGCGCGTTCACGGCATACAGCAGCTCACCGAAGACGACAGCGCCCTGGACGTGATACTGCTCGACGACGCCTTCCAGCACCGCTATGTGAAGCCGGGCATCAACATCCTGCTGGTGGACTATCATCGTCTCATCATCTACGACAAGCTGCTGCCCGCCGGCCGACTGCGCGAGCCGCAAAAAGGCAAGAGCCGCGCCGACATCGTCATCATCACGAAGTGTCCCAAAGACCTCAAGCCCATGGAGTTTCGCGTCATACGCAAGGCCATGGATCTCTACCCCTATCAACACTTGTTCTTCACCCGGCTGGACTACGGCAACCCTTATGCCGTCTTTGGCCACAAGGAGATGGCGCTCGACAGCATCGGCAACAATAATGTGCTGATGCTGACGGGCATTGCCTCGCCCCGCCAACTGCAGGAGGATATGGAAAAAATCATTGGGCACCCCGGCGGCCAGCACATACAGGCTCTCACCTACCCCGACCACCACAACTTCAGCCGTAAAGACCTGGAACACATCAGCAGCACCTTCGACCAGATGGCCGAGCCAAAGATGATCATCACCACCGAGAAGGACGCCGCCCGACTGGCCACCCTGGAGGGACTGGCCCCACAGGTGAAGGAACGGCTCTATGCCCTGCCCATCCACGTGGTCTTCATGCAGCAGGAGCAGCAGGAACATTTCGACAACTTCATCACGGGCTATGTAAGCAAGAACTCGCGCAACAGCATTCTGCTCAAGAAAAAGGACGAAGAAAGCCGCCAGAAGGAAGAAGAGCGCAAAGAAAGTGCAAAACCGGCCAAGCCCACCACCATCAGCTTTAAATAAAAATCATTCTACTATGGACATATCAACATTAGGCGAATTCGGACTCATTGACCGTCTTACCGCCCATCTGCCACTAAAGAACACATCAACCATCCATGGCGTAGGCGACGACTGCGCCGTGCTGCACTATCCCGATACCGAGGTGCTCGTCACCACCGACATGCTCATGGAGGGCGTACACTTCGACCTTACCTACACGGACCTGAAGCACCTGGGCTATAAGTCGGCCATGGTGAACATCAGCGACGTCTTTGCCATGAACGGCACGCCGCGCCAGATCACCGTCTCGCTGGCGCTGAGCAAGCGCTTCAGCGTGGAGGATATGGAGCTGTTCTACGAAGGCTTGCGCATGGCCTGCGACAAATGGGGAGTCGACATCGTTGGCGGCGACACCACCTCAAGCTACACCGGACTGGCCATCAGCATCACCTGCATCGGCGAGGCCCGAAAAGAGGACATCGTCTATCGCAACGGAGCGAAGAACACCGACCTTGTATGTGTGAGCGGCGACCTGGGGGCCGCCTACATGGGACTGCAACTGCTGGAACGCGAGAAAAGCGTCTATTATAGTCAGCTGGACGACCTCCAGAAGAAGATTCAGAAAGCCAAGGCCGACGGCGACCAAAAGCTCGTGGCAAGTCTTCAGGCCCAGATAGCCAATCTGGCCAATCCTGACTTCGCCGGAAAGGAATATCTGCTGCAACGCCAGCTGCAAGCCGAAGCCCGAGGCGACATCGTTCAGAAACTGCGCCAGGCCGGCATACACCCCACCGCCATGATGGACATCAGCGACGGCCTCAGCTCGGAACTGATGCACATCTGCAAACAGAGCCAAACGGGATGCCGCATCTACGAGAAGGAACTGCCCATCGACTATCAGACTGCCGTCATGGCCGAGGAGATGGAGATGAACGTCACCACCTGCGCCCTGAACGGAGGCGAGGACTATGAGCTGCTCTTCACTGTTCCCATCGGCGACCTGGAGAAAGTGCGCGCCATCGATGACGTACACATCATCGGACACATCACCGAACAGCGCTTCGGCCAGCTGCTCGTGACACGCGACGGACAGGAGTTTGAACTCAAGGCACAGGGGTGGAATCCGCTAAAAGAGCAGTAAAAACAACAATTTTGCAGATTTCCTAAAAATAATCGCGCAAAAGTTTGGCCAATCCATTTTTTCTTATTACTTTTGCACCCGCAAACGAAAGGAATGCAACACACAATGGTGCCTTAGCTCAGTTGGTAGAGCATCGGACTGAAAATCCGTGTGTCCCCGGTTCGATTCCTGGAGGTACCACTCCTCCTTTCATTATGAACCCTGTTTAGTCTTCGGGCTGACAGGGTTTTTTCGTTGCCGCGCCCTCGGCACGCCCAGCCCACGCTGCCAAGCAAACGCAAGAGAGCCGGAAGCACTGGGCCTCCGGCTCTCTTTATGTCTGCGAACCACGTTCAAACTATACTTTGATTTCAACCTCCACGCCGCTGGGGAGTTCGAGCTTCATCAGGGCGTCAACGGTCTTAGCCGTAGAGCTGTAGATGTCGATGAGGCGCTTGTAGTCACTCAGCTGGAACTGCTCGCGAGCCTTCTTGTTGACGAAGGTAGAGCGGTTGACGGTGTAGATACGCTTGTGGGTGGGAAGGGGAATAGGACCGCTGATGATGGCACCCGTGGCCTTCACGGCCTTCACAATCTTCTCGGCTGACTTGTCGACCAATTTGTGGTCGTAGCTCTTCAGCTTGATACGAATTTTCTGACTCATTGTCGTTTTTTGTTTGTTTAATTTGTTAATACTTCGGCCGTCACTAAAGAGTCATTTGCTCAGTGGCTGGCCTTTTTTCCTTGTTTCGGGCTGCAAAGGTACGCATTTTTTTTGGAACGGCCAAAACATTTCCCGATTTTATTCCACGTTTGAGAAACAAAGCACTTCCCAGAAACATAATCAAAGTTTAATTATGGCTTCCACAACATGCTTATCCACATGCAAGCTCTCTGCTATGTAATCTATCGTTTTTCCTGATTGCACCAACATCTTTATTAACAACTGCAACTGGTTCTTCTGCTCGTCAAGCTGGTTCTTCTGCTCATCAAGCTGGTTCTTCTGCTCGTCAAGCTGGCTCTTCTGCTCGTCCAAGAGTTCCTTCTGTTCGGTCAAGAGAACCCTTTGCTCAGCCAGTACCTGATCACGATGCAGTATCTCTGTGTCGCGCCGCTCAATAGCCGAGATAAACTCCTCCTCGATATTCATGTCCTGACGTACCTTGGAATCACCAGCGGCCATCGCCAGGCGCTGAAGGATATGCTCCATGTCGGCATCGCCATGATAGAGACTATCGTCGATATTCAGCACACGCTTGTTACGCCCCTCGCCATTGCTTTGGTCGAAGATGCTCAACACGCGATCGAGACGGTCTTTGCCATATGTCCTTCCATCCGTCTTATTGCCTAAGCGTCCACGAAGCAGAGGGATCTGCACGATGATGCTGTCGTGCGTAAGACTATCAACAAATGCATTGGGGAGCCCTTTAGTCACCAACTGCTCGTCATAGTTGTATGCCTTATGCTTGACGTAGAGTACAGGTTCATCGATGTCGCCCACACGGTGTCCCAGCAGGTAGACAGCCACCATAGGCAGGGCATGCTCGCCACCGACAAGCATATTGTCAGGATTGTCGTACTGCACGCCCAGGTACTGACGGAAACGCAACGTTTCTGTCTCAAGCCACGTCTTCTGTAGCTCTATTAGGATGAGCTGTTCTGAGCCGTTGGGTTTACGAACACGCGCACCAAAGTCGATGCGCAGCACCGACACTGAGTCGCGCTTGTCGTTGACATATTCGTGGGGGCGCATCTCCACCTCCAGGATGTCTTCCTTTAGCAGTGCCGACAGGATGGTACGCGCTATGCGTTTGTCCTCCATCAGGTACTTGAACACTACGTCGTAGATAGGATTGGCAACGGTAATCATTAGCATCTGAATATTAACACCCTGCAAAGATAATAACTATTTCCGAAATGGCCAAATTGTAATGCAAAAAAGTAGAGGCAGCCTAATCCCAATCTCGGATTTCTCTTCTTACCTCGATCAAAAGGATAAGGATTTAATACCGCGTAAAGAAACTCGGCCTCCCATAAAAAACTCGGCCCCTCGTGCAGCGCCGAAGCATTCAGCTGTAGGTAGTGCAATTGGTGGTAGAGGTTCAAGCAGAGCAGGACGTGCGAGCAGTGCAAGTATTGCAGTTATAAAAAAAATCCTGAAAGCCGAGGGGGCTTTCAGGATTATCATAGTTTATGCGTTTATTGTGTTTACACGAGGTCGGCACGACCCTTGACCTCTTCGAGCACGGCCTTGGCAATCGAGCTGGACAGGGGTGCATGGTGGTCGTACTCCATCGAGCTGGTGGCACGGCCAGAGGTGATGGTGCGCAGGGCGGTGACGTAGCCGAACATCTCGCTCAGGGGCACCATGGCCTTCACCACGCGGGCACCGCTGCGAGCTTCGTCCATACCTTCCACCTGTCCGCGACGCTTGTTCAGGTCGCCGATGACATCACCCATGTTCTCCTCGGGCGTAACCACCTCAAGCTTCATGATGGGCTCCATCAGCACGGGCTTAGCCTTGGCGCAAGCCTCTTTGTAGGCCATCTGGGCAGCAATCTCAAACGAGAGCTGGTCGGAGTCGACGGGGTGGAAGCCACCATCGACGACGACGACCTTGAGGGAGTCCATGGGATAGCCACCGAGGATACCGTTCTTCATGGCTGCCTCGAAGCCCTTCTGGATGCTGGGGATAAACTCCTTAGGAATGTTACCGCCCTTCACCTCGTTCACGAACTGCAGGCCGCCATTGGTCTTCACATCGTAGTCCTCGTCAACGGGGCCTACCTGCACGAGCATCTTGGCGTACTTACCACGACCACCCGACTGCTTCTTGTAGGTCTCGTCAATCTCGACGGTCTTGGTGATAGCCTCCTTATAGTTCACCTGGGGCTTGCCCTGGTTGCACTCTACCTTGAACTCGCGCTTCAGACGGTCGATGATGATGTCGAGGTGCAGCTCGCCCATACCACTGATGATGGTCTGGCCGCTCTGCTCGTCGGTACGCACGGTGAAGGTGGGATCCTCTTCGGCCAGCTTGGCCAGTCCGTTGTCGAGCTTGGCAATGTCGGCCTGGCTCTTCGGCTCCACGGCGATGCTGATCACGGTGTCGGGGAAGGTCATCGACTCCAGCACGATGGGCTTCTCCTCGTCGCAGAGGGTGTCGCCGGTGCGGATGTCCTTGAAGCCCACGCCTGCGCCGATGTCGCCTGCGTCGATGCTATCCATGGGGATTTCCTTGTTCGAGTTCATCTGGAAGAGGCGGCTGATGCGCTCCTTCTTGCCCGAACGGGGGTTGTAGACGTACGAACCGGCCTTCACGCTACCCGAGTAGACGCGGAAGAACACCAGACGGCCCATGTAGGGATCGGTGGCAAT
>JAFPTC010000135.1 GCA_017400455.1 Prevotella sp. | reverse complement strand
GACGGCTCGCTCTGCGAACTGTGGACGAATCTCGACTTCGTGCCTGGCGAGACCTACCGTATCACCACGCATAACGGTTACTACGACGAGGATCGCGACTATGAGCAGCGGGTAGGACGATACTCAGGCAAGAGCTTGCTGAACGAACGGCAAAGCCGCGGAATAGACGATGTGGTAGTTGACGATGTGGTAGCTGATGATGTGGAGATTGACACTATACCCAGCTACAGCGAGCCCGTCACGCCCCGCCAGTCTTCAAAATGGGAGCCGACACCCGAGCAGATGATGCAGATAGAGGCGAAGGGAATGGCCTTGAAAGCCAATATGGATGTCATCAAAGCCACATACGCCTCCTTAGAACCACACTTCAAGATGAAGTCACTCACAGGTTCTGAGCGTATCTTCGCACAGATTACCAAACTCAACAAGGAGCTGGACGCGAAGTTTCAGGACTTCATCAAATACCTGAAGGGTCTCGACGTACCCCCAACTGAAATAGTAGAGAAAAACAAGGCCATTGGCGAAATACACAAAGAGATCCTGAAATTCTACACCGAGCAGAACCAAGGATTCACGGAAATGTACAAGGAGGTGGGCGTGCTGACCAAGGCGGCGCAGAAGACGCAGAAATACATCAACGGCCTCACCGAGAAGTACCTGAAGGAAATGAGCAAGGCCGTGATGGGAGCAGAGTAAGTTTTTCTTATATAACCCGGGACAGGCATGGGCCGCAGCGACTGCGCCCCATGCCTTTTTTGTATGGCGCAATTTTATTGCAGACAAAAAAAGTTGGGCTTTCTTGTTTAATTTTCGCTGTGTTATTCGTTATATAAGTGTAATGACACAAGAAGAATTCACACAGATGGCTGACGAGACGCGGGCAAAGGCCGTGTCGGTGGCAGAGCGGTTTGGGTATACGCTGGAAGATGCGGAGGACATTGCCCAGGACGTGATGCTCCGGCTATGGGGTCTGCATGGGCAGCTCAGCGATGCCAACCGGATGAAGGCTTCTGCAGTCATCATTGCGAAACGGGCGTGCATAGACCGATGGCGCACGACGCATCAGCACCGGGAGATCAGCGACGCGATGCCGATAGCCGACGAGGACTCGCTGCACGACCGGCTGGAATACGCCGAGCTGGAGCAATGGCTGAACGACGAGATAGACCGTCTGCCCAGCACGTCGGCCATGGTGCTGAGGATGCGCCAGCTGGAGCGGCGCGAACTGAGCGAGATTGCCGACATCTTAGGCATTCGCCAGACGTCAGTCTCCACCCTGCTCTCAAGGGCACGCCACGAATTATTGAACAAGTTAAAAAGGAGGAACCAACGATGAGAATACAAAACGACAAACAGCAGATAGCCCAACTGCTCAGCAAGTTCATGGCTGGCGAGACGAGCCTGGCCGAGGAACAGCTGCTGGCACAGTATTTCCGCACCCACGACGTGGGCGAGGAGTGGGCTGAATACAAGCAGATGTTCGCGCTGTTCGACAGCGGCGACGTGGATATAGAGGTCAAGGCGAAACCAAAGCTTGTCGCCCTCCGATGGATTGTGGCAACCGTTGCCGCCAGCGCTCTGCTGCTGTTGGCCCTCCGCCTCACCCAGCGCCCTGTAGAGGAAGCCCCCGCCGTCACCTATTCTGCGACATCGTCGCAGTTCCCGCAGCAGCCAGCCACTCCGCCCATCATTAAGGAGAAGCCAGAAGCGGTGGTTGCCGAAGCGCAGCCCGCGCCACAGCCCGCAAAGCAGAAAAGAAAAGCCAGGAAGAAGCGTAGCATTCAGGAAAGGGCCATGCTGGCCGAAGCCACACCGAAGCAGGATGATTCCGCTGACGCTTCGGAAACTCATCACTCATCACTTCTCACTCCTCACTTCTCAGAACAGGACCCATTCCTCCTTGCAGTCGCACAGACGCAGGACATCCGTCAACGCGGAGAACGGCTACACCACGAAATAGCACAACTAATGAATAACCCTTAGAACATAGAAAATCATCATGAAAAAATTCTTCACCGTCGTGCTGCTGGCCTCCGTCGCCATCGCCGCCCGCAGCCAAGAGCCCAACCCGCAGCTCCACCAGCTGGAGCAATTCATACAGGAGCAAGGCTATGCCGTCAGCCATACCCAGTCCACCGGCACCGAACGAGGCATCTCCCACCAGTGGAGCGCCTTGCTCAACGCCTATATCATTCATCCGCAATCGGCCATCGACAGCACGATGAGCGAGGCTGCGCTACGACGCATAGTCCATCAGTACGACAGCATCAACCACCTTCGCCGCCAGCGCCTGACGCAGGTCCTCAACTCCATCCGCACCACCTTCGCCCGCTTGGGCAAGGATGCCTCGGAGAGCTACCTCTACGAGTATCACAAGGACGGTACGGACACCATCAAGTATTCGCTGGCCTTCCGCCGCGACGACGGCGCACTGCGCACGTACCGCTATAACAACAGCGTCTATTTCAACAATGCCGGTGAGGTGGCCCTCTTCGACTATACCCGCAGCAACGACAGCGACGGCTGGGGAGCCACCGACTGGGGATACTACAGCCATCTCTACACCATCCTTAACGACACCTGGGACGACATGCAGCCCTTCGACCATGTGGCCTTCGAGGCGCTGATAGCTCCCAAACTGAAGGATGCCAAGAAGCTGAAGGGCGCGAAAGCCTATCCCGTCTATTGGCGTCATGACGAGGGCTTCAACGACGATGTAGGTCCCAACGGCAACCTCGTGGGAAAGACCGTCCGCCAGAGCGACTACGGTCATAACAAACACTATGGCCTGACCACCGGCACGCTCTACTTCATTCCCATTCAACACGAAGCCGAGGCCAAGGCGCTCTATCGGCAAATCGACTCGCTGGCCCACAGCTATGTGGACAGCCATCCCGAGCAGTATTATACCTACACCTTCTCGTCGGACTTCAGATATGGAAATCTGCGCGACATGGTGCGTGGTCAGGACATCAAAGGCGATGCAAGCTATGAGCTGAAGGCCCTTGCCGACGACACGGGTTTCTACATACTCTCCATCAACACCAAGGGCGAGCTATGGATTCCCCGCAACTGGCCCCGCCTGAAGAGCTACGTCAATGGCGAGCGGGTCTACCTCAAGGGCATGAAGCCAAAGGAAAAGAAATAAACCGTGCGATTTAGCACGCTGACGTGCGGTTTTGCACGAAAAGGAACAGGGCCTGTCCAGCCCATGTTACTATGAATCAACAAGATGCGTTTTTGGCACAGAAATTGAAGTTGTTTTGAAAAAAGCAACTGGGAATGAAAGCCAAAACGCATCTTCTTTTAATAGCCTGCTTGGCGGCAGCGCAGGCAATGGGCCAGACTGACTCCCTGCAGCTGACGCTGGGCGAGGCCATCAGGCTGGCGCAAGAACAGTCGAGCGACGCCTTGGCGGCTCGCCACTCGCTGGAAGCAGCAGAGTGGAGCTACCGCTACCATCAGGCCAACTACCTGCCGTCGGTGACGCTGAGCAGCTCGCCGTCGCTGAACCGGCAGCTGAACAGCATCACGCAGCCCGATGGTACCAATGTTTTTGTGCGGCAGAACCAGCTGAACACCGACCTCGCCCTTGACATCAGTCAAAACGTGGCGCTCACGGGAGGCACGCTGTTTCTGCGCAACAACCTACAACGCATTGACGAGTTTGAACAGCACACGCACGGCTACAGCAGCGTGCCCTTCTCCATAGGCTACAGGCAGAGCCTCTTCGGCTACAACCACCTGCGATGGGCCAAGCGCACCGAGCCGATGCGCTATCAGATTGCCTGCAAGCAATATCGCGAGACCATGGAGCTGGTGGCCTCGCACACCAGCAGCCTCTTCTTCCAATTGGCATCGGCACAAACGAATCTTGAGATAGCGCGCCAGAATTTTGCCACCAGCGACACGCTGCTCAGCTATGCCCGCCGCCGCTACGAACGGGGCAGCATCTCCGAGAACGAAATGCTGCAATTAGAGGTGGGCCAGCTGACCGAGGAAGCCAACCGGCTGAACGCCGAGGCGGAAGTGGAGGACGCCATGCAGACGCTGCGCTCCTATCTGGGCATCAAGACGCAGGTGGCGCTCACCGTCGTGCCCGACACACTCATCAATGCCCACTTTGTAGATGCCGACGAGGCCCTGGCGCAGGCATTGGCCAACAATCCCGACCCAGACCAGCTGCGGCTGAACATCACCGAGAGCCAGAGCGCCCTGTCGCAGGCCAAGGCCAACCGAGGGCTGAAGGCCGACCTCTACATGCAGTTCGGCCTGTCGCAGAAGGGCGAGACGCTCAGCGAGGCCTACGCAAAGCCGCTGAACCAGCAGTATGTGAGCCTGACGCTGTCGCTGCCCATCCTCGACTGGGGGCGCGGACGGGGCCAGGTGCGCGTGGCCCGGTCGCGCCTGCAGCTGACGCAGACACAGAGCGAGCAGGCCCTGCAGGACTTCCGGCTGAACGTGCTGAAGATGGTGAGGCAGTACAACCTGCAGGCCCATCGGGTGAGGATAGCCTTCCGCACCCGCGACACGGCGCTGCGCCGCTACGACGTGGCGCGGTGGCTCTATCTTCAGGGCCGCACTTCGCTGCTTGAGCTGAACGCCAGCATTAGCGAGAAGGACGCTGCCCTGCGCTCGTTCATCGGCTCCCTGCAAACCTATTGGAGCCTGTACTACGGCCTACGAAGCATTACCCTGAGCGAAAAGTAAAAGAAGGAAAATCTTCTTTCACCCAAACTAATCATAATTATTAATTACTCATTACTAATTACTCATTTTCCCCGAAACACTATGGATATAAAAATACCGAAACGACCGTGGTACGTCAGGTACCGCAAGTATTTGCTGGGCGGCGCAGTGCTCGTTGCCCTGATGGCCTATGCAGTGGTGCTGCAGATGGGGCCGCGAACGCTGAAAGTAGAGATTGATGAAAGCCAGGTGGCCACCGTGGCCGAGGGCGATTTCCTGGAATACATCGACGTGAATGGAGTGGTGAGCCCCGCCACGAGCATGCGGGTGAACGCCCGCGAAGGCGGCACGGTGGAGCGCATCTGCTGCCAGAACGGCGACATGCTGCACCGGGGCGACACCATCCTGGTGCTGTCGAACCCGAAGGTGCTTGAGGAGATGGCCGCCGAGCGACAGAACTACGAGCTACAACAGATGCAGCACCGCCAGCAGCTCATTGAGATGCGGCAGAAGAGCATCACCCTGCGCAGCCAGGCCCTGCAGGCTAACTTCGAGCTGAAGAAGATGGCCCAGGACTACGAGCTGGCCCAGGAAGAGGCACGCATGGGCGTGAGGAGCAAGGCCCAGCTGCAGGTGGCCCGCGACGAATACGACTACAACCGCCAGCGCACGCTGCTGGGCATCGAGAGCCTGCGCGAGGACTCGGTGCTGAACGTCATTGGCCGCCAGCTCATTGAGCAGCAGATGGCCATGGAGGCCCGGAAGCTGGAAAGCAGCAACCAGCGCCTCAGCGCACTGACCATCCTGGCACTCTGCGACGGCCAGATTGGCAACCTCAACGCCACCATAGGCGCCCAGGTGGCCACGGGCGAACAGGTGGGCGAGATTGGCGTGCTGTCCGACTTCAAGGTGTCGGCCCGCCTCAACGAATACTACATCGACCGTGTGCAGACGGGACTGCCGGCCACCGCCACGCTGAAGGGACGCCGCATGGCCTTCGAGGTGAGCCGCACCACGCCCCAGGTGCAGGACCACAGCTTTGCCATAGAGCTGCGCCCCGCCACCCCGGCATCATCGGAGGGAACCAGCCCGCTGCGCCCGGGCCAGACGCTGCGCCTGCAGATAGAGCTGGGCAAGCCCGAGCGCCAGCTCATCGTGCCACGTGGCAACTTCTACGCCCAGACGGGTGGCCAGTGGATCATGCGCGTCGATGCCGACGGCCAGCAGGCCCGCCGCGTGCCCATCAGGCTGGGCCGCCAGAACGCCGAGCACTATGAAGTGGCCGAGGGGCTGCAGGCCGGCGACCGCGTCATCGTCAGCGGCTACGACGCCTTTGGCGATGCTGAGGTGTTACAACTCAGTCATGTGTCATTTTAGACAAAAATCTTCAAAAATCTTTCAAAAATAACTGCGCGAATATCTATTTTTGAAGATTTGTGGGTGTGCCAAGGGCACACAATCTACAAAAATATGCCATCAGAAGAGATTTATGTCAGATTTTTGAAGATTTTTGTCCTTACAATTCCTCAAAGGTCAGCATGACTGAGTTGTTACGCTGAGGTGTTCGATTTGTTAATTCTTTCTAAATAGTAGCGCAAACACATGGTTGGTAGGCGGAAAGCATTTACCTTTGTAAAAAGAAATGATGTAAAACTAAAAAGTCTACCGATTATGGAAAAGAAAGAAAGAGAATTTGGTGGAACCGTGCTCAACGGCTTCCTGTTTCTGTTCATCAACATCATGCTGACGCTGGGCAGCCTCGCTGCCATTGTCTACGGCATTTCGCTACTGGCCGACGACAACCTGCCGGCCACCCCCGGCGGATGGCTGCTGGGTCTGGGTGGATTGCTGCTGTTGGCCTCGTTCATCATGTGGAGCGGCATGATGATGCTCGAACCCAACGAGGCCCGTGTCATCACCTGGTTTGGAAAATACAGCGGCACCTTCAAGGGCACCGGCTTCTTCTGGATTAACCCCTTCTACAGCACGAAGAAGGTGAGCCTGCGCGCCCGCAACCTGGACGCCGAACCCATCAAGGTGAACGACAAGACGGGCAACCCCATCATGATTGGACTGGTGCTGGTGTGGAAACTCAGCGACACCTACAAGGCCCTTTTCGAGGTGGACACGCAGACCATAGCCAGCATAGCCGGACAGGTGGGCCAGGACATGCGGTCGATCATGAACGCCTTGGAACGCTTCGTCCGAGTGCAGAGCGATGCCGCCCTGCGCCAGGTGGCCGGACAGTATGCCTACGACGACGAGGACGGCAAGCACGACGGGCTGACCCTGCGCGACGGCGGCGACGAGATTAACGACCAGCTGGAGGAGAAGCTGAACGAGCGGCTGGCCCTGGCCGGCATTGAGGTGGTAGAGGCCCGCATCAACTACCTGGCCTATGCGCCCGAGATTGCTGCCGTGATGCTGCGCCGCCAGCAGGCTTCGGCCATCATCACCGCCCGCGAGAAGATTGTGGAGGGAGCCGTGTCGATGGTGAAAATGGCGCTCGACAAGCTGGCCGCCGAGGACATCGTGAACCTGGACGCCGACAAGAAGGCCACCATGGTGAGCAACCTCCTGGTGGTGCTCTGTAGCGACGATTCGGCCCAGCCTGTGGTCAACGCCGGCACGTCAGGCAATTAAGCAAAAACCAAAACAGGAATAAGTTATGCCACGCAAGACCGACGGAATAGAAATCGAGATTCACCCGCGCCCCACCAAGGGCGAGGATGGCAAGCCTTTGCTCTACGTTCGCCCTGCCAAGGGCCGCAAGAAGAGCTTCAAGGATTTGGAAACGTTTTGTATGAAACACCGCAACCTCCAAACGGGTGAGTTGCAGATGGTGATGGATGTAGTGATGGAGGTGGTGGGCATGTGGCTCTCCGACGGCTACCGCGTGGAGACACCCCTCGGCTCGTTTGCCCCCAAGCTGAAACTCTTGGGCGATCATACCGACCCCAAGACCATTCATGGCCGCGACGTGAGGTATGCCGGCATCGAGTTCGTCCCCTCCAAGGAGTTTATCAAGGAAGGTGGTCAGAACCACGAAGGCTATCGCAAGAGTCAGGAGCAAGTGGGCAACAGCCAGATACGCGACCCGAAGGCGATGGACGAGGCACTGCGTCGCAGCATGAAACTGGGCCACACCACCATCCCCGAGTTTATGATCTACAGCGGCCTGAGGCGCGACTCCGCCAAGGCTTATCTCGACAGCCTCTGCCTGGGTGAGCATCCGCGCCTGTGGAAGGTGCGCAAGAGCCGCCGCTGGCTCTACTTCCCAGAGAAAGACAATCCCAAGGAATAAAAGCCGGATTCTGCCGTCCGCTCCAACATATACGGGCGGGTGCTCTCATTAATAAGGGCGCCCGCCCTTATTAATGAGGGCGGGCGGCCGCAACGAGTCAGAACGCCCCTTTCTCCCTGTTTCCCAGCATCTTATCCCCTGTTTGCAGGCTCCTTTTCCCCTTTCGCAAGGCTTATCCTTTTTCGCAAGCCACGTTCTCTTCCTCAGCGAGCCGTTTTCTTTCAGCAAGAGATTCAGCCGAGTTCACTCTTCCCAAATATCAGAAAACAGGTATAGGCGTTTAGACCGCACTCACGCCCTGAAAGGGCAAAAACGACCAACCCAGGGCAACGCCTTGGGTATGTTGAGACGGTATTTTTTTCAACACAGAGACACAGAGGACACAGAGGATGTATAGCCAGTCGCAGAGACTACAAGAGAGGCCTAAAGGCCTTGCACAGAGGCTTCGCCCGTCAAAACACAGCGGTAGCTCTCTGTGAAGACCTTTAGGTCGCTCTGTCACACT
>JAFPTC010000134.1 GCA_017400455.1 Prevotella sp. | reverse complement strand
TTTCACTCTCCACACTCCTCTCTCCACTCTCCTCTCTCCACTCTCCCCTCTCCCCTATTATACCTCCAACCCTGCGACACGGGCAACCAGGAGCGCAATGCCGCCATTGTCAAGGGCTGCGTAGACTACATCAAAGAGCACCCCTGGTGGCGGCTATCACTACAGACACATAAGCTGATAGGCATAGAATGAGCGTGCTGGGCCTTCTCTACTGGTTGTCGCGGATCATTGCCATTGCGGCCATCATCCACGTCGTGCTGGACAATCGCCAGCCCGCTAAGACCATGGCCTGGGCGCTGGTGATCTACTTCCTGCCCATCTTCGGCGTAGTGGCCTACATCTTCTTCGGCGTGAACCGCCGAAAGGAGCGTTTCGTAGGCCGCCGGTCAATGGACATGCTCACCAAACGCTCGATGCTCGAATTTGTGGAACAGCAAGACCTGAAGCTGCCCGCGCCCTACGAGAACACCATCCGCCTGTTCTCGAACCAGAGTTTCTCGCTGCCGTTCATCAACAAAAGGACTGAGATACTGACCAGCGGCTACGACTTCATTCCCCGCCTGCTGGCCGACATTGCGCAGGCCAAGAGCCACATCCACATCGACATGTATATCATCGAGGACGATGCGCTGGGACGCCTGATATGCGATGCCCTGATAGCGAAAGCCCGTCAGGGCGTGGAGGTGAGGCTGATCTACGACGACGTGGGCTGCTGGGCCGTGAAGAACCGCTTCTTCGAGCGGCTGCGCAAGGAGGGCATCGACGCCGAGCCTTTCATGCCCGTTCACTTCCCCCAGTTCACCAGCAAGGCCAACTATCGCAACCACCGCAAGATCATTGTCATCGACGCCAACATTGGCTATATCGGCGGCATGAATCTGGCGTTGCGCTATGTGAAGGGACGCGGCGGACAGGCCTGGCGCGACACCATGGTGCGCATGGAGGGCGGCGCCGTCAACGGCTTGCAACGCGCCTTCCTCATCGACTGGTTCTTCGTCGACCGCACGCTGCTCTCCGACCGCAAATACTACATTAAGCCCGAAGCCGGCGGTGCACTGGTGCAGACGGTGACCAGCGGCCCGGTGGCCACCTATCCGGAAATCATGCAGGGCTATCTGCACGTCATCATGGCGGCCCGAAAATACATCTATTGCCAGACGCCCTACTTCCTGCCCACCGACGCCGTGTTCCTGGCACTGAAGACGGCAGCGGCCTCGGGCGTGGACGTGCGCATCATGGTGCCGCGACGCAGCGACGCCCTCTTCGTGGAGTGGGCCAGCCGCAGCTACCTGCGCGAGGCCGTGGAGGCAGGCATCAAGGTGCTGCTCTACGAGGGCGGCTTCCTCCATGCCAAAACAATGGTCAGCGACGACGCCGTGAGCACCTGCGGCTCAACCAACCTGGATTTCCGCTCGTTTGAGAACAATTTTGAAGGAAACGCCTTCTTCTACGATGCAGACATAGCCCTACGCATGCGCGACATCTTCATGCGCGACGAGCGTCAGTCGGTGCTGTTCAGCTCGCTGCCCGAGCGCATGCAGCCCAACATCATCCAGCGCCTGTGGGATTCGCTCACGCGACTGCTATCGCCACTGCTTTAGTACGGCGAAGAAGGGTTATTTCGTAATTTCTATGATAGCCTCGCCGGTGCAGGCGTTGGGCTGCTGAATGTGGAGCAGCTGGCAGATGGTGGGCGCAATGTCGGTGATGCTCACCTGGCGCGAGGTGGCTCCGTGAGGCACTTTCCAACCATAGAACAGGCAGGGTATGTGGGCATCATAGGGATTCCACTCGCCGTGGGTGGTTCCGGTGGGCGACGACCACCGCCCATATTCATAGTAGCCCGGACGGGGGAAGAAGACGATGTCGCCCGAACGGCCGGGATAGTAGCCCATCAAGGCCCGGTCGCGTAGCAGCGGCGGCAGCGCACTGGTGGCCAAATCCTCGTAGACGGCGGCAAACGCCACGTTCGGCTCTTTCACCAGCTCGTTGAGAATCTGGTGTTCCATGTCGGCTGTGATGAGTCCCTGCTGGCGAATCATCGGCCAGTCGAGGTAGATGCGATAGTCCAGTACGTCGGCAATGAAGCCGCGCCCGTCGCCCATGTCGCTCTCCAAGGCCTCATAGACGTGCTCCTTCATCTCGTTGCTGTTCCATGGGCCTGCGGGCAAGCGGTTGTCCTTCATGAAGCGCCAGTTGTGGGCCGCTCCATGGTCGGCGGTGAGGAAAAGCAGATAGTTGTCGCGCCCCACCTGCTCGTCGAGCGCCTTCAGCAGGCGGCCCAGGTCGCGGTCAAGCTGCAAGTAGGCATCGTCAGTGTTCTTGCCTCGCGTACTATATTTATGTCCTATGACGTCGGTCTGTGAATAGCTCACGCAGAGCATGTCGGTGGCGCTGCCCTTGCCCAGCTTCTCGTTGCGCAGGGCGGCAATGGCCATGTCGGTGGTGATGGTGCCGCAATGGGGCGACAAGCCAATGTCCTCGCCCAACTTCTTGAACTCCTTGTCCTTGGCCAGCTGCTTGTTGAAATCCTTCACCCAGCGGGGCAGCTCTTCCATGTAGTAGGTGGAAGTAATGAAGCAGCGGTTCTTCAGGTCCAGCCAGTAGGCGGCGTTGGCCGAGTGGCCAGCGGGAAAGATGGCTGCGCGGTCCTTATAGCTGACGCCCACGACCTTCGATCGGAAGTCGGTGTGCAGGCGCAGCTGGTCGCCAATGGTGGTGGCCAGCATGTTGCGCGGCGACATCTGCCCCTTACTGCTCTCGCTACCCACGGTCTTCACCGTGGTGTCCGAGCAGCAGTAGACTTTCTTCTCGTTGATGAAAAAGTTGTTGCCACAGATGCCGTGGTAAGCGGGCGTGGTGCCCGTATAGACCGAGGTATGGCCAATGGCCGTCACCGTGGGCACATAGTTGATGAGGCAGTTGTTGCACGAAAAGCCCCTGTCCATCAGGCGGCGGAAGCCGTCGGCCGTGAACTTGTCGTAGTAGCGGTCCAGGTAGTCCCAGCGCATCTGGTCCACCACGACGCCCACCACCAAACGGGGTTTCTCGCCAAAGCGCGTCTGCGCCCAAGCAGGGCAGAACGACAAATGGAAAACAATGAATGTCAAACTCAGCAACAGTCCTATACGCTTCATATATCTCTGTTTTTTAAGATGTTAATCAATACGCTCAGTTATTCAGAAAAGCAGCATCTTCTCTGCCCAGTAGACCAAGATGCCGCAAACATAGCCCACGAAGACCAGCCACGAGATGTGCTTCATGTACCACCCGAAGGTGATCTTCTCCAGGCCCATGACCACCACGCCGGCCGCCGAGCCGATGATGAGCATCGAGCCGCCCACGCCGGCGCAATAGGCCAGCAGCTGCCAGAAGGCGCCGTCGGTGGCATAGATGGTGTCGGGCACCACGTCGTACATGTTCATGCAGGCAGCCACCAGCGGCACGTTGTCAACAATGCTCGACAGCACGCCAATGATGCCTGTGATGAGATAGGGATTGCCATTGAACGTCACGTTCAGCCCATCGCCCACGGCATTGAGCACGCCCACCTGCTTCAGGCAGAGCACGGCCATCAGGATGCCGAGGAAGAAGAGTATGGTAGACATGTCGATGCGACTCAGCAGCTGCGTGACGCGCTTGGCCATGGGGTCGCTCTCGTCGAAACGGCGGTTAAACAGCTCGGTGATGGTCCACAGCAGGCCCAGCACCAGCAGGATGCCCATGTAGGGGGGCAGGTGGGTGAGCGTCTTGAAGACGGGCACGAACATCAGGCCGCCCACGCCGAAGCAGAACACCACCTGCCGCTGACGCTTGGTGAAGGGCGACACATCCTGCACGGGCAGGTTTTGCGACTTGTCGAACTTACCTTTCAGCTGGAGCGACAGCAGCAGTGCCGGCACCACCATCGACACCAGCGAGGGCAGCAGCAGCTCGGTGATGACGCCGCCCGTGCTGACCATGCCCTTGATCCAGAGCATGATGGTGGTCACGTCGCCAATGGGCGAAAAGGCGCCGCCCGAGTTGGCCGCGATGATGACCAGCGAGGCATAGACGAGGCGCTCCTTTGGCTGCTGAATCAGCTTGCGCAGCACCATGATCATGACGATACTTGTGGTGAGGTTGTCGAGAATGGCCGACAGGAAGAAGGTCATGAAGGCCACGCGCCAGAGGAGCTTCCGCTTCGAGCGCGTCTTCATGGTGTCGCGCACAAAGTTGAAACCGCCATTGGCGTCGACGATTTCCACAATGGTCATGGCCCCCATCAGGAAGAACAGCGTCTCGGCCGTCTCGCCCAGCCCCTCGGGCAAGGTCGAGAGATCGTGGCCCGGCATCAGGCAATAGGCCGTCCAGCACAGCACGCACATGAGCAGCGCCACGGCTGCCTTGTTCACCTTGGTAAAGGCCTCCAGGGCTATGCAGGCATAGCCAAGGATGAAGATTGCGACAATCAGGAATACGAATGTTGTCATAGCTATTAGGTTTAAAGTATTTCCATTATTTGCCTGAGCGCATGCACCTCGTGGGTCACGGGCTCGGGGGCGGGATAGTCGGGAAAGCGATTATAATAGATGGTGTCCAGCCCGTAGTCCAGGGCCCCGCGCATGTCGCTCTCCCAGCCGTCGCCTATCATCACGGTGGTCTCGGGCCGCGCTCCCGTCAGGCGGAAGGCATAGTCGAAGTAGCCGCGCTTGGGCTTGTTCACGCCGGCGTCTTCGCTCAGCACCACGGTGTCGAAGCAACCGTCGAAGCCGCAGTTGTGCAGCTTGCGATACTGCACCTCGTGGAAGCCGTTGCTGCACAGGTGCAGCCGGTAGCCCTTCTGCCGCAGATAGTCCACCAGCTCGGGGGCACCGTCCAGCGCCCGCGTCTTCTCTACGCAGAGGTCCAGGAACCGGTCGCCCATCTGCAGGCAGCGCTGCTCCGTCACCTCCATCCCCCGCCCTGCGTTCAGCGGACGGCGGAAGCGCTCGACGATGAGGAAATCGCGAGAGATCTCGCCTTTGCCATACTGTTGCCACAGCTCGATGTTCGTCCGCCAGTAGGCGTCGAAGAAGTCGTCGGCCTTGTCAAAATAGCGGTCCAGCCCGTTCTCGTCGTACAGCGCCTCTAAGGCCATTTGCGCCCCGCCGTGGGTGTCGCACAGCGTGTCGTCAAAGTCGATGAACAGGTCAGCGTATCTCTTCTTTTCCATTACAGATGCAAAGGTAAGTATTTTTTTTCGCAAAACGGCATCATCGCCTAAAAAAATCGCGGCGTTCGCACGCGCTTAAATCAAAAAATTTAGGTGGAAAATCAAAAGTTATTGTCGGAACGGTGTTTTTTTTCGTACTTTTGCGGCACTATTACTAACTTGCGAGGCGCACGGTGTGCGCTGTGACTAAAAACTAATCGAAAAGAATGGAACAGAAAAAGTATTTCTTCGCCGTAGACCTGGGTGCCACCAGCGGCCGAACCATCATCGGCAACATCGGCGACGGAGCATTCAAGCTGGAGGAGGTGACGCGCTTCCCCAACAATCTCATTGAGCAGGGCGGCCACTACTACTGGGACATACATGCCCTTTACTTCGAGATTATCCGTGGACTGAAGGAGGTGGCCCGCCGTGGGCTGGACATCGCCTCCATCGGCATCGATACCTGGGGCGTCGACTTCGTGTGCATAGGAGAGGACGGAGCCATCCTGCGCAACCCACGCGCCTATCGCGACCCCGTGACCTTCAGCGCCATGGACGATTATCTGGAGCACATCATCACGCGGAAGGAGGTCTACGACATCACCGGCATACAGTTCATGAACTTCAACAGCATCTTCCAGCTCTACGCCATGCGGCGCGAGGGCAACTCGGCCCTGGAGCATGCCGCGAAGATTCTGTTTGTGCCCGACGCCCTGAGCTGGATGCTCACGGGCAACGAGGTGTGCGAATATACCATCGCCTCCACCTCGCAGCTGCTCGACCCGCGCACGAAACAGCTCGACGAGCGCCTGCTGCAGTCGCTGGGACTGACGCGCTCGAAGTTCGGCCGCATGGTGCAGCCTGGCACCGTGGTGGGCGTGCTCACCGACGAGGTGCAGCGGCTCACGGGACTGGGCGCCGTGCCCGTCATTGCCGTTGCCGGACATGACACGGGCTCGGCTGTGGCTGCCGTGCCGGCAAAGAACGAGCAGTTTGCCTACCTCAGCAGCGGTACCTGGAGCCTGATGGGCATCGAGACGAAGGACGCCATCATCAGCGACCTCTCCTACGAGCGCAACTTCACCAACGAGGGCGGCATCGAGGGCACCACGCGCTTCCTGAAGAACATCTGCGGCATGTGGCTCTACGAGCGCTGCCGTCTGGAGTGGCCCGAGGAGGTGCAGAAGCTCTCGCACCCCGAGCTGCAGGGCAGCGCCATGACGGTAGAGCCGTTCCGCTCAATCATCAATCCCGACGACGCGGCCTTTGCCGCCCCGGCCTCGATGATTGGCGCCATTCAGAAGTATTGCCGCGACACCAACCAGTACGTTCCGCAGACGCCGGCCGAGATTTGCCGTTGCATCTTCGACTCGCTGGCCCTGCGCTATCGCCAGGTGTTCCAGTGGATGCAGGAGTTTGCTCCCTTCAAGCTGGAGACGCTCCACATCATTGGCGGCGGCTCGCTGAACAAGTACCTCAACCAGTTCACGGCCAACTCCACGGGTGCCACCGTGCTGGCCGGTCCGCAGGAGTGCACCGCCATTGGCAACATCATGATGCAGGCCAAGGCCGCCGGCCTGGTGCAGGACATCTGGCAGATGCGCCAGATTATTGCCAACAGCACCGACATGGTGAAGTATGAGCCGCAGGACAAGGCCCAGTGGGACGCCGCCTACGACAAATACCTGTCCATTGTGAACAAAAAGTAGATGAAAAGAACAAAAATCTTCAAAAATCTAACTTAAATTCATGCAAAGTATAAATAGAGAGGATTGTCTTAACAAGATGTACCTGATCATTGGAGCAGCTATGGATGTCTACAATGAGTTGGGATTCGGACTTTCAGAGCCAATCTATCAGGAATGCCTTTCTATTGTCTGCTCAGAGAAACAGATCCCCTGGGAACGAGAGAAGCCCCTCATGATGACTTTTCATGGACAGGAACTGAAGAAGACATACATTGCAGATTTTGTTTGCTTTGGAGATATCATTGTCGAATTAAAAGCCGTCTCTGAATTGAATAATGAACACAGAGGACAATTGTTCAATTATCTGCGCATCACAGACTCCTATGCAGGAGTTCTCATGAACTTCGGGAATCCTCAGAGACTGATATCTGAAAGGTATGTCTACGATTTCGCAACAAGCAAATATGAATACATCCGAAGCAGATTTATGTAAGATTTGTGCAGATTTTTGTTCAATTAAATAAGAAAAGACTCATTAATGTATAATTAAAAATATTCGTGTTTTATGAAAGCAAATCTGATTGAACAGGCTTATGCCGTAGCCAAAGAGCGCTACGCAGCCATTGGCGTCGACACCGACGCAGTACTTGACCAGCTCCAGAAGCAGCAGCTCTCACTGCACTGCTGGCAGACCGACGACGTGGTCGGCTTCGAGCGCAACGACGCCCTCTCTGGCGGTATCCAGACCACAGGCAACTATCCCGGTCGTGCCCGCACCATCGACGAGGTGCGTCAGGACATCGAGTTCGTGAAGACACTCCTCGGCGGCAACCACCGTCTGAACCTCCACGAGATCTACGGTGACTTCGGCGGACAGTTCGTTGACCGCGACCAGGTGGAAGTGAAGCACTTCCAGAGCTGGATCGACTGGGCCAAGGAGAACAACATGAAGCTCGACTTCAACTCCACCTCGTTCTCTCACCCGAAGAGCGGCGACCTCACGCTGTCGAACCCCGACAAGGAGATCCGCGACTTCTGGATTGAGCACACCAAGCGCTGCCGCCGCATCGCCGACGCTATGGGTAAGGCTCAGAACGACCCCTGCATCATGAACATCTGGGTGCACGACGGTATGAAGGACATCCCCGTACAGCGCAAGAAGTATCGTGAGATCCTCGCTGCCTCGCTCGATGAGATCATGGAAGAGAAGCTCGACGGCGTGAAGAACTGCTTCGAGGCCAAGCTCTTCGGTATCGGACTGGAGTCATACACCGTTGGTTCACACGACTTCTACACCGCCTACTGCTCTACCCGTAAGCAGATGTACACCCTCGATACCGGCCACTACGAGCCCACCGAGAACGTCAGCGACTTCGTTTCCACCCTGCTGATGTACGTGCCCGAGCTGATGCT
>JAFPTC010000133.1 GCA_017400455.1 Prevotella sp. | reverse complement strand
GGTTGCTACGGCATTTTGAAGTTTGAGTCGGGTGTACATCGTGTGCAACGTGTGCCCAAAACCGAGACACAAGGTCGCATCCACACCTCTGCCGCTTCGGTGGCCGTGTTGCCTGAGGCTGAGGAATTTGACGTGGAAATCAACGAGGGCGAAATCAAGTGGGACACCTTCCGCTCAAGTGGTGCCGGTGGCCAGAACGTGAACAAGGTGGAATCGGGCGTGCGCCTGCGCTATATGTGGAAGAACCCCAACACGGGCGAGACCGAGGAAATCCTTATCGAGTGTACCGAGACCCGCGACCAGCCGAAGAACAAGGAGCGCGCCCTCTCGCGCCTCTATACGTTCATCTATGACAAGGAGCATCAGAAATATGTCGACGACATAGCCTCGCGCCGAAAGACGCTCGTCTCTACCGGCGACCGCTCGGCCAAGATACGCACCTACAACTTCCCACAAGGCCGCGTCACCGACCACCGCATTGGCTACACCACCCATGACCTGCAGGGCTTCCTGGGCGGCGACATACAGCCGATGATCGACGCGCTGACCGTGGCCGAGAATGCAGAACGAATGAAAGAAACAGAACTATGAACAGACAAGAACTTATCAGCCAAATCCTGAAGAAGCGAAGCTTCCTCTGCGTGGGATTAGACCCCGACCCGAAGAAGATGCCCCAGTGCGTCTTCGACCTCTACGACCCCATATTCGAGTTCAACAAGGCCATCATCGACGCCACCGCCCCCTACTGCGTGGCCTATAAGCCCAACATCGCCTTCTACGAGGTGTTTGGCGTAAGGGGACTGAAGGCATTCATCAAGACCATCAACTACATCCGCCGCCACCATAAGCACCACCTCATCATAGCCGATGCCAAACGTGGCGACATCGGCAACACCTCGCAAATGTATGCCCGGACCTTCTTCGACGAGTACAAGGTGGACGCGCTGACCGTGGCCCCCTACATGGGCGAGGACTCGGTCACGCCATTCCTCGGCTACGAGGGGAAGTGGGTCATCCTGCTGGCACTGACCTCGAACAAGGGCAGCCAGGACTTTCAGTTCACCGCCGACCAGCAAGGCGAACGCCTGTTTGAAAAGGTGCTGCGCACCTCGCAGCAGTGGGGCAACGACGAGAACATGATGTATGTTGTGGGCGCCACACAGGGCCGCCTCTTCGAGGACATCCGCCGTGTGGCTCCGCGCCACTTCCTGCTTGTGCCCGGCGTGGGCGCTCAGGGCGGCAGCTTAGAGGAGGTTTGCAAATATGGCATGAACGACGACTGCGGCCTGCTGGTCAACTCTTCGCGTGGCATCATCCATGCCTCGCAGGACGACCACTATGCCGAAATTGCAGGCAACAAGGCTCGCGAGCTGCAACAGCAAATGGCAGAAGAACTATTGAAACACAAACTATAATCATTATTGCAAAAGAAATGAAGAACATCTGTCTTGACATTAAAAAGGCCGCCTGCTTCCTGCAGGCTGGCGCAGTGGAGGCTTTCAAGCCTCAAGTAAAAGCTGCACAAGAGGCACTGGAGAACGGTACTTGCCCCGGCAACGACTTCCTTGGCTGGCTTCACCTGCCCACGGAAATCACACCCGCTTTCCTTGCCGAGATTGAGGCCACCGCAAAGGTGCTGCGCGACAACTGCGAGGCCATCGTGGTGGCAGGCATCGGCGGCAGCTATCTGGGTGCAAAAGCCGTCATCGAAGCACTGAGCAACAGCTTTGGCTGGCTGCAGAATCCCAAGCCCGCCATCCTCTTTGCCGGAAACAACATTGGCGAGGACTATCTCTTTGAGCTTACAGAATATTTGAAGGACAAGAAATTCGGCGTCATCAACATCTCGAAAAGCGGCACCACCACTGAAACCGCCCTCACCTTCCGCCTGCTGAAGAAGCAGTGCGAGGCCCAGCGCGGCAAGGAGGAAGCCAAGAAGGTGATTGTGGCCGTGACCGACGCCAAGCGCGGTGCTGCCCGTACCTGTGCTGACAAGGAAGGCTACAAGAGCTTCATCATCCCTGACAACGTGGGTGGCCGTTTCTCGGTGCTCACTCCTGTGGGCCTGCTGCCCATTGCCTGCGCCGGATTCGACATCAAGGCACTCGTCGAGGGTGCTCAGCAGATGGAGAAGGTCTGCGGCAAGGACGTGCCCTTTGAAGAGAACCCCGCAGCACAGTATGCTGCCGTGCGCAACGGCCTCTACCAGGCTGGCAAGAAGATTGAGATCATGGTGAACTATCAGCCTAAGCTGCACTTCATGAGCGAATGGTGGAAGCAGCTCTATGGCGAGAGCGAGGGCAAGGACAAGAAAGGCATCTTCCCCGCCAGCGTTGACTTCACCACCGACCTGCACTCCATGGGACAGTGGATTCAGGACGGCGAGCGCACCATCTTCGAGACCGTCATCAGCATTGAGGAGCCTGAGAAGAAGCTGCTCTTCCCCGAGGACGAGGAGAACCTGGACGGCCTGAACTTCCTGGCTGGCAAGCGCGTGGACGAGGTGAACAAGATGGCCGAGCTGGGCACACGCATCGCACATGTCGACGGCGGAGTGCCTAACATCGTCATCACCCTGCCGGC
>JAFPTC010000132.1 GCA_017400455.1 Prevotella sp. | reverse complement strand
TCTTGTGAACCATAGCGGCTTTACGCATCTGTAGATAAGAGGTGCCGCCATGATCTCTTTGCTCGAAGCGCTCGCGATAGGCCCACTGCCAGGAGTATTCAAAGTGAGCCTCGTCCTTGGGCTCATAGTTGGCCGTGTCCAGATAGGAGCAGCCACACTGCAGACAGGCCTCCATGATGGTGAGGTCCTGGTAGGGCAGGGCCAGATTCACCACCAGCTCGGGCTTGTAGCTTGAGAACAGCGCCTTCAGCTGCTCCACGTCGTCGGCATCTACCTGTGCCGTCTGGATGGGCATGTTGTAGCCCTTCTGGTGGATGGCCTCCACCAGCCGGTCGCACTTCTCCTTGCGGCGCGAGGCAATCATGAACTCGGTAAACACGTCAGCGTTCTGTGCAATCTTGAACGCTGCCACGGTAGCGACGCCTCCGGCGCCAATCATCAGTATTCTTGACATGTACTTGTCGTTTTTTAAGGTTTATATCGTTGCAAAGTTAAGTATTTATTTCCATTCGGCAAAAAAAAACGGCTGCTTTTCTTTCACAGTTCGGGGAAAAGTGCTAACTTTGCGCTGCAATTTATAGGATAATAAACAGAAACAATAATTATCACAAACATCATGATGGAAAAATTCTTTTCGCCCGAGACCTACAGCGTACTGGGTCAGTGGGCACTGGGGTTCTGCAAGAACCTCCTCGTGGCAATCATCGTCTACATCGTCGGCAGCTTCCTCATCAAATGGGCCAAGAAGCTGTTCGTGAAAATGCTTGAGCGCAGCAAGGTCGACACCTCGCTCTACACCTTCCTCACCAGCATCGTCAGCGTGGTGCTGTGGTTCACGCTCATCATCATCATCATCTCTATCCTTGGCATCGAAACCAGCTCGTTCATCGCCCTCTTCGCTTCGGCTGGCGTGGCCATCGGCATGGCCCTCAGCGGAACGCTACAGAACTTTGCCGGAGGCGTGATGATTCTGCTGTTCAAGCCCTTCAAGGTGGGCGACTACATTGAGGCTCAGGGATATGCCGGCACGGTGAAGGAAATCCAGATTTTCAACACCATCATCCGCACCAACGACGCACAGACCATCATCATCCCCAACGGCGGACTCTCTACCGGCTCGCTGAAGAACTACAGCACGGAGCCTTACCGCCGCGTGGACGTGGACTTCCAGTTTGCCTACGGCACCGACCTCGGCCAGGTGAAGCAGGCCATACAGGAGATTCAGCAGCGCAACCCGCTCATCCTGCAGGCTCCGGTGAAGGACAGCCCCGTGGTGGCAGCACCCTGGATAGGACTCACCCAGCTGGGCGGGAGCGGCGTAGTGGTCAACACCCGCTCGTGGTGCAAGGGCAGCGACTACTGGACCGTCTACTTCTACATGAACGAGACCGTCTATCAGGAGCTGAAGGAGCGCGGATTCATGTTCCCCTACCAGCGCATGGACGTTAACATCATCAACAAATAAACTGAAAGGAAATGAAAAAACGCTTTGCTACCCTGCTCATGGGCCTGGCCGTCATCAGCGCCGTCGATGCCCAGACCGCTCGTGAGGAAATAGACCAGAACCCCTGGCTGGCGGGCTCAAACTACCTGGACTACGACCGCCAGCTGCCCTCGTTCCAGTACACCAAGGCCCCGAAGGGCTACGTGCCCTTCTACCTCTCACACTACGGCCGCCACGGCTCACGCTGGCTCATTGGCGAGAACGACTATGAGCGCGTCATCAGGCCCCTGCGCAAGGCTCGCAAAGAGGGCAAGCTGACCCGCACGGGCGAGGAGACGCTGCGACAGCTGGAGGTGTTCAACCGCACCACCGTGAAGCGACTGGGCGACCTCACCACCGTGGGCGAACGCCAGCACCACGGCATCGGCCGGCGACTGACCGAGCATTTCCCCGAGATATTCAAGGCTAAAGGCGTGGCCATCGATGCCCGCTCCACCGTGGTCAACCGCTGCATCCTCTCGATGATAGCCGAATGCGAGGAGCTCATGGCCGCCAACCCCACAGCGCGCATCCACAACGACGTGAGCGAGGCCTTGCAATACTACCTCAACGCCCCCTGGGAGGGAAAGGTGCGCGAAAACTCGGGCAAGGGCGACCGCCAGCACCGGGCCTTCAGCCAGCAGCTCACCAAGCCCAGCCGACTGATGGGCGTCCTGTTCAACGACCTGCCGTGGGCCATGGACGAGGTTGACACGGGCAACCTGATGCGACAGCTCTTTGAGGTGGCCATCAACATGCAGAGCCATGACAACGCGCCCGACCTGCTCCACCTCTTCACCAAGGACGAGATCTACGACATGTGGCGCATACAGAACGCCGGATGGTATCAGAACTACGGCCCGTCGCCCCTCACTGGCAGCGTCATGCCCTTCTCGCAGGCTAACCTGCTGGAGAACATCATCCAGACGGCCGACACTTGCGTCGCCCTGGGCAAGCCTCAGGCCACCCTGCGCTTCGGCCACGAGGTGTGTGTCATGCCGCTGGCCTGCCTGCTCGAACTCGACTCCTGCGGCGTAGTCGTCGAGCGCATGGAGGACCTCGATCAGCACTGGCGCAACTACCGCATCTTCCCCATGGCCTGCAACATTCAGCTCATCTTCTACCGTCCCCAAAAGGGCAATGGCGACATCCTGGTGAAGGCTCTGCTCAACGAGCGCGAGGCCACCCTTCCCATCGCCACCACCACCCCACCCTACTACCGCTGGCAGGACCTGCGCGAATACTACGTGCAGAAGCTCAATGCCTACCGGGCAGAGTAAACAGAAGGTTTTAGGTATCAAAAAAGACGCTCCATTCATGACGAATGGAGCGTCTTTTTATAGATTATATTCAGTAGTCAATCACTCGCAGATACAGATAGTGCAACGGTTGTCCTCGTTCACGGGGAAGGGCTGCACCCTCGATCCCTTAGAGTCGGTCAAAATGCGGCTCTCGGGGATACCGTACTGAGTCATCAAGGCTTTCTTAACGGCCTCCACGCGGTTCTTACCCAGGCGGTCGTTAATCTCATTGTTGCCAGTCTGAACGTCGGCATAGCCACAGAGGCTCACCTTCATCGTCGGATAGCGCTGCAAGAAGTCAGCCACGTCCTTCACCTTCTGCTGCTCGCTCTGGCGAATCTCCCACTTGTTAATCTCGAAGAAGATATCGCGGCGAAGCTGCTCAGGCTTCTCCACATATACGGTATCACGCTTCACCTCGGTCTTCGTCACATACACAGTGTCGGTGCGACCGGCAGTAGGCAATACGTTCACCATGGGTACAGTCTTGTGATGGGTCTTACCCAGGTTCACACGCAGACCAGCAAGTGCATTGAAGTACCAGTCGGGGTTACCAGCCTTCTTTGAGTTATACTTGTCAGAGAGTACGTTGGCGTTGCCCTCAATGGTAAGCGACACATAGTCGTTCAGTCGGAAAGCAGCCTCCAGGCCACCGCGTCCGAAGGGACGCACGCGCTCACCACTCCACAGATACTCAAGCAGCAAACCATTATAGCCATCCATGCTGCGCATGTGCGATGCAATGCGATTTACCTCTCCGTTGCGGAAGGCGATGTTAGCACCGCCACCCAGAAAAGCAGAGAAGCTGAACACACGCGTGGGGTTATAGCCACAGATCAGGTTACTCAAGTTCACCATCACGTCGAGACCGGGGGCAACATAGTTGAAAGCGTAGTCGCGGTCAAAAGTGTACGATGTTGAATTGCTGCGGTAGTTCTTCCATCCGCCTTTCGACTGCCAAGCGTTGGCCTGCAGCCTGACGGCCAGTACAGGAGAGAACTGGTAGCCCAGGCCCAACTGGGCATTTGGTGAAAGTAACTTGATGAACTTAGCTTCGCCAAGGGTGTACTGAGCACCACCTTCCACGTTCAGGAAGAGATGCTTCTTAAACTCATAGCGAGTGCCGTCTTTAGCTACATAAGTAGCCTGTGCAAAGGCCGTCGTGCAAACGGAAAGCAACAACACGGCCATGATGGACTTCAATTTATTCATATTCTCAAAATCTTATTAATACCGCTACTTATCCTGAATGTCTGCATAATGCTGCTGTAAGGAATCAACATCATTATTGCTGATGATACGTTCATCACCACTTAAGGATTCCATCAAACAAAGACGCCAGTCGCCTTGAAAGTCATAGGGACGAAAGAAACAGACGGTAGCAATCTCAGGCATTCCATCATGTGCATGCTCAATTACAGCGGAGACCTTAACCTCATTCAAATATACCTCGTTAAACTTGATATAATCAATATGATGGTCAATGATAGGGAATGAAGAGAAGGATTTCATCACATCCTGTAACTCTTCATTATCCAGGAGTTCAGGTTCTTCCAAAGGGTTTTGCCTATTTATTGAATAGAGCATTCCAGCAGCACTGGCCACATCGCCCGACTCAACATATTGAAAGAATTGATCCACCAGACTGGTCACAGCGGCTGTATCCTGATTGGTCATGGCCAGTTCATAGTCTGTCAGATTGCTATCTTTAGCCTGTGGCGCCTTGTCCTTGCAGCCAATGGTGAAGCACACACACAGGAAAAAAAGGAGCGCAACAAAGGGAAATTTCCTAAACATAAATATAATCTTAGAAAAAATCGGCAGGCAATGACCTGCCTGCCGATTCTAAATACTATCGTTTACTAATTCAAATTAGCGTCTACGAGCATTGGCCTGTGTCTTACCAATGGTGCAGGTAACATAGGTCTTCAAGGTACCCCAGTCGTAGGTAATCTCGGCGGGGAATGCCATGTGGAACTGACCCACAGTCACACCATTGTTAGAATACTTCAGCGAACCATACTGACCGTTCTTCAAGATCTGGATACCATCGTTAGCATACTGGTTACGAGTATCGAACACAGTAGGAGCGATGTATTCGAACTGGAGCTGCGAGGTGATGGAGCTCAGCTTCTTACCACCACTGACATAATTGCCATTGGCATCAAAGGTCATTGCATCGCCATTCAGGTCAGTCAGAGCGTCAGCTGTGTTGACAGCTATACTGGTGATACCATAGTACATCCAGTAGTTGTGACCCTTGGTCTGAGCAGCGTTGGTGAAGCTGTGGTTACGCCAGTCGATGAATGACATCGAGATAGCTTTCACAGAACCGTTGGTTTCTGCATCCTCAAAGTCTGCCTTAGCATTGGTCAATGAGATAGGACGGAGGAACTTGATGTCGAAGTACTCACCCTCGGTCAGAGGAATATCATACTCACATGCAGTTGCCTTAACCTTCACACGTGCAGTCAGACCCTGAATGAGATCAGAATGAGCTACCTTATTCAGCTTCTCCTTGGCAATCTTGGTGGGAACAAGTTCCACAATGCCAGTCACAGGATCAATACGAGCAATTTCGTTAGCATTTACACCTGCAGTTTCATAAGTGGTCTGAGAGGCAAAAGCTTTCACACTGTGGAGGTGTTTGCCATCAGCACTTGCATAGAACTGGTCGTTACCGTTGTTTCCTTCGGTGTTATCGCCATCGACGAAGTAGACCTTAGCAGTAAGATAGCTGTTCAGCTGGTTGTAGGGCGAAGCCATATCATCAACCTTAAGCTTGTTGCCAACCAAAGTAGCCTTCACGTCGAACACATACTCGTCGGTAGCAGCTGCAGTCTTGTCGAGCAAGCTCTGAGTAGTGATGTAGTTATAGAGGTCGGGCTGGAGAGTAGCATCTGCAGTGGTACCAACTACCTCCACGTTGCCATGGATGTCATTATAACCGGTGCCTGCAGTTGCATTATTCTGACCGTACCAATAGAGCTTAATCTTGCTGCCATCAGCAAACTTAGTGTTAGGATCGAAGTAACGGTTCTTCGGAGTCCAGGTGAACTTCACATAGAACTGCTGCGGGCCTGCGATAGTACCGGTCTTTTCATAGCGGATATAGACAGACTTGGTAGTACCGGTCTTGAACCAGCTGTAAGCCTCCTGACGAGTGACAGTCCACTCGAAGACCTCAGTCATTGTTCCATCGATGTCAACATTAGTCTGAACGATCTTACCCAGGTCGGTTGTACGTGCAGTAGCACCAATCACAGCCTTATCGAACTGAGAAGCCAGCGGCTTACCCTCGTAAGTTCCATGCGTATCCAGTGTGTAGTTGGCCTCGAAGTCAGTCTTCGACATACCAGTACCATTCTCAATGATCTTAGCAAGGATGTGCTCCTCAATCTCATGCCACTTCCAAGTGAACTTGTAAGGAGCAGCGTCGCAACGGATCTTAGCATCGGTCTCATTCGGAGTGAGCGGCAGCTCATAAGCCACATCAGGTGTGGGAGTAACGGTCTCCTTCACGATTTCCAGCTTCATATAGCCAACGGCAACAATGTTGTCGAGCTTAGTGATGTCGCCATAGTGCAGCGTGACGCGCACCACGGGCATACGGCCGATAGTGGCCTGGCTCTGCTCAGCGCCATAAGCCTGCTGCTTGCCATCCTTGGTCAGCTGAGGACGCAGGATGAAGTCTTCGTTGATGGCGGCATGAGCCGACTGAGAGGTAACGTTCACACCGTCGGTATAACCAACGAGCTCAAAATTGTAGTTAAAGCCCTTTGCATTGACAGGATTGTTAGCCTGGCCAGCATTGTCATCCCACTTGCCGCAGTCGCCAGTGGTTCCGTTGGCCTTCTGATACTTGCGGTGAGTGTTCACCAGAGTCTTCAGATCGATGGTTCCATTCCAAACCACCTGGGCATCAGGATCATGGTCGATGGCCTCCTTGGCGGTATCCCACATGTGATAGTCGTGCTCAGCGTGATGATCGTTACCCTTCTTGGTGAGATTCAGCACGAAGTCCTTATAGATGTTGGCACGAACTGCTGCATAATCAGAAGTGATAATAGAGTCACCCTGATGATACTGCAGAGCCAGAACAGTCACCTTCTCATCGGGATCAACGCTCTTAATGACGTCGTTGCCGGTTCCCTCGTTATAGGCTGCGGTTACAGTCAGCTTCGACTTGTCCTTATTCAGTTCAACATTGGAAACTGTGAAAACTTTGTCAGACATCTTACCCTCGGTAGAACGGGTATATCTCTTGTTGTAAGCAACGAAGTTGTACTTCTTGGCATCGGTGAACACGTGAGCCGTAGCGGGATTCAGGTGATAAGTAGCCTTCACATCGGGAGACAGCTTAATCTGCGAACCACCACCAGAGATAGCATCATAATGACCAGCCACGTTCGGGGTAGCCTTATAGTCCTTGTCAGCATTAACAGCCTTCACGGTGTACTTCTTATACAGGTAAGAATCGAATTCGAATGCCTCGATACCATTGTAATAGAAGTCGGGCTCGAAGATGAGCTGCGAAAGCTTGGCATAGCGGTCGATGGTAACCTTGCCTTCCTGACCTGCACCGCCCTCGATACCGAAGAGAATCAGCTGGGTGTCAGTCAGAACAGCGTCGATACCGGCGCCGGTGATGATCTTGACATCAGACTGCTTGCTGTAAACGTAAGTCTTGGTCTCCTCGTTCCATACATAGATGTCGAAGAAGCCGGTCTCGAAGTTGGGGATGTACACATCGCCCTTGTCGCCCTTGGCTCCGTCCTTACCGTCCTTGCCGTCCTTGCCGTCAACGCCGTCCTTACCGTCCTTGCCGTCAACGCCGTCCTTGCCGTCCTTGCCGTCAACGCCGTTCTTGCCGTCAACGCCATCCTTGCCGTCAACGCCATCCTTGCCGTCAACGCCATCCTTGCCGTCAACGCCGTCCTTGCCGTCAGCGCCGTCCTTGCCGTCAACGCCATCCTTGCCGTCAGCGCCGTCCTTACCGTCCTGGCCAACAGCCTTGTAAGCGGTCTTCACGCCATTAAGGTACCAGTAACCGTCGTCGCCAATCGACCAGACATCGGCATCCTTGCCGTCCTTGCCGTTAACGCCGTCCTTACCGTCCTTGCCGTCCTTGCCGTCAACGCCGTCCTTACCGTCCTTACCGTTCTCGCCAGTGGCTTTGATGCCCTGGTTCACACCGTTCTTGTACCAGTAGCCGTCGATGATGGTCCAGGTGTCGCCGTCCTTGCCGTCCTTGCCGTCAATGCCGGGAGCCCCGTCCTTGCCGTCCTTGCCGTCAACGCCGTCCTTACCGTCCTTACCATCCTGGCCGTCCTTACCATCAGCACCAGTAGCCTTGATGCCGCTGTTGACGCCGTTCTTGTACCAGTAGCCGTCAATGATGGTCCATGTGTCGCCATCCTTGCCGTCCTTACCGTCAACGCCAGGTGCGCCGTCCTTACCATCGACGCCGTCCTTGCCGTCCTTACCGTTAACACCGTCGACGCCATTGTTGATGACGAACTTGTTACCATCACTCAAGGTAACGGTAACACCAGTACCGCTTTGGGTCACGCTGGTAATAACGGATCCTTTAGCCACCAGGTCGTTGATATTCTTAATCACCTCCTGGTTTGAAGCAATCGATGCCTTGAGGGCATCCACTTGCGACTGCAGGCCATTGATGTCGTCATCGTAGTCCTGGCAAGCCACAAACACGCTAGTTGAGGACACGACAAGTGCCCCAAAAAGCAGTGTGCTAATTAATCCTTTTTTCATACGATTAAAATTAAAATTAATAATAAAAATAAATTTGTTAAACGTTCTTTTTCCTATTCTACTTCATTCACATTTTTCTCTTGTATCTCTTTCGCAGGGCTACAATTCGGGTGCAAATATAGGCATAAATCCTTTATCTTGCAAATAATTTTGAACATTTTTTTTGAAAAACGTCAAAAAATTATCTTTTGCAGGACTTTTCATGCCAATTTCCCATAATTCAGCTCCCGTTTAAGCCTTTGTTTTCTCCGGCTTGCGGGATGCTGATACTTGTAGATACTAGCGTTTCGAGTTACGTTTCTAGCCATATATCTCCTTTCTTTTAACGAATTTGGGTGCAAAGATAGTTGTTTTCTTTTAAATGAGCAAATTTTTCTTTGTTTTTTTTAGAATTCTGCGCTCTTTGGCGTGCGTGGGAAGGGAATGACGTCGCGTATGTTCTGCATGCCGGTGACAAAGAGGATGAGGCGCTCGAAGCCGAGGCCGAAACCGGCATGGGGGCATGAGCCGTAGCGACGGGTGTCGAGATACCACCAGAGGTGGGTCTGGTCCATCTGGCGGCGCTCAACCTCGGCCATGAGCTTGTCGTAGCTTTCCTCGCGGACGGAGCCACCGATGATTTCGCCAATTTGGGGGAAGAGGACGTCGGTGCCCTGCATGGTGGGGCCGGGAGCGATGGTGCCACGATAGCCGATGGAACCCGCCGGAGAAGCGGCGGGCACAGCGGCAGCCGGAGAAGCGTCGGGCACAGCAGCAGCCGAAGAAGCGGCGGGCACAGCGGCAGCCGAAGAGGAGGCGGGCACAGCGGCGGGGTTTTGCTTCATGTAGAAGGACTTGATGGCGGAGGGATAGTCGGTCATAATGACGGGCTTCTTGAAGTGCTCCTCCACGAGGTAGCGCTCGTGCTCGGAGGCGAGGTCGTCGCCCCACTGGCAGGGGAACTCGAAGTGATGACCGTCGGCGATGGCCTTCTGGAGGATGTTGATGCCCTCGGTGTAGGTCAGGCGGACGAAGGTTTCCTTGAGGACACCCTGCAAGCGCTCGATGAGCGTCTTGTCGATCATCTTGTTGAGGAACTCCAGGTCGTCCTTGCAATGGTCGAGTGCCCAGCGCACGCAGTATTTGATGAAGTCCTCTTCGAGGTCCATGAGTTCTTCCTGGTCGATGAAGGCCACCTCCGGCTCTACCATCCAGAACTCGGCCAGATGGCGCGGGGTGTTACTGTTCTCGGCGCGGAAGGTGGGACCGAAGGTGTAGATGGCTCCCAGCGCAGTGGCTCCCAGCTCGCCTTCGAGCTGACCGCTGACGGTGAGGCTGGTCTGCTCGCCAAAGAAGTCGTCGTCGTAGATGATGCTACCCTTCTCGTCCTTCTTCAGGTCGTAGAGGTTCTTGGTGGTCACCTGGAACATGTTGCCAGCTCCTTCGCAGTCGCTGGCGGTGATGAGCGGTGTGTTGAAATAGTAGAATCCATGCTCGTGGAAATAGGTGTGGATGGCAATGGCCATGTTGTGGCGGATGCGCATGATGGCTCCGAAGGTGTTGGTGCGCAGGCGCAGGTGAGCGTTTTTGCGCATGGCCTCGAAGCTCTGGCCTTTCTTCTGCATGGGATAGGTATTGTCGCAGAGTCCGTAGACGACGATGTTTGCGGCCTGTATCTCTGAGGGCTGACCTGCGGCGGGGCTCTCGACGAGCGTTCCCTCGACGCCTATGCAGGCGCCCGTGGTGATCTGCTTCAGCAGTTCTTCGTCGAAGGCGGCGGGGTCGGCCACGATTTGTACGTTCTTGATGGTGGAGCCATCGTTCAGGGCAATGAAGTCAACGGCCTTAGACGAGCGGTGGGTGCGCACCCATCCCTTCACGCAGACTTCCTTTCCGTATTCCGTGCACTGAAGCACGTCGATAATCTTAGTTCTTTTCATTTCTTCATTAAATTAGTAATGAGTAATGAGTAATGAGTAATGATGATTAGCTTTGCTATGAGACAGTCGTCAATAGCCTGGTACTTTAGATGTATGTCTAATCATAATTACTCATTACTAATTCCTAATTAATTATTCGTATGCTCCCATGCGCAGGCGGTCTACCTCGTCCTCGGTGAGGTATCGCCAGTCGCCACGACGCAGGTTTTTCTTGGTGAGGCCTGCAAACTGCACGCGGTCGAGCTTGGTGACCTTGTAGCCGAGCGACTCGAAGATGCGGCGCACGATGCGGTTCTTGCCAGAGTGGATCTCGATGCCCACCTGCTTCTTGTCGGTGGGCGAAGCATACTGCACGTCGTCGGCCTTGATCTCGCCGTCGTCGAGGGTTACGCCCTCGGCAATCTGCTGCAGGTCGTGAGCAGTGACGTTGCGGTCGAGGTAGACGTGATATATCTTCTTCTTCAGATACTTAGGATGCGTGAGCTTCGATGCGAGGTCGCCGTCGTTGGTGAGCAGGAGCACGCCGGTGGTGTTGCGGTCGAGACGCCCCACGGGGTAGATGCGTTCGGGGCAGGCATCCTTGACGAGGTCCATGACGGTCTTGCGCTGCTGGGGGTCGTCGCTGGTGGTGACATAGTCCTTGGGCTTGTTCAGCAGGACGTAGACCTTCTTCTCCAGCGATACGGGCTCCTCGTGGAAGCGAACCTCGTCGGTGCGCATGACCTTGGTTCCCAGTTCGGTGACCACCTGTCCGTTGACGGTGACAACACCAGCCTGGATGAACTCGTCGGCCTCGCGACGGCTGCATACACCGGCATTGGCCAGGAACTTGTTCAGGCGGATAGGCTCATTGGGGTCGAAGGTCTGCTCCTTGTACTCGATGCGCTTCTTCATGGAGTATTTTGCATTGGGATCGTAGTCGGCCGAATGCGGACGGCGGGGTTTCTGTCCCTGCTGTCCGTAGGGCTTACGGGGCCCGTAGGGCTTGTTCTGTCCGTAGGGACGCTGGCCGTAGCCCTGCTGCTGACCGTAGCCCTGCTGACGGGGCTGGCCATAGCGCTGACGGGGCTGATAGCCCTGCTGGCCGTCGGCATCCTGGTTATAGCGCGGACGGGGCTGGTAGCCCTGCTGGCCGTCGGCGTCCTGATTGTAGCGGGGACGATAGCCGCCCTGCTGGCGAGGCTGATAGCCGCCCTGCTGACGGGACTGGCCGTAGCCGCCGTTATTATTATAATTGGTACGCGGGCGATAGGGCCGCTGCTGCTGAGTATTCTGCAGCGACGAGCCAAAGCCTTCGGGACGGAAGGCGCCCTCGTCGTCGCCTCCGTTGAAGGGGCGGCGTCCATAAGCTGGGCGTTCGTAAGCGTTGTTGGCAGGACGTGTGTTGGTGTGAATCCTTGGACGGGGTGAGCGTCCTACCGGGCGGAATTCTTTCTGATAGCCTTCGCGGCTTGCTTTAGGCTCCTCGTGGAGCTGATCCTGTGTCTTTTCGTTTTCCATTTCCATAATGATCGTTTATTAGGCCTCGCGGCTGGGTGTTTTTACTATTTGAAGAGTGGGCGGCCGATGGCTGGCCATGGCGCCCGAGGTTACAATCTTTTTACTGACTTGCCTCTATACGCCCGTGTAGTTGGCGGGCGTGATTTGTTCGAGCTCAGCCTTCACCTGGTCGGACACCTGCAGCGTCTGGATGAAGTCCTTGATTGACTGGTGGGTGATTTTCTCGTTGGTGCGGGTGAGCTGCTTCAGCGTCTCGTAGGGGTTGGGATAGCCCTCTCGGCGCAGGATGGTCTGTATGGCCTCGGCCACGACGGGCCAGGTGGCGTCGAGGTCCTGGCGGAGCTTCTCCTCGTTGAGGATGAGCTTGCGCAGGCCCTTGAGCGTGCTCTGGAAGGCGATGAGCGCATGACCGAGGGGCACGCCTACGTTGCGCAGCACAGTAGAGTCGGTGAGGTCGCGCTGCAGACGGCTGACGGGCAGCTTCTGGGCCAGGAAGGCCAGCACGGCGTTGGCCATGCCGAGGTTGCCCTCGGAGTTCTCGTAGTCGATGGGGTTCACCTTGTGGGGCATGGCGCTGCTGCCCACCTCGCCGGCCTTGATGCGCTGCTTGAAGTAGTCCATGGAGATGTACATCCAGAAGTCGCGGTCGAGGTCGATGACGATGGTGTTGATGCGGCGCAGGGCGTCCATAAGGGCGGCCAGGTGGTCGTAGTTCGATATTTGGGTGGTGTACTGCTCGCGCTCCAGGCCGAGATAGTCGCTGACGAAATGGTCGGCAAACTGGCGCCAGTCGATGTCGGGATAGGCCACGTGATGGGCGTTGAAGTTGCCGGTGGCGCCGCCGAACTTGGCGGTGTAGGGGCAGTCCTTCAGGGTGCGCAGCTGCTCTTCGAGGCGATAGACGTAGACCATGATTTCCTTGCCCAGCCGCGTGGGTGAGGCAGGCTGGCCGTGGGTGCGGGCCAGCATGGGCACGTTGCGCCACTCCTGGGCGTAGTCGTTGAGCTGCTCGATGAGTTCTTCGAGCAGGGGGATGTAGACGTCGGCCACGGCCTCCTTCAGCGACAGGGGAACGGAGGTGTTGTTGATGTCCTGGGAGGTGAGGCCAAAGTGGACGAAGTTCTTGTAGCCCTCCGGAGAAGCGGAGGGCACAGCGGCAGGCGCAGCAGCGGCCGACGAGGCGGCGGAGGGCACGGCGGCAGGGGCCGACGAGGCAGCGGCGGCCGACGAGGCGGCGAAGATGGCGTCGAAGCGCTCCTTGATGAAATATTCCACGGCCTTGACGTCGTGATTGGTGATGGCCTCGATGTCCTTCACGCGCTGAGCATCAGCGGTGGTGAAGCGACGGTAGATGTCGCGCAGGGCGTCGAACAAATCATGGGGGAAGGAGGCCAGTTGGGGAAGGGGAAGCTCGCAGAGGGCAATAAAATACTCGATTTCCACGCGTACACGATAGCGTACAAGCGCATATTCAGAAAAATACTCTGCCAGCGAGTGGGTTTTTCCACGGTAACGGCCGTCAATAGGCGAAACGGCTGTCAATACTGATAATTCCATATTTTCTTTGAAATGAAAGTTGCGGCCGAGCCGCAACACACTGAACGTTCTATGTGGGCGTTGACGGATTCGAACCGCCGACCCTCTGCTTGTAAGGCAGATGCTCTAAACCAACTGAGCTAAACGCCCCTTAGCCTTTGACTAAGCGGGTGCAAAGGTAGTGAGAAAAAAGCAAACGGCCAAATATTTTAGTCACTTTTTTCGCCGGAAGTGGAAAAATGGGGCGTGGAAGGTCAAAAAATGGGCCGTGACGGGGAAAAAGCGGCCCTATTGCTTGGTCATGTCGGGCGAAATGAGTAATTTTGCAGCCGTTATAGAAGAGAGCAATTCACAAAGATGAGACGACTATTGTTTTTCCTGGCCACAGGATGGACCCTGACGGCCATGGGAGCCCTGGGCGACGGCCTGGGCACCGACAGCCTGCCCCCTACGTGGCGTCAGACGATTCCCGAGAGCTATCCCACACTGAAGAATGCCTTCAGCTGGCTGAAACTGGACGCGAGCCACCTGGACGTGTCGCTGACAGCCGGCACGACGGGCATAGGACTGGACCTGGCCCTGCCGCTGAGCAAGGTGGTGGACCTGCGCGCCGGCTATGCCTTCATGCCCCACGTGAAGCAGGACATGCACTTCGGCGTGGACGTGGGCGACGACCCCGTGCTGAGCCAGTCGAAATTCAACCGGCTGTCGAGCCTGCTGGAGGACCTGACGGGCAACACGGTGGACAACCAGGTGGTGATGGAAGGACGGCCCACCTACTGGAACTGGAAGCTGCTGGTGGACGTGAAGCCCTTCCGCAACAAGCACTGGCACCTGTCGGCGGGCGTCTTCCTGGGCAATCGCCAGATAGGCAAGGCCGTGAACAGCATGAAGGACATGCCGTCGCTGATGGCGGTGAACATGTATAACTCGCTCTACAACAAAGCCATGAACGGCGAGCCCATCCTGCGGCTGAACGGCACCGACATCTACCTGGACGACGCCCAGGGTCAGCTGGACCTGAAGAGCCGGCTGGAATACTACGGCAAGATGAGCATCTACATGGGCGACTACAAGGAAGACCAGCTCTACGAGGAGGATGTGGTGGCGGAATACGACCAGTTCATCGGCGACGAATACTATGCCGAGGGCGACGTGATTCACCACAAGGGCGACGTGAGAATAGCCAAGGGCACGCCCTACAGGATGACACCCGACGAGAACTCGATGGTGAGGGCATACGCCTACGCCAACCGCGTGAAGCCCTATGTGGGCTTCGGCTATGGCGGACGGCTGCTGAAGGGCGACGACTCGTGGCACCTGTCGTTCGACCTGGGCGTGATGTTCTGGGGCGGCGTGCCGAAGGTGGTGACCCACGACGGCACGGACCTGGTGAACGACATCACGAACGTACAGGGAAAGGTGGGCGAATACATCGACCTGTTTAAGAAGTTCAGCGCCTTCCCCGTGCTGAACCTCAGAATCACAAAAAGAATTTTTTAAGAGGGCAGCGAACAATGAGGAGGCTCCGCGTGAAAAAATCTCACGTGAGAAATTTTTCTGGGAAGGCCTCCCGTAAAAAAATCTCACGTGAGAAATTTTTCTGCGGAGGCTCCGCGTGAAAATTTCTCACGTGAGATTTTTTCGTGGGGCGTTTCCCCCTTTTATTACTTCACCACAACCTTGCGACCGTTGACCACATAAACGCCACGGGGAAGGCCCTGGAGGCTGGTGACCTGCGAGCGCAGCTTGCGGCCCGTGAGCGAGTAGACGTCGGCAGGGGCCGAGAGCACCAGCGAGGCAATGCCGCTGGGCACGGTGATCGTGAGCTTGCCGCCGACATAGGTGAAGGCGTAGTTCTGAGCCTCGCCACCCGAAACGGTGATGTCATAGACGCCGGCGGGGCTGGCAGCGGTGGCCGAAGTGGTGGCCACGGGAGCGGCAATCAGCACCGAGGCATCGTCACCATTGCGGAAGCCTTCGTAGAGCACCTCAAAAACGGGGTTCTCCTGGCCCTGCTCGCGAGAGTAGTCGGCCACGGATGCCTTCAGCGGGGCCTTGGTGATGGTGAGCGTGCCGTTGACCAGCTTCAGGTTGGGATAGCTGATGGTGCCGGCCTGGACAACAATGGGATAGGTGCCCACGGGCGAGGCGCTGGTGGCCTCGCAACTGACCACGGGCTGGCCCTCGACGTCGTCGCTACTGATCTGATAGGTGAACTGGGGCAGCGGGTCGCCATAGACCATGGTGGCATCGGCAGCGACCACCACCACCTGATCGGCCTCGGTGATGATGAGGCGGCCGGAACGGTAGCTGATGTCGTAGTTGTCGGCCTGAGCACCGCTGACCTCAATCTCGTATTCACCGGGCTCATAAGCACCCTCAGTGGGCATCACGACGTTCATCTGGGGCTTGCTGGTGAGCACGGACTCGGTCTCGCCCAGCTTGAAGCCTTCGTAGATGGGCTCGAAGGTGGGCAGCTCGTCGGTCTGCTTCATGGTGTAAGTGCCGGTCGAGATGGTGAGCGGAGCCTTGGTCACGGTGAGTGTGCCGTCGACGAGGATCAGGTTGGGATAGTCGATGGTGCCCTTGCTCAGCGTAATGGCGTAGGTACCGGGCAGCGACGACTCGGTGGCCTCGCACTGGAGCACTGGCTCTCCCGTGAGGGTACCACCCTCGACCGTCCACGACAGCTTGGGCAGGGCGTCGCCATACTCCTTGGAAAGGCTGGTGGCGGTGACGGTGATGGGATCGGCCTCAAGAATGGTGAGCGTGCCGGCAACATGGGTGATGCTGTAGTTCTGGGCTTCAGCACCGCTGACGGTGATGGGATAGGTGCCAGGCGTACGGTCGGCGGGCACGTCGCAGGCGAGCTGGGGCTTGGCAGAGAGCACAGCGGCAGTCTCGCCGAGCTTGAAGCCGGCATAGTCGCAGACAAACTGCGGCAGTGGCTCGTTCTGCTTGATGGTGAAGCTGCGGGCCGTGACGGTGAGGGGGGCCTGGGTGACGGTGAGCGTGCCGTTATGGGCGGTGAAGCTGCGGTTGGTGACCGTGCCCTGAGTGACCACAATGGGATAGGTGCCCACGGGCGACGACGGCGTGGCCGAGCAGCTGAGGCTGGGCTGGCCCTTCAGGGTGCCCTCGACATCATACTCGAAGGTGGGGTTGGCCTCGCCATACTCACGGCTGCAGTCGCGAGCCGTCACGGTGACGGCATCGGCTGCCAAGATGGCATCGTACTCGGCCTGGGTGACCAGCGTAATCTCGTCGGGCGAGCCAGCGGGAACGGTGAGATAGGCGGTGTTCTCAGGAATGTATTTCTCGCTCGACTTCACAAAGCCCAGCTTGCCTTCGGACGTGACGCCGAGCAGGCGCATGGTGGAGGCATCGTTGCGCGTGGCATTGAAATGGTAGGATGTCTCGCTGATGAAATCGACCCAGGAGTTGTTCAGATAAACGCCCTTGAGCAGGTTGCCAGCGGGACTGACGCCACCGGAAGCCAGGAGGTTGAGTCGGTTGTCGGATGGCTCGGTGCCTGGACACTCTACGATGACGGGCGTCGCTCCGGCCACCACACCGTCGACCGGCTGCCAGACGGCATACTCACCGTCGAGCTTGGTGACGGAATAGGCCTTCATGCCCGAAGAGGCGAAGCTGTAGGGGAAGGAATAGTAGGCGGCAGCATAATGCTTGTCACCGGCGGTGACGTCGGCCTTGATGCCGAAATAGTTGTCATCGCTGGTTGCAGAGATGGGCTGGATGAGCCAATGACGATAGACATCGCCACCGGCACCGGCATTGTTGGCTGTGGAGAGACGGCCTTCGGTGCCCATGTACTGCTCGTCGAAGAGATAGACCGTTACACCTGAAACGACAGCAGAGGCGAAATAGGTGTGCTGCGAGCTGCTGCCCGTGGTGAGGGTGAGGTAGCGGCCAGTGGTGGCGTGGACGTCGGTGCCCTGGGCAATGAGATTGTACTGATTGCCGCCACAGTTCTGGATGTAGACCACGGAGCCAGCCTCGGCGGCCACCTTGCTGAACGGCTTGATGGTCATCATGGCATCAAGGTCGTAGGTGGTAGAGTTGGGATCGACGCCTTTGCTCTTGTTGTCGATCATGATGATATAGCGCTGTGACTTGAAGTTCTTCACGCGATAATAGCCGTCGGCACCAAGCTGGGCCAGCGCAGGCATGAACAACGCCGTGGCAAAAAGGGATAAAAGAAATCGCTTCATAGAATAATAGTTTGATGAAAAGAGTCCTGCCTTGCATTCCACTTCATGAGAAAGCGGAACACAAGGCAGGGTATGAAAGTTACGACACATGTGGAGCGCTTACTCTGCAATGCAGATGCTCACACGGTTCTTGTCGTTCTCAGCGAAGGGCTGCTCGGTGTCACCCTTGCTGTCGGTGGTGATACGAGCGGGATCAATCTTGAACTTCTTCACCAGACGGTCGGTAACGACCTTGGCGCGGTTCTTACCCAGGCGCTCGTTGATCTGAGCATTGCCCGTGCCCTTGTCAGCATAACCAGTGATGGTCACCTTGGCATTGGGGTTGGCGTTCAGATAGTTCACCACGTCCTGAATCTTCTGAGTCTCAGTGGGATCGATGCGGGTGCTGTTGATGGTGAAGAACACGTCGCGGCGCAGAGGCTCGGGCTTCTTCTCAACCTCAACAATCTTGTCGATATAGACGGGCTTCTCAACGATCTTCTCCACGACCTTCTCGACGATGCGGGGCTCGCAGCCCTTCACCTGACGAGTGGTATAGGTCTGACCAAGGTTGATCTTCACACCAGCCAGTGCGTTGAAGTACCAGTCGGCATTGCGAGCCTTCTTCGAGTTGTAACGGTCGCTCAGGGTGTTGGCACTCACCTCCAGACCGAGGCTGACCTTGTCGCTCAGACGGAAGTCGGCGGTCAAACCACCCTGACCCACGAAGCGGGGCTTGGTGCCGTCCCACAGATAAGTCATGGGAGCATTCTCGTTGTTGTAGGCGTGACGAGCCAGGATGTTAGTTGCAGCTGTAGCAGCCTCATCGTTGTCGAAGGCGATGTTAGCACCTACGCCAATATACATACCAAGATTGAAAACGCGCTTGGGATTGTAGCCACAGAAGAGGTTCGAGAGGTTGGCAGTCAGGTCGATGGTGGGAGCAACATACTTCCACTTCCAACTGAACTCACCGCCGTCGTTGCCGAAGTCGGAACCGCCCTTCGACTGGAATGCGTTGACAGCCAGACGAGCACCGAACACCTTGTCAAACTGATAGCCAAGAGCCACCTGGGCATTGTAAGAAATGAGATCGCTGAACGACAACTCACCCAGGGTGTACTGAGCACCCAGCGGCTGAACCTGAACGTACCAGTGGGGATTGAAGACATACTCAGTCTTCATCTCTGGTTCCTGTGCCGATGCTGAGACGAAGCCCAGCATCAGCAAGCAGGAAAGTATTGATTTCTTAATATTCATAATTGTCAATCTCCTTTTCTATGTTAGATGTTATGCGTTAAACGTTACATAGAACTTCTTCACGACCACCTTGCCGGTGTAGTCAACAGCCGTGTACAGAATCTCGTAGGTGTAGCCGGCCTTGCCGGTGAAGCCGATAAAGCCGTTGTAGCCGCCATCGATAACCTCGTTGATGCTCTGCTGGTTGTTAGCCTCGTCGAGAACGCTCTTGCAATCCATGTCACCACCCTTGGCGCTGACACCGTCCTTAGAAACATTGGTCACTGCAATGAACTTCTTGAAGGCAGGAGCAATGATTTCTGCATTGTAAGAAGTGGGCAGCAGGCTCAGACGGGTAGCGTTGACATGAGCAGGATACTTAGCCGACTCGCTCAGGCGGGCAAAGCTGCCGTTGGCCTTGATGAGCATCAGAGGCTGCATGAACTTGTTGGGGTTGAAGTAACGGCCGAAGCGCTCGTTGACGATGTCGAGGAACTCGCTGACGGTGTTCTTCACCTTAACAGAAAGTGCATCCACGCTGATGGTGTTGAACGAAGCGAAGAAGTCATTGAGGTCGTCCATCAGAGTCACAACGTCGTCGTAGTAGACAGCCTTGCCGGGATCGATAGAAACGATAGAGTTGAGGTTGAACGTAACATCCTCGGTCTTGGTGGTCTCACCCTTGGTGACGGTCACCCAAACAGTAACTGACAATGTAGCGGGGTTGAAGTCCTTCAGCACAATCTCGTTGATCTCGTACTTGTCGAACTCGGGGAACTTAGCGGCCATCTTGTCAACGAAGCGGTCGGCGATGTCCTCAATAACGCCCAGACCGGGCACGCGGTTGTAATCCACATCCTTAGCGAAGGCATAGGACAGAGGCTTCACAGCAGTAGCGGCGATAGCATACTGAGAAACCACGCTGCGAGTGCCCAGCTCATCAGTCCAAGTGGTCTTAACGGCGTTGGCAGCAACGCTCAGAGAAGTACCGTTCAGAACAGAAGACAGGATGCCAGTGACGTTGATGCCACCTTCGCTGTTGCGAATCTTGTTGGCAATGTCCTTAGCGGCGTCCATGTCCAGCTCCAGGCGCTCAGCCTTGGCCAGGTCGGCAGGAGCCAGCGTAGCCTTTGCCTCATAGAAACCATTCTCGCTCTGCTCAGCCACACCGGCACGCGTCACACCGAAGGTGAGGACGTCGTTGCTCTTGGTGAGGTCGCTCAGCTGGATAGCCGACACCTCGTTGCGGCTGTTGATGATCTGGAACTCAGTGCCAGTGAAATCACGGTTGGTGGGGTTCACGGTCAGATAGAGCTTACCAGCATTGCCGCTGGGCACAGTGCCGTCAGAAGCCATGTTGCTCACGATATCCTGGTTGCCAGCAATCTTAATGGCCTTATTGTCGAGACCACCAATCATTTCAACATCTTCGTCGGTGAGCACCTGACCATCCTCAAGTGCATAGTAGGCAGGACGAGTGGTGGGGAACTGGATTCCATAGTCATCCAGATGGCCGTAGTAGGCCATGAGAATGTTAGAACGCATGTCAATGGGGAGCGAGATGCTGCCAAAGGCAGGATTCTGCGTGCCGTTGATCTCAATGCCAGTGATGAACTTAGCCATTACGTTATTGAATTTGGCAAGCAAATCACTGACGGCAGTCTTGTTGTTTTCAATATCTTCAAGAGCCTGGTCGATCTTACCCTGCAGCTCCTCAACGCCAGAAACCAGTCCGCTGATGGTCTCAAGCATCTGACGGTGGAGGGCGTCGGCAGCCAGACGGTCGGCCTCAGCCTGGTCAGCCAGAGCAGCAAGCGTGATGAGCATGGCAGCATAGCCGTCTTCCAGGTCCTCAACGCGCTCATTCATCTCGGTGTAAGCCTCGGTCAGATTGGAAATCAGAATGGCATTAGCCTCAGCAGCAGCCTTGGCAGCATTAGCCGTCTCTCTCACTTGGTTAAGTTCACCGCTCAATGAGGTAACAGTGTTGCTAAGGGTATTGTAATTGGTTTCCAACGTTGTAATCTTGCCGCCATTTTTCTTAGCCAGATCAAGGGCTTCTTCAGCGATTGACTTAGCCTCAGAGATGCTGTTGTTCACATTGACAAGGGCTTTGTTGATGTGCTCATTGATGATGTCGCCACCCTTACCGTCTCTCAGGTACTGCTCAACCACGGGATCCTTGAGGAAGTAGTTGTTCAGAGCGGTGGTCAGGACCTCGTCCTCCTTGTCCAGCAGGTCGGCGATAGTCTTAGCCACAGCCTCCTTGGTGAGGAACTTCTCCAGCATCTCATCAATCTCTGTCTTTGTGTAGTAGCTCTTGAAGAAGCCGTCAATCTCCTCCTTGGTGTAATAGTTACCGAAGCGCCTCTCCATCTCCTCCTTGGTGAAGTAGAGGGCATCAAGCTCTTCCTTGGTGTAATACTTGTTGAAAAGAGCGTCAATCTCAGCCTTTGTGTAGCACTTGGCCAGCTCATCGGCGATGCGCTGATCGACCTGAGCCTTGGTGTAATAGGTATTACCCAGGCCGTCCTTGAAGGTGTTGAATTCAGCAATGGTGAGATAAGTCTGCTCAACAAGCGTGCGGAAGTTTGCGCAAGTAGTCTTGCACTCGTTCAGGCTTGTTGACAAGCTGTTGATCTGAGCTTTCAGAAAGGTCAACTCATCATTCAGTCTTCCTTCTAAGTTGGCGACTTTCTCGTCGTCATAGTCCTTACAAGAAACCATTGAGCCCGTGAAGCCCAGGAAGAGGGCTGCCAGGAGCAATCCATTAATAAATTTCTTTTTCATGAACATAATTTTTATATTATTAATACTTACTATATGTGCAAAATCGGGGCAAAGTTAAGCAATTTTTCACAATCAAACAAGAAAAAGTCAAATTTTCTTTCAAAAAAGACGCATATTCCTATCATTTATTATAAAAAAAGAAGATAAATCGGTCAAAACATATTGTTTCAACCCAGCAATTGCTCTATTTCGCTTTGGGCGAGAATGCATAATATGGCCTTTCCATCGGGGGTGTAATTGGCGTTTGAGCAGGAAAACAGCTCATTGACAACCCTTTCCATTTCTTCGTTGGAGAGCACCTGACCGTAGGCGACGGCCGTATTGCGGGCCATGCCCAGGGCCAGTGCGGCATGAAGCTCGTCGTCGCTGCTGGTGCCTTGCGCTGCCGCATCGGTGATGATGTTGCGAAGCAGGGAAGAAGGGTCAACGCCCTCGATGCCCGACGGGATGCCGCCGATGGCGTAACTGCCGCCGCCTAAGTCACTGATGTCGAAGCCCATGGTAGTGAGTTCGGGCAGGAAGCGCTGCATCATGACATTGTCGGACGGCGAGAACTGGATCATCTCGGGAAAGAGGAGCCGCTGCGTGCTGGTCTGATGATGCGAGAAGCGCTCCATGTTGCGCTCGTAGCAAATGCGGACATCGGCGCGATGCTGGTCAATAATCATCAGGCCCGACTTGACAGCCGTCATGATATACCGCCCTTTATACTGATAGTGAATAGGCGAGATTTCAGAGTCCACGGGCGACGGGGCCAATGCTTCCTCGTCGAAGAGGCCGGGCATGTCGGGCACTGGCTGCGCAGGCGGCAAGCCCATCAGGTCGGCTCCCCCACCCGATTCGGGCAAGGCGGCCGAGCGCCTGGAAGACGAGCTCTCAAAGGGATTGTAGGATGGTATATAGTGCACCTGCGGCATTCTCACAGCGTCGCGCTGAGGGTCGAAGACGGGAATGTCGGGCCGTCCCTCAGTGTCGAAGTCAATGGTTGGCACCTCGCAGAACTTGCCAATAGCGTCCTTCACCGTAGCCGACAGCAGCTGATAGATGGCCTGCTCGTTCTCGAACTTGATCTCCGTCTTCGTGGGATGGATGTTGACATCGATGTCGGCCGGACTGACGTCGAAGTAGACGAAATAGGGCGGCATCATGCCCTCAGGGACCAGCCGCTCGTAGGCGCTGACGACAGCCCGATGGAAATAGGGATGGCGCATATAGCGTCCGTTAACGAAGAAATACTGCTGCACGCCCTTCTTACGGGCTATTTCCGGTTTCCCCACGAAACCCGAGATACGGCACATCGGGGTATCGACCGACAGCGGCAACAGCCCCTGGCTGAGCTTTTTCCCGAACACATCGACAATGCGCTGGTGCAGGGATGCGGCTCGCAAGGACAGCAGTTCCTGCTGATTGCTATAGAAGGTAAAGCTGATGTCGGGATAGACCAGCACGATGCGCTCGAAGGCCGTGAGGATATTGGTCAGCTCCGTAGCGTTCGTCTTCAGGAACTTTCGTCGCGCCGGCACATTAAAGAAAAGATTTTCGACCTTGAAATTGCAGCCCACAGGACAGGCTGTAGGCTCCTGCGACACCACGCGTGAGCCCTGAAGGGTAAGGCAGGTGCCTATCTCGTCGTCTGCCGTGCGGGTGGTCAGCACCACCTGCGCCACAGCGGCTATGGAAGGCAGCGCCTCGCCACGGAAGCCCATGGTGTGGAGGGCAAACAAATCGTCGGCCTGCCGTATCTTCGAGGTGGCATGACGCTCAAAGGCCAGTCGGGCGTCCGTCTCAGACATGCCGCAACCGTCGTCGATGACCTGAATGGAGGTTCTTCCCGCATCGACCACCATGACGCGTATGTTATGCGCACCGGCATCGATGGCGTTCTCCATCAGTTCCTTGATGACGGAGGCCGGCCGCTGAATCACCTCGCCAGCCGCTATCTGGTTGGCTACGGAGTCGGGAAGGAGTTGAATGATATCTGACATACGGTACGAACGGTTGACTTAGCGTGAGAAAACAATGAGCAGCACTGTGGCAAGGAGGATGAGCAGCACCGAGAGCAGCATGGGGACACTCAGCTGGATAGCTGACTTGCGCTGCTGTCTTGAAGTGAAAACGCCCTCCAAGGCCGACGGCTTGACGGCCGACGCCTCGCCACGCGCACGCTGCTCCACCTGGGCCAGGCGTTCCTTGCGCTCGTCTATAAAGATGGGCTTATGATTAAAGGGACGCGGCTTCATCATCATTTTCACTCTCCTTCTTCTTACTTCGCCATACAAAGACATCGTCCTTCGACAGGGGACGCACATAGTCATACCATGCGAAGCCATCGAGATAGCGCTTGTTGGGAGGAATCTGCGACATGGGATACATGGTGCCTTCGGTCTTCGGCATCCAGATGCGGCTCAGCTGGCCGATGCTGTCCATGAACATGCGCATCTCGTTATTCTCCAGATACACCAAGCCCACATAGCTGCTGTCGGCTTTGTCCTCAGGGTAGTAGATGGAGATGACATTGTCCTTTGCCTGGGCTTCATGAATATGGCCGTCGGTGAAATAGGCAAACATCTCCTTCGACGACACCTGATTAAAGCACTTTTCTTCCTTCAGCTGCTCGATGGAGAAAGCATTGTCGATGACGTGGGCATAGTCGATGACCGAGTCTTTCATGAACACCTGTATCTCGTCGCCCACCAACTGCTGGTTCATGTTCCACGTGATGGGGTCCTTATACATGGTCATGCAGGAGTCGAGCGACGAATAGACCAGTGAGTCGCACACGGCCTGTATATCAATACGGTACGCACGTACCTTATTATACGCGTGTAGCACGCGATAAACCGAGTCGGTTTCGATGTTATAGGTAAAGACCTTGATGGTGTCGGCATGCATGAAGAGCGAGTCGCGCTGCGAATAGTCGATGGCCAGGGCGTTGTCGGTACACATGGCATAGCCTATGCTGTCCTCATAGTGGCCGTAGTCGCATTTCAGGATGCTTTTATTCACTGAGTCGGTGAAAACGACATTCACGAAAGCCTCGCTGATGCCCGACTTCCCGTTGTGCCACAGGCTGTCGCCCACCAGCGTCCGTCCCTGGTTGTCGAGCCGCGAGCGGTTCAGCAGTTCGGCCTCCTCGGTGACGGTGTTATAGAAGCCCAGCTCTGAATAGATATGGCTCTTGCCCGAGATAATGTCTGAAGGTCCCACGATGTGGGCGTTCTTCACCTGCGTGTCATAGTAGAGCGAGTCGGTGGTGAGCGTAAACTGCTTGTCAACCATCTTCACGTCGTAGTAGAAGATGGCCATCTTCGTGTCGGTGTGATACTCGCCCCAGTCGCTGGTCAGCGTCGTGGCGTTGTCCACCAGCTTACCCCTGTTCTGGAAATAGCCTTGGTTCCAGATGCGGTCGTAATAGAGCTCGTCGGTATAGAGCGTGGTCGAGCGATGGCGCAGCACCACATTTTCGCGGGCTTCCATCATCTGCTGATTGCCGTCATAGAAGCCCCGGTCGCTGGTGAGCGAGAGGGTGTCGCCCTGCACCATGCGCACGTGGCCCCACGCCTCAAACGAGTTGCTCGACTCAAAGAAGTTTGCGCTGTCGCAATAGAGCTTGGCCCCGTCGTGTTCAAACTGCACCGACCCCTTCAGCACCTGTGCGCCATTGTTGCGCCACCGGTCGAAGGTCAGCTCATCGGCATGCACCAGGTACACGCGCTTCTCGTCGCGCTGGGCGCCGGTTGTGGCCGGCAAAGCCATGGAGAATAGCGAATAGTGAATAGTGAACAGTGCTGCAAGCACTATCCACCACGCACGTCCATTATGAAAAACTCTTCTTCTCACTCCTCACTTCTCTCACCTCTTCCATCCTTCATACTCAAACTCGCAGTCGTTATACTGGTCGTTCAGTCTGACGTAGGTGCTCTTAATCTTGTTCACCACCCAGTCGTGAAGGAAATCGGCGCGCCGCTTCTCCAGCACCACATCCTTCAGTCGCTGGAAGTCCTCGGTGACGTTGGCCTTGTGGCCAGGAATGCGGTTCTTCAGCTTCACGATGGCGCACACCGTCTTGCCGCGAGCATTAATCATGGAGAACGGTGCCGACACCTGGCCCACCTGGAGCGTGTCCACGGCGCGGGCCACCTCGGCGGGCAGCTCCTGCATCTCAAAGCGCGACGACTTCAGCTGTCCGTTCTCTGCCTTGTTGGCCATCAGTCCGTGGTTGCTCTTGGTGTCCTTATCGTCGGAATAGAGCGAGACGGCATCCTCGAAAGTAAAGTCCTTCTTGTCGAAGAACGGCTGAATCTGCTGGGGCACCACGCCAGCCCTCACGTCGGCAGCAATGGTGTCCAGCCGGGCCAGCGAGGCGTTCACGGCCGAGTCGCCCACGATGGGCTTGCGCAGGATGTGGCGCACCTTGATCTTGTCGCCCCGCTTGTCGATGAGCTGAATGATGTGGAAGCCAAATTCCGACTCCACAATCTTCGACACCTTCGTGGGGTCGGTCAGGTTGAAGGCCACGGCGGCAAAGGCCGGGTCGAGGATGGTACGCCCCACGTAGTCCATCTCGCCGCCGCTGCGCCGCGAGCCCGGGTCTTCGGAATAGAGTCGGGCCAGCGTGGAGAACGAGGTCTCGCCCTTGTTGATACGGTCGGTATACTCGCGCAGTTCCTCCTTCACGCGGTTGATTTCCTCAATGGCAATCTTCGGCGTCTGGGTGATGATCTGCACCTCCACGGCGGTGGGCACATAGGGGACGCTGTCCTCGGGCATGTCCTTGAAGAACCGGCGCACCTCGGCCGGCGTCACCGTGATGTTCTCCACCAGCTTCTTCTTCATTTGCTGAATGAGCAGCTGGTCGCGCAGGTCGTCGTGCATCGACTGGCGAATCTCGCTCAGGCTCTGCTTCTTATATTCTTCCAGCTTTTCCCTCGACCCTATCTGCTCAATCATATACTCTATGCGGCCTTCAATCTCGGCAGCAATGTCGTTCTCCGTCACGTCCTTGTCCACGCTGTCGATGGCCGCCTGGTGCAGGAAGAGTTTCTGCACGGCTATCTGCTCGGGAATGGTGCAGTCGGGGTCGCCGCTCCACCTCACGCCCTCCATCGAGGCCTGGATGCGGGTCACCTCGATGTCGCTTTTCAGAATAGCCTCGTCGCCCACTACCCATACCACCTCGTCGACGATGCTGGCCAGGGAGTCGGTCTGCGCCACTGCGTGGCTAAAGGACAATGAAAAAAGAAGAAATAATAAACTTTTCCGCATCATTAGTGATTATTTACGGTCTTTAGGACGTCATCGTTAACTTTGAAGGCGTATTTACGGCGCAGGTCGGCCACCCACTCGCGTTCCAGCTGCTCCTGATAGTCGGCCACCACCAGTCCGCGCACGTCGGTATAGTCCTCGGGGCCTTTCTTCAGCACCTTGCCGTAATGGGCGTTGATGGGATAGTCCTTCAGGTGGGTGGCGGCGGTGTCCTTCTTGAACACCACGCTGTCTATATAGGCGTTGTCGCCCTCACGGAAGATGCCTTTCTCCACGCGGATGCGTATAACGGAGTCGCCGTTGAACGTGGTGCGCAGGGCCTCGGCCCACTGGTCGAACGGCAGCTTCTTCACGCAGTTGCGCACGGCCTTCACGTCGGCCTGGTCCTTCACGTGGTAGGCAATGCCCTTGAAGCGGGGCTTGTCCCAGGCATAGTTCTTCTTGTGCTTCTTGAAATACTGTGCCAGCCCGGCGTCGTCCCGCGTGGCCTTGTCCCAGACGAGGTTGTTGCTGATTTCATAGAGCAGCAGTCCGTCGTGATATTCCTGGATGAGGTAGCGCAGGTCCGTGTCCTTGGCCGAGAAGTCGGAAGCCTTCTGCTCCATGATCTTGGCCACGGTCAGCTGGTCCTTGCTGTCCTTGGCCATCTGCTCCACCTTCTGCTTGGCTATCTGCTCGCGCATGTTGCGCTGCTCCATGAACTTCAGTATGGCTTCGTGGTGATAGTCGAAGGGCTCCAGCTGCTTCCGCTCTTTCATGAGGATGATGTGATAGCCGAAGGGCGACTTCACCACTTCCGACATCTGGCCGGGCTGCAGGGCAAAGGCGGCGTCCTCAAACTCCTTCACAAACTGTCCGTGCTGGGCAAAGGGCAGCTCGCCACCCTGACGGGCTGAGCCGGGGTCCTGCGACAGGCGGGTGGCCAGCTCGGCAAAGTCGGCACCGTTTTTCAGCGCCTGGTAGATGGAGTCGATGCGCACCTTGGCCTTGTCCCATTCGGCCTGCGGGGCCTGCTGGTCGGCGCGCATCAGGATGTGGGCCGTCTTTATCAGACCGTCGGGGCCGATGCGCTTCACCGTCTCGTCGTAAATCTTCTTGGCCTCGGCATCCATGTCGGCGTCGGTCACCATCATGGGCAGCACCTGCTGGTCGCGATACTGGGCAAACTCTTTCTTAAACGACGTCAGTGTGTCGTAGCGGGCATCCAGGGCGGCCTGCACCTTCAGCTTGTAGTTGATGAACAGGTCTACATATTCCTCGACGCTTTTCTTGTCGATCACGCCCTCGGAATTATTCTTGTTGTAGGAATACTCAAACTCCGAGCGCGGCACGTCCACACCGTTGACAGTCATCACTACAGGGTCGGACTGCGCCGCTGCGCGGCTAAAGAATAAAGAAAAAATAATAAATAACAAACTTGTCGGCTTGATCTTCCTTCTATTTTTCATTTTTTCTTGTTGTTTTGATTGATGATACAGTTATTCTTATAATTTCATCTATGTCTGACTTCAAAGACAAATAAACTCTTTCTTCCAAATAATCAGTTCTGTATAGCAATACCAACCAGAAGGACGTCTCACTTGCTTCTTTAAGAGCAATGCCTAACTTACTAATAAAGTCAGCTTTGCTCTGAGCATATATTGCTTCATGAACATTAGCTCCTATGCTTGTACCACTCCGCAATAACTGATTTGACATGATATAGTCTTTCTTTTCCTCCTGCAAATAATGGCAACACTTAACCACACGAACAGCAAAGTTCAGCGTCTTCTCTGCCAAAACATTATTATCAACCACTATTGTTTTTATTATATTATTTAGTTATTTATCTCAGCCAAGTTTTTTATTTTATATTTTATATTTTTTATTTAGTCCTAACGACCTCAGTCGTTGGGACGCGAATAGTTGGGGGCTTCGCTGGTGATGGTGATGTCGTGCGGATGGCTCTCCTGCACGCCGGCATTGGTGATGCGGGTGAACTTGGCCTCGTGCAGATGCTCAATGTCGCAGGCTCCGCAATAGCCCATGCCCGAGCGCAGACCGCCCGTGAGCTGATAGATCACCTCCTGCACCGTTCCCTTGTAGGGCACGCGGCCGGCAATGCCCTCGGGCACCAGCTTCTTCACGTCCTTCGTGTCGGCCTGGAAGTAGCGGTCCTTCGAGCCGTGCTCCATGGCCTCCAACGAGCCCATGCCGCGATAGCTCTTGAACTTACGTCCGTTGTAGATGATGGTGTCGCCGGGGCTCTCCTCGGTGCCGGCCACCAACGAGCCTATCATCACGCTCGATCCGCCGGCTGCCAGCGCCTTCACCACGTCGCCCGAATAGCGCAGTCCGCCATCGGCGATGAGGGGCACGCCGGTGCCCTTCAGGGCGCTGAACACATCGTAGACGGCGCTCAGCTGGGGCACGCCCACACCGGCCACCACACGCGTGGTGCAGATGCTGCCCGGGCCTATGCCCACCTTCACGGCGTCGGCACCGTTCTCCACCAGCAGGCGGGCAGCCTCGCCGGTGGCAATGTTGCCCACCACAATGTCAATATCCTTAAACGAGGCCTTGGCCTCGCGCAGCTTCTCCACCACGCCCTTCGAATGGCCATGGGCCGTGTCGATGACAATGGCGTCGGCACCGGCGCTCACCAGCGCCTGCATACGGTCGAGCGTGTCAACGGTGACACCCACGCCGGCAGCCACGCGCAGGCGGCCCTTGTCGTCCTTGCAGGCCATGGGCTTGTCCTTCGCCTTGGTAATATCCTTATAGGTGATGAGGCCCACCAGGCGGCCTGCCTTGTCCACCACGGGCAGCTTCTCAATCTTGTTCTCCTGCAGAATCTGGGCGGCATCCGTCAGGTTGGTCTGCTGGTGAGTGGTCACCAGGTTCTCCTTCGTCATCACATCCTCCACGGGGCGGTCCAGCCGGCGCTCGAAGCGCAGGTCGCGGTTGGTGACAATGCCCACCAGGTGCTTCTCGTCGTCCACCACGGGAATGCCGCCAATGTGATACTCCGACATGATGTCCAGCGCCTGGGCCACCGTGCTGCCCAGCGGGATGGTCACGGGATCGTAGATCATGCCGTTCTCGGCACGCTTCACAATGGCCACCTCGCGGGCCTGGTTCTCAATCGACATGTTCTTGTGGATGACGCCAATGCCGCCCTCGCGGGCAATGGCAATGGCCATCTGGCTCTCGGTGACGGTGTCCATGGCAGCCGTCACAAAGGGCACGTTCAGGTCAATGTGGCGCGAAAAGCGGGTTTTCAACTCTACCGTCTTCGGCAGCACCTCCGAATAGGCGGGAATCAACAGGACGTCATCGAAAGTAAGGCCGTCCATCACAATCTTGTCTGCAATAAATGAAGCCATAATATGTACCTTATCTTTAAATATTGCGTGCAAAGTTACGAATATTTTTTGAGATTTGCGGGTCCAACGTGAATAATTATGTCACGCCTTGTCCTTTTTTAACACAATGACAGGAAAACAAAACAATACCGACTTATTTTTTTACTTTTACTTGTTTGCACATAGTAATTGCACCGCTTGCACCTACCTGCACCACCCCGAAGAAATGGATAGTCAGTCCTTTCACGGGGAGGCTTCCCAGCAAAAAAAGTCATTGACTTTTTCTGCTGGGAGGCCGAGTTTTTCTGCTGGGAGGCCGAGTTATCGGTTTTGGAACATATAGAAAACTATTCTCTATGTTCCATCGCCTGCTTTCGAGCTTGCACCATTGGTTGCACCTAAGTGCAGGCAAGGCTCATGGCCGGTGCAGCCAAAGGTGCAAGCTCATATAGAGCTAACCCCCTGTGAATCAGCCGTGGTGCAAGAGGTGCAAGCACTACAAATCAGCTGCCATAGGTTTGTTTTCTTTAAATTATAATTTACCGTTCATTCTTGCCAGAAAATTCCTTTTCTTTATTGTCACATCTGATTTTCCTGATGATTTTAGAAAGCGACAACTCTCCAATTTCCTCCACTTCTTCTTTCACTTTTACAGCCGTCTTGCTAACAATACAATTATCTGTATAAAACAAAATTTTATCGTTATTAGAATTAATTCGTGCGGTAAGGGCTAATACATTTCTTACTACGGTTCCCCTTGCGACTAAATTCCATTTATCCTTTTTTTTCAAGTAAACGGAGATTAACCATCTTGGAATACCAGAACCGATGGGAACAAAGACACAATAAAAAGATTTGTCACCAATGGTTAACAACTTTTTATGAAAAATCAACTCATGTGTACATTCTTGTTGAATTTTTGAAACAATGTCACTCGAATCTGAGCATGTAATAGTTTCTACATGTTCCTCCCACTTTATTCTGTCCGTATACATATCTTGTCCAAAAGAATACATTATTACCAAAAAACAAATAAATAGACATATTACTTTCTTACCCATAATAATATTCCTCCATCTTTATAATTAATTCTTTGGCCATAATTGTGGTTTGCTTTTGAGTCGTAGCTGGCCGTGAAGACCGAACTGCCCCCGGCATCGACAATCTCGAAGATGCTGCCCAGATGGTCCTGCTGCATGTAGTAGAACTGGCGGGCGCCTGTGGGGCTGGTGACGCAGAGTACGCCGCCGTCCAGGTAGGTGTAGGAGGTATGCTGCGAGCTTCCATTGCCGGTGAAGCGCTCCTCATAGTCACCGAAGAAGTAGCCTTCGGAGGTTTCCCAACGGTTGCCGTCAGGGCCGTAGTCCAGCGTCATTGCGGCCCAGTTGTCGTAGTCTTCTATCGCCGACCGCGAATGACAGAAAGCTGGGAACAGTAGGACAAATGACAGTATTATATGTCTCATTATGCAAATGTACAACTAAATTTCCAAACGGTCAGGGAAAAGATTGGGATATTTACTCTTTTTTTTATGGATTAGTAATGGTTGACCTTCTTCTACTCTCTACTATGTATTTATTTTTCTTTAAGTAACAAAGATAATTTATTTGCGCATTCGAGGAACTCCCTACAGCCCCTTTTTATGGGTTCCTTCGTATGTTTGTAGTCCCAGTGTCCTTCCGTTTCGTATTCATTAAATTGAATCTCATAGCTTCTCTGTTCTACAAACCATTCGAAGTCCTCTTTTTCCCCATATAAAAACAGTGCGATACAAGCTTGGTAATTGTCACCATAGCGGTTAGGATACGCACGACTCTTTATTCCATTAACTATAGTCATTGGTGTGCTATACTTATCTAAAAAAGGAATAGCATATTTCTTTATATGAAAAAGCATGGATTCAACTACTTTTTTGTCGTATTTCTCATCTGTATCTTCACTAACAAACCACTCTAAATATTGGCGTTTAGGCATTAGTTCGCCTATATTGCAGGTGTAAAAGGCAGTAAGGGGCATAAAAATATTTTGTTTCTGTGCGAGCTCTAATACTTTTGGAAGTAATATGGCAATTCTTATAGCATAGTATTTGGCGTGTGCCTGACCTTGGGTAGAATGGCCGAAGGAGATTTCCTGAGAAACATCTAAACTAATATCTCTGATGAAAAAATCCTTATTCTTCTTCCTAAAACCGTATTCGGCCAATAGGGCAATGATACTTTGATCATAGGAAATATATTTCTTTCTTTTCATGTCGTGATAAGTTTACTGTTAATAATTATAATGGATGTAGTTAAATTACTTTCTTACCCATAATAATACTCCTCCATCTTTATAATTAATTCTTTTGCCATAATTGTGGTTTGCTTTGGTAGGATTCTTAATCAGATGGTTAGCCCCATCTACATTTGTAACATAACTGCGTCCATGCTTTTGTGACCATAGCCCACCTTTATCTTGTCGATACCAATGATAGTCAGGAACAGCAGGAAGGAGAGCAGGTGCTTCATCCCATGCGGACTGGAGGTCTATCAGTTGGCCATGTCGCTGATGAACTTGACGCGAACCAGGCGAATTTCGTCTTCAGAGAATTCTGAGCCGAACTCACGATAGGCGGCTTCCAGGTCGTCCTTCTCCTGACTGGAGAAGAAGTCGCAGATGTCGGCCACGTCGTCGCGGTCCATGATCTCGTAGAGGAAGTAGTCGATGTTGATCTTGTTGCCGCTGTAGAGGACGATGCCCTCCAGCTCGTCGAGCATCTCCTCGAAGTCGATGCCAAGGGCATTGGCAATGTCGTCGAGGGCAATGCGGCGGTCGATGTTCTGCAGGATCTTCAGCTTGCGCATGGAATCCTTGGCCTTGGTGCGCACGCGCAGGTCGGCCTGACGCTCGATGTCGTTCTCCTCACAGTAGTGCTTGATGACGTCCACAAACTCCTTGGCGTAGGGCTGGCGCGTCTTTCCGTCGCCCACGCCCTGGATGTTCTTCAGCTCCTCAAGGGTGACGGGATAGTAGGTGGCCATCTGTTCGAGCGACACATCCTGGAAGATGACGTAGGGCGGACGGTCCATCTTGCGCGACCACTTCTTGCGCAGGTCGTGGAGTATGGCCGAGAGCGTGGGGTCGAGAGCGCTGGTGCCGCCTTCGCCTACTCCGCCTTCGTCTTCCTCGTTGAACTCGTGGTCCTCGACCACCATGAACGACTTCGGGTTCTTGATGAAGCGCTTGCCAGCGGCCGTCACCTTCAGCAGTCCATAGTTTTCCACATCCTTCTTCAGGTAGCCCATGATGAGGGCCTGGCGAATGACGGGGTTCCAAATCTTGGGGTTCTCGTCCTCGCCCATGCCATACTCTTCCAGCTCGTTATGCTTGTGGGCAAGAATCTCGTCGGTGTCGCGCCCGGTGATGAAGTCTATGACATAGTCGGTGCGGAAGTTCTCCTTGATGGCCAGGATGGCGTTGAGGGCGATGACGAGCTGCTTGCTGGCTTCAATCTTGGTTCCGGGATGGAGGCAGTTGTCGCAGTTGTGGCAGTTGTCTTCCTTGTATTCCTCGCCGAAGTAGTGGAGCAGCATCTTTCGGCGGCAGACGCTGGTCTCGGCATAGGCGGCCGTCTCTTGCAGCAGCTGGCGGCCTATGTCTTGCTCGGCCACGGGCTTGCCCTCCATGAACTTGTCGAGTTTCTGCAGGTCCTTGTAGCTGTAGAAGGCTATGCAGAGGCCTTCACCACCGTCGCGGCCGGCGCGTCCGGTCTCCTGGTAATAGCCTTCGAGGCTCTTGGGAATGTCGTAGTGGATGACGAAGCGCACGTCGGGCTTGTCGATGCCCATGCCGAAGGCGATGGTGGCCACGATGACGTCGATCTTCTCCATGAGGAAGTCGTCCTGGGCCTGGGTGCGCGTGGCGGTGTCGAGGCCGGCATGATAGCACTGCGCCTTGATGTCGTTGGCCCTGAGCACCTCAGCCAGGTCTTCCACCTTCTTGCGCGACAGGCAATAGATGATGCCGCTCTTGCCCGAGTGCTGCTTGATGAAGCGCACGATGTCCTTGTCGATGTCCTTTGTCTTCTGCCGCACCTCATAGTAGAGGTTGGGGCGGTTGAACGAGCTCTTGAACTCCTTGGCATCGAGGATGCCGAGGTTTTTCTTGATGTCGGTGCGCACCTTGTCGGTGGCGGTGGCGGTGAGGGCGATGATGGGGGCCTTGCCAATCTCGTTGATGATGGGGCGGATGCGGCGGTACTCCGGCCGGAAGTCGTGGCCCCACTCCGATATGCAATGGGCCTCGTCAATGGCGTAGAACGACACTTTCACGCTGCGCAGGAACTCCACGTTGTCCTCCTTCGTCAGCGACTCGGGAGCGACGTAGAGCAGCTTGGTGCGGCCCTCCTTGATGTCGTCCTTCACTTGGTCAATGGCCGTCTTGTTCAGCGATGAGTTCAGGAAATGTGCCGTTCCCTCGTTCTCGCTCAAGTGGGTGATGAAGTCCACCTGGTTCTTCATGAGCGCGATGAGCGGCGAGATGACGATGGCCACGCCGTCCATCAGCAGCGAGGGCAGCTGATAGCACAGCGACTTTCCGCCACCCGTTGGCATGAGCACAAAGGTGTCGTTGCCTTCAAGCACATTCTTGATGATGGCCTCCTGGTCGCCCTTGAAGGTATCGAAGCCAAAATGCTTCTTCAGCGCTGCTGTCAGGTCTTTATTGTCTTTTGTCATAGGCTTTAGGCTTGTCTTATTCCAAATGGGAATTGTCTATTTGTTGTTTTACATAGTCTGCGGTGACTTCAAATTTCTTTACTTTCTTCGATGGCAGGTCGAACATGGCGTCCATCATCACGCTCTCTACGATGGAGCGCAGTCCTCGGGCGCCGAGCTTGTATTCCACCGCCTTGTCGACGATGGTTTCCAGCGCTTCCTCGGTGAAGGTCAGCTCGATGCCGTCCATCTTGAACAGCTTGATATACTGCTTGACAATGGAGTTTTTCGGCTCCACCAGTATGCGTCTCAGGGCCGGCCGGTCCAGCTGGTTCAGATAGGTGAGGATGGGCAGGCGGCCAATGATTTCGGGAATGAGGCCGAAGGACTTCAGGTCTTGCGGCTGCACATATTTCATCAGGTCGTCCTTGTCAATCTTCCTGACATTCTGCACGGAGTTGTAGCCCACAGTGTGGGTGTTCAGGCGCTGGGCAATCTTGCGCTCAATGCCGTCGAAGGCTCCGCCGCAGATGAACAGGATGTTGCGGGTGTCGACGTGTATATAATCCTGGTCGGGATGCTTGCGTCCGCCCTTGGGCGGCACGTTCACCACCGTTCCCTCCAGCAGCTTCAGCAGTCCCTGCTGCACGCCCTCGCCACTGACGTCACGTGTGATGCTGGGATTGTCGGCCTTGCGGGCTATCTTGTCAATCTCGTCGATGAAGACGATGCCCCGCTCGGTGGCATCTACCTTATAGTCGGCCACCTGTAGCAGGCGGGTCAGTATGCTTTCCACATCCTCGCCCACATAGCCGGCCTCGGTGAAGACGGTGGCGTCGACGATGGTGAAGGGCACGTCGAGCAGCTTGGCTATGGTGCGGGCCATGAGCGTCTTGCCTGTGCCGGTGGGGCCCACCATGATGATGTTCGACTTCTCTATCTCCACGCCGTCCTTCTCGTCCTTGGGCTGTTGCAGGCGCTTGTAGTGGTTATACACGGCCACTGACAGGAAGCGCTTGGCCTCGTCCTGGCCAATGATGTACTGGTCCAGATAGTCCTTTATCTCCTTGGGCTTGGGCACCGTCAGCTTGGCGAACTTCTCGTTGTCGTCCTTTTGCGGCTGGTCGTCGAAGCCCGACTCCTTCACTATCTGGTATGCCTGCTTGGCACAGTCTTCACAGATGTAGCCATTCACTCCCGTGATGAGCAGTTTCACTTCCCGCTCGCTGCGTCCGCAGAAATTACATTGTTTCTTCACTTCTCACTCCTCGCTTATCACTTATCACTTATCACTTATCACTCCTCACTTATCACTTCTTCGTCAACACCTGGTCAATCATCCCATACGCCTTTGCCTCCTCGGCCGTCATCCAGTAGTTGCGGTCGCTGTCGGCCCACACCTTGTCGAAGTCGGTATGCGAGTGGTCGGCGATGATGGTGTAGAGTTCCTTCTTCAGTTTCTGAATCTCGCGCACCTCAATCTCCATGTCGCTGGCCTGTCCCTGCACGCCGCCTAAGGGCTGGTGAATCATCACGCGGCTGTGGGGCAGTGCCGAGCGCTTGCCCTCCTGACCGGCCACCAGCAAGACGGCGGCCATCGAGGCGGCCATGCCCGTGCAGATGGTGGCCACGTCGCTCGAAATGAACTGCATGGTGTCGTAGATGCCCAGTCCGGCGTGGACGCTGCCGCCCGGCGAGTTGATATAGATAGAGATGTCTTTACCCGGGTCGGCCGAGTCGAGATAGAGCAACTGCGCCTGGAGCGTATTGGCAGTGTAGTCGTCGATCTGTGTTCCAAGGAAGATGATGCGGTCCATCATCAGACGGCTGAACACATCCATCTGCGTCACGTTCAGCTGGCGCTCCTCCAGGATGTAGGGGTTAAGATACTGTGCCTGAGCCTTCTCTGCAAGCAGAGTGGCATTGGCCGAGCGCATCACGTCGTCCAGCACCAGGCCGTTCATGCCCAGATGCTGTGTAGCATATTTTCTGAAATCGTTCATAATTTGAGTTCTTCTTTGCTAAAGCAGATACAAAATTAATAAAAAAGTTCGGAACTCCGAACTTTTTTAGTTTTTTTGTGAAAAGAATTTTTTGCCACGGCCCTATTCGGGGTTGTAGCCGAAGTTGTCGAGTTCTTTCTTCGACGAGCGCCAGTCCTTGTCCACCTTGACGAAAACTTCCAGGTAGATGTGCTTGTCGAAGAACTTCTCCAGCGCCTTGCGGGCTTCGGTGCACACCTTTTTCAGGGCCACGCCCTGATGGCCGATGATGATGCCCTTCTGCGAGTCGCGCTCGACGTAGATGACGGCATTGATGTGGATTTGGCGCTCGTCTTCCTTGAAGCGCTCGACGACGACCTCCACGCTGTAGGGTATCTCCTTGTCGTAGTAGAGCAGAATCTTCTCGCGGATAATCTCCGAGACGAAGAAGCGGGCGGGCTTGTCGGTGAGCTGGTCTTTGTCGAAGAAGGCGGGACTCTCGGGCAGCAGCTCCCGGATGCGCTTGAGCAGCAGGTCAGTGCCAAACTTGTTCTTTGCCGAGATGGGCAGTATCTCAGCGTTGGGCAGCAGCTGATGCCAGCGGTCGACGATGGCGGCAAGAGCCTCCCCTGGGGAGGTCTTCAGCTCGTCTATCTTGTTGATGAGCAGAATGACGGGAATGTCCATCTTCTGCACCTTCTCCAGGAAGTCCATGTTCTTCTCGGGGTTCTCCACCACGTCGGTGACGTAGAGCAGCACGTCGGCGTCCTGCAGTGCACTCTCAGAGAACGCCAGCATCGACTCCTGCAGCTTGTAGTTGGGTTTCAGCACGCCAGGCGTGTCGCTGAACACGATTTGCATGTCGGGCGTGTTGACGATGCCCATGATGCGATGGCGCGTGGTTTGCGCCTTGAAGGTGGCAATGGAAATACGCTCACCAACCAGTTGGTTCATGAGCGTACTCTTGCCTACGTTGGGATTTCCAACGATGTTTACGAATCCTGCCTTGTGATTGTTCATTTATTTTAGTTCTTCTAATGAAAGTACGGTTCCACCATACACCAGCTTAGATACACCCGCTGTTCGTCAAATCGCTGACGGTGAGGCTGCGCATGCCGTCTGCCGCCACCACCTGAATCTCCTTCACGTCGCTGGTGTTGAGCTCCAGCGTCTGCCCGTCGGTCTTGTTGATAACGAGCTTGTACGACTGTGCCAGCACGGCCGATGCAGACATGCAGAACAACAAAAACAAAAAAAACCTCCTCATAAGCTCAAAGTTATTGTTATCGGGTACAAAGATAACGAAAAAAGGACGAACTGCCAAACAATCCGCCCTTTTTTTATTATTCCGATGTCTTGCCCCGTGGGGCTATTTTCCGTCGTAGGCCCAGCGGACGAAGTTGGCTCCGTGCACGAAGCCGGCTCCGAAGGCCGTCATGATGATGTTGTCGCCCTTGCGCAACTGCGGCTCATACTCCCAGAGTGCCAAGGGTATGGTGCCTGCCGAGGTGTTGCCATAGCGTTCGATGTTCACCATCACCTTCTCCATGGGCATCTCCAGCCGCTTGGCCACGGCCTCGATGATGCGCATGTTGGCCTGGTGGGGAATGATCCAGTTGATGTTGTCCTTCGTCAAGCCGTTACGCTCGGCGATGAGGGCACTGTCGGCCGACATGTTGGTCACGGCATAGCGGAACACGGTGCGTCCCTCCTGATAGGTGTAGTGCATGCGGTGATCCACGGTGAAGTGGCTTGCGGGGCTCACCGAGCCGCCTGCCTTCATGTGCAGGAAGGGCAGTCCCAGTCCGTCGGTGCGCAGGTAGGAGTCCTGCAGTCCCAGTCCTTCCTCCTCGGTGGCTTCGAGCAGCACTGCTCCTGCGCCGTCGCCGAAGAGGGGACAGGTGGAGCGGTCCTTATAGTCCGTGACCGACGACATCTTGTCGGCACCGATGAGGATGATTTTCTTGTAGCGTCCGCTTTGAATCATCGACGTGGCGACGTCGAGCGAATAGATGAAGCCGCAGCAGGCTGCCCAGAAGTCGAACGCCATAGCGTTCTTCAGGCCCAGCTTGCCAATAACGATGCTGGCTGTCGAGGGATAGTGGTAGTCGGCCGTCGAGGTTGCCACGATGAGCGCATCAATCGAGTCGGGGTCCACGCCCGTCTTCTTGATGAGTTCCTTGGCGGCCTTGCGCGCCATGTAGGAAGTGCCGAGGCCCTCCTCGGTGAGGATTCGGCGCTCCTTGATTCCGACACGCGTCATAATCCACTCATCGTTGGTGTCAACCATGCGCGACAGCTCATCGTTGGTGAGCACATAGTCGGGCACGTAGCCGCCGATGCCAGTAATGATCGCGTTTACCTTTCCCATTATTCAGCCACTTCTTCGTCTTTCTTGATAGCCACCTTGCCACGATAGTAGCCGCACGAGGGGCATACGGTGTGGTAGATGTAGTAGGCGCCGCAGTTGGGGCAGAGGGCCAGCGTGGGGGCTACTGCCTTGTCATGGGTGCGACGTTTTGCGGTACGAGTCTTCGACTGTCTTCTTTTAGGATGTGCCATTTTCTTTAGATATTTTTAATTGTTACTGTTGTTGACTAATTTCTGCAGGGCTGCCCATCGGGGGTCAACAGCCTGGTTGGCGTCCGCATCACTGCTTCGGGCAGCCGAAAGCTCCTGGAGCTTCCGCATCATAGCTACGTTACAATCGCCAGGTTGATGAACGTGCTGGATGGGTACCGCCAAGGCCACTGACTCGTAAATGAGCCAAGCCGTGTCGAGCACAGGGTCTGCCTCGTCCACGGTTATCACCTCGTCGTCTTCGGTGTATTCCGTGCCCAGCTTCACCACCAGCCTCAGGTTGGCCTCTATGGGCTGATCCATGGGGTCGAGGCAGCGGTCGCATGGCACGCTGACCGTGCCTTCGCCGCGCAGCACCAGTTCATAAAAGCCGACGGACTTGCGTATAGTCCCCGACACATGCACAGAGCCGTGCTGCAGCTGCGCGCCTTCGAGCTGGCCAAAGAATTGGTCGTCCAGCTGCCAGTCCAGGGGCGTCACGTCCTCGGCAAGGGCCTTCAAATCAATCTTAAACTGCTCTAAGCTACACATATACACTTTCTAACGGGCTGCAAAGTTACAAACTTTTTTTCTAATACGGATATTTTTTTCTTACTTTTTTTCATTTCTGCACACTAAGGCCCGACGTGTGCAGGGTTTCACTCCCTACAAATGCAGGGGGGCGCCCCGTGAAAATTTCTCACGTGAGATTTTTTCACGGGAGGCCTTCCCAGAAAAAAATCTCACGTGAGAAATTTTCACGCGGAGGCGCCGCAGAAAAGTTTCAACCTTTAGCGTTAGAAAAACTTAGGCTTTTCTGCTCTTTCCTCCCACTTATTTTGTACCTTTGCACCATGATTCCGGAAAAAACACGATCATGACACGAGAAGAATTCCAGCAGGCCATGGACAGGCACGCCCAGACCATAGAACAGATGAAGCAGGCGGCCCATGAGCTGCACGACAGCGTGAACCAGCGCTATGGCAAGAACCACCCCTACGGCTTCCACCTCGACATGGTGGCCGAGGTCGTCAGCCGATATGGCCACGAGGCTTGCGCGGCCGAGGAGGACGTGCTGCCCCTGCTCTTCGGGGCCTATTTCCACGACAGCATTGAGGATGCGCGCCTGACCTACAACGACGTGAAGCGCACGGCCACCCAATGGATGGACGACCGCCAGGCGCTCATGGCGGCTGAGATAGTGTACGCCCTGACCAACGACAAGGGGCGCACGCGGGCCGAGCGCGCCGGCGAACATTACTACCAGGGCATCAGGCTGACGCCCTACGCCCCGATGGTGAAGCTGGCCGACAGGCTGGCAAACACGTCCTACTCGTTCTCCACGGACGACGGGACGAACAACCAGATGAAGAAGGTGTACGCAGAGGAGATGCCCCACTTCCTTGAGGCCATCGACGCCAAGAGCAGCGACAGGCGCTACGCCCTGCCCCAGGAAATGCTGGACGCGCTGGAAACGCTTATGCGCGATTCATAAATGCCAGGCGGCTGGCCTGCTGCATGATGAAGCCCGCCATCACGCCGTTGTGCTGGCTGGGCCCGTAGAGCAGGTCGAACATCTGACGGAGGCCTTCCTCGCCGCCTCCATGCTTGAGAATATAGACGCTGCAAAGGTTCTGTATGCCCACGGTGGCGGCAAGAATGTCGATGTCGGTACTGCCCAGCTGGTAGAGGGCCAGCTGATAGGCGTCGTCCGACTCTTCACGAATCATTTTCTCCACATCGCCCAGCGTGCTGAAGCCCAGGTGGCGCAGCACGCGGCAATAGCGCGACAAGTCGGCCTCGCATAGCTCTGCCTGGGTGATGGCGGCTATCTTCTGGTTCAGCTTGTCGAAAGGATGTAGATTGAGGAAGGAATGAAAAGTGTCGCCGTCGAGAGGCACTTCTACCAGGCGTGCACTCTGGACCAGGCTTTGCGTGCGGCGACGATACTCGGTAATGGCGTTACGTATGCGACTGAACTCGTCGTCGGCCAGCTCCAGCATGCCGGCCAGACGGCTCAGGCTGCGCCGATACTCCACGGGAGTCTCAATGGCGCTTTTGTAACCAATGTCATGATAGATGGCCGACCAGACGTGCTGCAGCACGGTGCGCATCTGCAGCTCGAAGCGTATCTGGTTCAGCTCGGGATGTTCGGGGTCGTGATAGACGGTGGCCGGCAGGCGGCAGATGTAATGGAGCGAGTTGTAGCCGAAGCTGTTGAACTCGTGCATCTTGCGGCGGTCGGCCGAGTTGGCCCAGTCAATGTCGAAGAGCGACTCGGCCATCGAGGCGATGCGGTCCACGTCTTCGTTGTAGAAGGCGATGATGCGGGCCCCGAAGATGTCGGTGATGTCATCCAGCGAGCCATACTTGTCGCCCTTTCGGGCCAGCTTGCCGGCCAGCGACGCCTCTTCCTTGATGCGGGTCTCGACGGTGTTCACCTCAATGCCCATCTGCCCTATGGCGTCGCGCAGCTTGGCCTCCACCACCTGCTGCAGCAGCTGAAACAGCGGCAGCTGCTCGCGATAGTCGTCGAGCAGCATTTCGGCGTGCAGGTCAAGACCGTAGTTCTTCATGGGCTTCCACCAACAGGCAGCGGCCTGGTACTATCTTATTTCAAACAGGTTGATGAAGCCGGTCATCATAAGCACCTTCTTGATGTCGTCGCTGATGTGCTCCACCACCACGTTTCCACCCTTGCGGGCAGCCTCCTTGCGAATGGTGAGCAGCAGGCGCAGGCCCGAGCTGCTGATATATTCCAGGTTGGTGCAGTCGAGCGTTATGAACTTGTCGGCATTCTCCAGCAGCGGGGTAATCTCCTGCTGGGCCTTAGCGGCTGACGGGGTGTCGAGGCGGCCACTGACCGTGGCGTACATGCCTCCATCTTTTTCTTCTACTTCAAAAAACATAGCGTTTTAATGTTTTTCTGATTATTCGGTTTTCTCATTCCCGGCGGGAAGTATTGTCTTCTTCAGCGTGAGCACGTTCTTGCCGTCTACATACTCATATTCCACGGTGTCCATAATCTGGCGAATCAGGTGGATGCCCAGCCCGCCGATGGGCCGGTCTTCGGCCGAGAGGGTGGTGTCTACCTCTTCCTTGGCGGTGGGGTCGAAGGGGGTGCCAGTGTCGCTGATGATCATGGTCAGGCAGTGGTCGTCGGTGGTGGCAAAGAGGTTGATGGTGCCCTGCGTGCCTGGCGGATAGGCGTAGTTCATCACGTTCACCACGGCCTCCTCGATGGCCAGGTTCAGGCTCATGGTGAGCGAGGCGTCCAGCTGAGCTGCCTCGGCCACTTCCTCGATGAACTCGTGGAGCTGGGGCACGGCCTCGACGTCGTTGGGCAGCGTCAGCGAGTGGTGGTGGTGAATATCCCGCTTCAGGTCATACTGGATGGCCATCATCGTCAGGTCGTCGCTCTGCTCGGCTTCGCCCACGAAGGCATGGATGTCGTCGGTCATCTGCTCCAGCAGCCGGCGGGGAGTCATCTGTCCGCTTAAGCAGCAGGTACGGGCCGAATCGAAGATGCGGTCTTCGCCAAACTGGCCGTGATTGATGTCCTCGGCCTCGGTCAGTCCGTCGGTATAGAGGAAGATGGTCGTTCCGTTGTCTATGCTTGTTTCCTGGAGGCTGAACTTCCAGCCATACATCACGCCGGCGGGCAGATTGCTGTCCACGGGCAGCAGGCCTATGCGGCGCCCTCCCTTCGAGATGAGCAGCGGGGCGTCGTGGCCGGCGTTGCAATACTGCATGTAGCCCGTGGGCAGGTCGATGACGCCCACGAACATGGTGACGAACATGCAGGTCTCGTTGTCCTCGGCTATCGTGTCGTTCAGCAGGCTCACAATGCGGTCGGGCTGCGACTCGTGGGAGGAGATGGTGCGGAACAGGGCCCGGGTGACGGCCATCACCAGCGAGGCGGGGACGCCCTTGCCGCTGACGTCGCCTATGCAGAAGAAGAGTTTGTCCTCGCGTATGTAGAAGTCGTAGAGGTCGCCGCCCACCTCCTTGGCGGGTGTCAGCTGGCCGTAGATGGATATCTCGTCGCGGTCGGGATAGGGCGGGAAGGTCTTGGGCAGCATGGCCATCTGGATGCTGCGGGCAATGTGCAGCTCGCTTTCTATGCGGCCCTTCTGTTCGGTGACGCGTGCCGTCTCCTGTATCTGCTGGTTCAGCGAATGTTGCATGGTGAGGAACGAGTCGTGCAGGTGGCGCATCTCGTCGTGGGTCTTCACGCCGGGCAGTGGTGTGTCGAAATGGCCCAGCGAAATCTCGTCGGCCGAGGCGGCAAAGCGTGTCAGCGGCTTGGTGATGCGCCCAATGGCATAGCGGCACACCAGGATGACGGCAAGCAGGCCCAGCAGCATCAAGCCCAGGATGATATAGCCTGCCCGCCGGGCGCCGGCCACGATTTCTGCGTCGGGTACGACGATGGCCATTGACCAGCCCGTACGCTCGATGGGCGAGTAGTAGATGCTGAGCGTGTCGGAGCCGTCTAAGTGGGCGTTGCCCCGACAGCCAGCAATCATCTGGTAGCCAGCATAGTCATCCAGCGTATCGGCGGTTTCCATGGCGTGGCTGAAATAGGTCTCGTTCAGCACGCGCTCGCGGTCGGGATGGGCAATGTAGGTTCCGCCGCGCCCGATGATGAAGCTATAGGCGTGGCCCTGACCCAGGGCACCCTCGCTGTTGTTGATGCTGTCGGTTTCTTCCATCATGCTGCTGAGCCATTCCAAGGCGACATCGGCGGTGAAGATGGCGTAAAGCTCGCCATCGTTGTTGCGCAGGGGCAGCGAGTAGGTAGTCATCATCGTGTTGCCGCCGTCGGTGTCATAATAGGGCTCGCTCCAATAGGGTTTGCCTAAAAGCTTGGGAATCTGATACCAGTCCATGTAGTGGTACTCATAGTCGGGCGATCCCAGTTGTTTGCTGTCGACGGTGTTGCCTATGCGGTAGGCATAGGGCGAGAACTGCTTGCCTTTCTCCGGATAGTAGTAGGGTTCAAAGGCAATGGCCGACCCCACGATGTCAGGGTTCAGCGCCACCACCCGCTCCACGAGACCGTAGAGGCGGTCGGGGCGGTCGAGGTTTTCCTCCACCAACGGCACGGTGTTGCCGATGGCTGCTTCTACCGACTTCAGCGTGGCGTTCACCCGCTCGTTGTTGCCGGCCAGCATTCCCATGTAGCGGGCGTTGGCCTCAAGGAAGATGCCTTCGGCCGTGGTGCGCTGGATGAACAGTGTAAGGACTAAGAAGACGGCCAGAATGGTGATTACGACCCAAACGGTGATCTTCGTCGCCAGCGAGCGCGAGGGGTTCAGGGCAACGGGAAGCTTCATGGTTTACTAAGCATTTCGTAAGTAATATCTTTCGACAGGTAGCCGTTCTGGCGCATCAGCTTATTGGCCAGTGCCACGGCTTCCGGCTCTAAGCGATAGGTACGGCGGCCGCTCTTGCGGTCTTCGGCCAGCTCCAGAATCTGGTTCAGCATCCAGCGCTGGGCCGGACGGTTGGTGCTCACGCCGTTTCTGCGCGTAATCTCCATCACAATGTCCAGGGTCTCCTCGGGATGCTCGGCCGCCCACTCCCATCCCCGGCGCGTAGCCTCGGCAAAGCGCTCCACCTCCACGTGGTGGACGCGGTAGAAGTCGGCCGTGACGTAGATGCCGTCTTCGGGAACGTTGCAGCCAATGTCAGCCAGATAGATGAGCTGGCTGGGCTGGAAGCGCTGGCCCGCCAACTGAAGTTGGAAGAACTCGTTGTAGCTTTGGGCCATGGTGGCGTCGACGGCCTTGGACACATAGAGGTTTACGTTCTGCGCAAATTCCACCCACTCTATGTTTATCTGCTGCTGGTGGGCCACGGCGAAGGCCAGCTCGCTGAAGCCGGCATGCCACGTGCCCACCTTCTTGCCATCGAGGTCGCGGATGGTCTTCAGCGGCTTATGCGACACAATCATCTGCGAGTTGTTCTGCAGCACCTGCATCACGTTCACCAGCTGCATGCCCTGATCCACTTGGTGCATGGCGGCGGGCAGCTGAAGGGTGATAATCTGGCTGCTGCCGTCCTTCAGGCGGTTGATGCAGGGGTTCGAGGACGACGGATGGACAATGTGCACCTTCAGCCCCACCTCCTGGTAGAAGCCCTTGGTCTGCGCCACATAGAAGCCGGCAAACTGTGCCTGAGCCGTCCACTGGGGCGTGAACACCAGCTCCACCTGGGCCAGCGACGCGGGCAGCGACAGGTGGCAGGCGATGAGCGTCATCGCCAGCCTCAGAGTCCACATTTTCATGTTCCTCCTCATTCTTCTGCTATTTCTCAGACCCCATGGCGTTGATGTAGGCCATGATCACGTCGGCAGCGGCGTCGGGGGTCATGTCGTCCATCGAGAGCACAATCTGGTAGTTACGGGTGTCGTAACGGGTGGTGTCGTCATACTTCTGGATGTAGGTCTCGCGGGTGGAGTCCATCTTCTCGATGATGTCGAGGGCCTGCTGCTCGCTGACGCCCTGCTTGCGCATGATGCGCTCCACGCGGTGCTGCTGCGAGGCCTGGATGAAGACGTTCAGGTGGTTGGGCCAGTCGCGAAACACCAGGAAGCCCGACCGTCCGGCCACCACGCACGATTCCTCCTTGGCCAGTTCCTGGAGGATGGCCTTCTCGGTCTCGAACATCGAGGCGGTGGTCAGCTGCACCTCGGCCTCCATGGGCATGCGGGCGCTGCCCACACGGGCATTGTAGTAGATATTGAACTCGTTCCACCACGATTTCTTCTGTCCCTTGATGCGTTCAATCTCTTCAAGGGTGAGCCCGAACTTCTGGGTAAGGCCCTTCACCAAGGCCTTGTCATAGTATTTCACGCCCAGGCGCTCGGCCAGTTTGCGGCCCACGGTTCGTCCGCCAGAGCCCACTTCGCGGTTGATGGTGATGACAAATTGCTTGTTCTTATCCATATATTATATATAATAATGTGTAACGTCGCAGGAGTACGACGATGCAAAATTACAAATTTTCCACGAATTAGAGTAAGAAATAATCAGTTTTTTTTTCGACTTTCTCAAGTTATAGGAGTTCTGGAGTTACAGAAGTTCCGGAGTGCAGACAATAGTTCTGCTACGATGGCACTTCAATAATAACCACCTGAAAAGTGTAGAGAAAGGACTAACGTCTGAACTCCAGCAACTCCAGAACTCCTGAACTACCAAGAAGTTCTTCGCAAGCGAAGCGAGCAAGCTCGAGCGAAGCGAATGCGAAACTTGATTTTTTTACGATTGCCGCAATTCTATTCGGAAAGTGGTGCCCCGCCCCACTTCACTCTGCTTCACGAAAATGTGGCCGTGGTGATATTCCTCTACGATGCGCTTGGCCAGCGACAGGCCCAGGCCCCAGCCGCGTTTCTTCGTGGTGAATCCCGGCCGGAACACGTTCTTCACGTTCTTCTTGCGTATGCCCTTGCCCGTGTCGGCCACCTCCACGGCCACCACGTCGTCCTCCTCCAGCAGCCACAGGTCGATACGGCCCGACTGGCCCTCCATGGCGTCGACGGCGTTCTTGCACAGGTTTTCTATGACCCACTCGAAGAGCGAGGGGTTGATCTTCACCACCACGTCGTGGTTGGGATAGTGGCCACGGATGGTCACCTTCTGCGACGTGCGCTTGTCCATATAGGCTATGACGTGGTCCAGCACCTCCTGCATGCAGGTGTCCACGGGCTCGGGCAGCGATCCTATCTTCGAGAAGCGCTCGGCTATGCGCTCCAGCCGCCTCACGTCCTGCTCCATCTCGGGAATGAGCTCGTCCTCCGGATAGCTCTCCTTCAGCATCTCCGTCCAGGCCATGAGGCTGCTGATGGGGGTGCCCAGCTGGTGGGCCGTCTCCTTGCTCAGGCCCACCCACACCTTGTTCTGCTCGGCGCGCTTGCTCGACAGCAGGGCAAAGATGGCCACCACCACGAAAATCATCACGATGCCCAGCTGCCAGTAGGGATACTGCGTGAGGCGTTTCAGCAGGGTGCTCTCGTCGTAGCACACCAGCAGGTAGTCGCCGGCACCCAGGCTGATGCTGATGGTGTCGCCGGCCTGGCGCATGCGCCGCGCATAGTCGGCCACGCCCAGCGAGTCCTCAATGTTGCGGTACTCCTGCACGCGCCCCTCCTTGTCGGTCACGATGACGGGAATGGTGGTGTTGCCCTCTATGAAGGCGAGGGCCAGCGACAGGTCGGTCTCGCCGTCGGCCTCCTGCACGAAGTTCATGGCCTTGGCCCAGAGGTCCATCTTCGTGCGTTCCTCCTGCTTCAGGTCGTTCACCAGCTGATGGCTCACATAGAGCGAGGCGCCGGCAATCATCACTGCCGCTGCCACCAGCCATATCTTCACCTGGCGAATCCTGTCAGTCCACTGTTTCATGCCGCTCTCTCTGTAGTCTTAGTAATATGCTAAAAATAAGTTGGGATTTTCGAGGTACGAGGTACGAGGTGCGAGGTACGAGAATACCTTGCAGGCAGAATACTCCACAGCAGAGTAATCTCGTACCTCGCACCTCGATTCATACCTCGTACCTCGCACCTCGTACCTCGTACCTCGATTCATACCAAGTTATTATTTAACGGTCACTTAATAGCTCCTCAGAATGTCGTCATGACGTTTCTTCCGCTGCGCATCCTTGTAGCCGGGCCGCCACTTCTTGGGCAGCAGCTTGGCCAGCAGGCCCAGCGGCAGGCTGGCCGGCTTGTTGGGGTCGTTGGCCAGCAGCTGCGCCTCTTTTATCTGCCTGCGCAGGTTCTTGTTCAGGTCGTCAAGGCGGTCGTCGAGCTTTCCCTTGCCAAAGACCACCACCTCTTTCACGCCCAGCAGTTTCGAGATGATGTAGACGGTGTCGCCCGCCACCTCGTCCATGTTCACGATGCGGCTTTCGTAGTTCACGTGCGAGAACAGCAGCGACCGGCTGCCCTCGGGCACCTGGAACACGCCCGCCGAGTCGCTCACGCTCACCTGGTCCTTGCCCTGCACGTTCACCCCCGCCACGGGGAGCATCGTCTCCACGTCGGCCACCACGAGGCGTCTCTGCGCCAATGCCGCTCCTGCTCCTACTATCATCAGTAATAGTACGAGCACCCTTCGTCGTAACCCTGTTGTCTGGGAAGTCATAGCTGTCATGCCATTCATTTTACTGGCAAAAATAGTGTTTTTTTCGCAAACTGCCGCAATCCGCCCTCTCCTTTTAACAAAAAACACCTATATTTATATCATTTCCACACTTTTGGGGGACATTAAACAGGAAGAAAATATGAATTTTTTATGAAAAGAATTATGAAGAAAATGGATTTTTATTTGGGAAAAGAATTAGAAAGAATTAGAAAAAATTACGTTCAAGAATCAGAAAAAAATTTCTTTCCAATTAACTCAGTCATGTGTTTTTTTAGACAAAAATCTTCAAAAATCTTACAAAAATCTCTTCTGATGGCATATTTTTGTAGATTGTGTGCCCTGGGCACACCCGCAAATCTTCAAAAATAGATAATCGTGCAGCTTTTTTTGAAAGATTTTTGTCTAAAATATCACATGACTGAGTTGTTACCTTTGTTGAATATACAAACCATTATTAATCTTCTTATTAGAAACAGAATTCCTTACTTGCACCTCTTGCACCTAAGCACCTCCTTCCCTTTTTTTCCTCACCCGGCAACGCCGCTTGCGAAAAAGTCAATGAGATTTTTTCACGGGAAGGCCTCCCAGAAAAATTTCTCACGTGAGATTTTTTCACGGGAAGCCTCCGCAGATTTTTATCTGATTTCAACACAAAGATACAGAGGCACAGAGTTTTCTTTTTTTTAACCCGTTGTGGTGAAAAAACAGGTGCAAGTGGTGCAAGGGAAAACTCTGTGTAGAAATAATCAGGTGCAAGTGGTGCAAGAAAAAAGACCACTTATCTTTTGCATTTCTCTTATTTTTTCGTAACTTTGCATCTGCAATGAGTTTCAAGATCATTTTCCTGAGCGAGACCGACTCTACAAACCGCTGGCTGAAGGAGCACGGCGGCGACGAGGACCTGCTGGTGTGGACCGACTTCCAGACGGCAGGACGGGGCTGCGGCTCGAACCACTGGGAGAGCCAGCAGGGACGGAACCTGCTGTTCTCGGTGCTGCTCCACCCCCGAGGCGTGGAGGCTCACGCCCAGTTCATCCTGTCCATGGCCAACGCCATGGCGCTGAAGGCGGCGCTCGACGAGCTGACCGACGGCATTGAGGTGAAATGGCCCAACGACATCTACTGGCACGACCGCAAGCTGGCCGGCACGCTCATCGAGACCACCCTGAGCAGCAACCACGTGAAGACCTGCATCCTGGGCACGGGGCTGAACGTGAACCAAAGCGCGTTCCACAGCGATGCGCCCAACCCGGTGTCGCTCTGCCAAATCCTGGGCCACAGCACCGACCGCGAGGCACTGCTGCAGCACATTGCCCACCACCTTTCGGCCTATATGGAGCTGGTGGAGCAGCGACGGTGGGACGACATCAGAGGCCGCTACCGCCAGGCGCTCTACCGCCGCGACGGGCAACCGCACTGGTTCCGGCTGCCTGACGGCAGCCGCCTGCTGGCCAAGCTGAAGGGCGTTGAGGACGGGGGCTCGCTGCTGCTCGTGCCTCAGGACAATAAGCACAAGGAGCTGCGCTTCGGATTCAAGGAAATACAATTCATCATATAGTGACAGTAAAAAAAGAAACACAATGGCACGATTCAAACGAATTCTTCTGAAGCTGTCGGGCGAGAGCCTGATGGGCAAGCAGGGTCACGGCATTGACCCCGAACGGCTGGGCGACTATGCCCGCCAGATTAAGGAAGTCCACGAGCTGGGCGTCCAGATAGGCATCGTCATTGGCGGCGGCAACATCTTCCGTGGGCTCAGCGGCTCGCAGAAAGGCTTCGACCGCGTGAAGGGCGACCAGATGGGCATGTGCGCCACGGTGATCAACTCGCTGGCGCTCAGCTCGGCCCTGGACGCCGTGGGCGTAAAGAACAAGGTGCTCACGGCCATCCGCATGGAGCCCATCGGCGAGTTCTACTCGAAATGGAAGGCCATCGAGGCCATGGAGCAGGGCATGGTGTGCATCTTCTCGGCCGGCACCGGCCAGCCCTATTTCACCACCGACACGGGCTCGTCGCTGCGCGGCGTGGAGATTGAGGCCGACGTGATGCTGAAGGGCACCCGCGTGGACGGCGTCTACACCGCCGACCCGGAGAAAGACCCCACGGCCACGAAGTTCAACGACATCAGCTATAGCGAGGTGCTCAGCCGCAACCTGAAGGTGATGGACCTCTCGGCCATCTGCATGTGCCAAGACAACAAGTTGCCCATCTACGTCTTCAACATGGACATAGTGGGCAACTTGATGAAGGTGATGCAGGGCGAGAACATTGGCACCCTGGTTCACCCGTAGGCCTCAAAGCAGGCTCTCCTGAAAGTCCAGGTCGGCCTCGGCAATGATGCGCACCTCCTGTGCGTCCAGCCGGGGCTGGCCTTCCTGTTCGGCCAGGCTGCATACGTAGCTGGACACGGCATCCATATCGACATCTACCTCGTCGGAGCTGCTTTCCAGGATGCCGCTCTCGTAATAATAGGCAGCTATGGCGTCGAGCACCCAGCTGAGGCGCTCGTCGTCATAGCTGTCTTCCATTCCTGCGGGCATCTGCTCGCGGATGAACGCCATCTCGCGGCGTGTCTCCTGCTCGTCGAGCAGCATTTCCTCGTCGATGTTCATCCGAGCAGGGCTTCAAACTTCTCTTCAAACTTCTGCTTCGACACGGCGCCCACCAGCTTGTCTACCAGCTCGCCGTCCTTGAGGAACACCACGGTGGGGATGTTGCGCACGCCAAACTGGGCTGCCAGGTCTTCGCTCTCCTCCACGTCGCACTTGCCCACGACAATCTTGCCGTCATATTTCTCAGCCATTTCGCTGATGATAGGTGCCACGATGCGGCAGGGGCCGCACCAGGTAGCCCAGAAGTCAATGACCAGGGGATTCTTACCGTTCTTCAGGCTCTCAAAGTTCTCGCTTGTTACTGTTACTTCCATTGTGCTGTTTTACTCGTTAAATGGTTTATAAACTATGGTTTCCTTATTGGGAAAAGCAAATGGCGTGCCACTTGTTTTTCGCGACAAAGATACAAAAAAAATGCGACACACGGCAAGGATTTCTTCTTTTTTTGCTGACGCAGTGTCAGTTTGTCGCATCCTGAGTTTTTTCGCGGGGCGATGCCGTGGGGAAATACAACACAGAGATACAGAGACACAGAGGGTTATTTCTTCAAATTACAAGCCCCAGCCCAACCAACAAGCACAGAGACACAGAGGGTTTAAGAAAAAACTCTGTGCCTCTGTATCTCTGTGTTGAAATATAATGCTGCGGCGGGGACTCAGTTGATGCTGTAGTCCATGCCTTTGGTCTGGTCGATGAAGTCGGTGAGCGAGAAGACGACGTCGACGCCCTGGGTGCGCGAGCGCAGCAGCACGTGGTTGCGATTCAAGGAGTCGCGCAGCTCGAAGTAGAGCTTCGTGTTGCCGGGATGCATGTCGACAATCTCGCTCAGCTCGTTCACTATCTTCTCGTCTATCAGGTCGCTGACGAGGGTGATGGTGATGCGGTCGATGGCCTTCTCCTTCACGGTCTGCATGTACTCGACGTTGGTGATGCGCAGCTGCTTGGAGGAGTTGTCGCGGAAGCGCTGCACCATCTTACCGCTGACGTAGACGGCGGCGCCCACGACGAACCACCCGTTCCAGCGGCCCCACTCCTCGCCGAAGAGGGCCAGCTCGCCCTGGCCGTTGAAGTCCTCCAGGGTGACGATGCCGAAGGGCTGGCCGTTCTTGCTGAACTTCTGGGTGACGGCGGTGACGATGCCGCCAAAGGTGACGTCCTCGCGGTTCATCAGGGCGGCACACCTGTCGGCCAGCTCGTCGCAGCGGGTGTTGCAGAGCTTGGATTCGAGAATGATTCTATACTCGTCGAGCGGATGGGCCGAGAGGTAGATGCCCACGAGGTCGCGCTCCTTGTTGAGGCGCTCGATGTCGCTCCAGCGCACGTCGGTCTTGGGAATGGCGGGCGTGGCAATCTCGATGCTGTCGAAGCCGCCGAAGAGCGAGTTCTGGGCCTCGTTCTTGGCCTGCTGGTACATCTGACCGTAGCGCACGAGGGTGTCGAGGAACTGCTCGCCCTTGCTATTCTGGGCGAAGAACACCTCGCGGCGGATGCCGAAGCTGTCGAAGCCGCCGCTGAGGGCGAGGCTCTCGTAGGCCTTGCGGTTGACGTTGGAGGAGCTGACACGCTGGGCAAAGTCGAAGATGTCCTTATAGAGTCCGTTGGCGTTGCGCTCGTCGATGATGGCCTGTGCAGCGCCGTCGCCCATGCCCTTGATGGCGGCGAGGCCGAAGCGAATCTCGCCGTGGTGGTTGACGCCGAACTTCAGGTACGACTCGTTCACGTCGGGGCCCAGGGTGGCAATGCCCATCTGCTTGCACTCGTCCATGAGCTTGGTAATTTCGGTGATCTGGTCGCGGCGGCGCGTCATGATGGCGGCCATGTACTCGGCGGGATAGTTGGCCTTGAGGTAGGCCGTCTGATAGGCCACCCAGGAATAGCAGGCGGCATGGCTCTTGTTGAAGGCGTAGGAGGCGAAGCTCTCCCAGTCGGCCCATATCTTTTCGAGCACCTTCGGGTCGTGGCCGTTCTTCTTGCCGCCCTCGATGAACTTGGGCTTCATGGCGTCGACGATGTCTTTCTTCTTCTTACCCATGGCCTTGCGCAGGGCGTCGCTCTCGCCACGGGTGAAGTCGGCCAGCAGGCGGCTGAGCAGCATGACCTGCTCCTGATAGACGGTGATGCCGTAGGTGTCCTTCAGGTATTTCTCCATGATGGGAATGTCGTAGGTGATGGGGGCCTGACCGTTCTTGCGCTTGATGAAGTCGGGGATGTAGCCCATGGGGCCCGGGCGGTAGAGGGCGTTCATGGCGATGAGGTCCTCGAAGACGGTGGGGCGCAGCTCGCGCAGGTACTTCTGCATGCCTGCCGACTCGAACTGGAAGGTGCCCACGGTGCGGCCCTGCTGGTAGAGCTCGTAGGTCTTGGGGTCGTCGATGGGTATGTGGTCGAGGTCCACGTCGATGCCTCGGGTGAGCTTGATGTTGGCACAGGCCTCCTTCAGCTCAGAGAGGGTCTTCAGGCCAAGGAAGTCCATCTTGATGAGTCCGGTAGACTCGATGACGTGGCCGTCGTACTGGGTGCAGTTGGTCTTGGTGTCCTTGAAGTCGGGGTCGTCGGCGGTGGAGACGGGCACCCAGTCGCTGATGGGGTCGCGGCAGATGATGAAGCCGCAGGCATGGATGCCGGTGCCGCGCACGGTGCCTTCGAGCATCTTGGCATACTTGATGGTGTTGGCCAGTGCGGGGTCGTTGCTGGCCTCGGCCTCGCGCAGCTGGGGCACGGCCTTGATGGCGTTGACGAGGTTCATTTTCGGCGTCTTGCCGTCAACGTCGGGCAGGCGGTCGGGGATGGCCTTGCACAGGGCGTTGCTCACGGCCAGGGGCACTTTTTCGACGCGGGCCACGTCCTTGATGCTATTCTTCGTGGCCATGGAGGCGTAGGTGATGATGTGGGCGCAGTTCTCGTGGCCATACTTGTCCTCGACCCACTTCAGAACGCGTCCGCGGCCGTCGTCGTCGAAGTCGGTGTCGATATCGGGCAGCGAGATACGGTCGGGGTTAAGGAAACGCTCGAACAGCAGGTCGTACTTCAGGGGGTCTATCTTGGTGATGCCCAGGCAGTAGGCCACCACGCTGCCGGCCGCCGAGCCTCGGCCAGGGCCTACCCACACATCGAGCTCGTCGCGGGCGGAGTTGATGAAGTCCTGCACAATGAGGAAGTAGCCGGGGAAGCCCATGGTCTTCATGATGTGGAGCTCGAAGCGGATGCGATCGAGCACTTCAGGGGGAAGGGCCTCCCCAAGCCCCTC